>NZ_JARVSW010000019.1:0-163408 GCF_030208985.1 Pseudomonas sp. MEJ108
ACTGCATTCCCACGCTGGAGCGTGAGGAACGATAATCTTAACTTCGTGCTGAAGCTCTGCGTCGGTAATTCAACTCTCGTGCGACGCTCCGCGTCGTCATGCCGTTCCGGACGCTCTGCGTCCTCTTGGCACGCTGAGGTGCTAGCCTCTGTCATGCACCAATCGCCCACCCGACCAGGTCTGCTTCACCGTCCGGTCGTCACCGATGGTCATCAGCACGAACAGAATCTCTTCGATAGTCTTCGCCTGCTTCAAGCGATACGACAGCAGTGGGGTGGCGTTGTAGTCGAGCACCAGGAAGTCGGCCTCGTTGCCGGGCTTCAGGCTGCCGACCTTGTCTTCCAGGCGCAGCGCCCGCGCGCCGCCCAGTGTCGCCAGGTACAGTGATTTGAACGGATTGAGCCGTGCGCCCTGCATCTGCATGACCTTGTAGGCCTCGTTCAGGGTCTGCAGAATCGAAAAGCTGGTGCCGCCGCCCACGTCGGTGCCCAGACCGACATTCACCTTGTGCTTCTCGGCCATCGGCAGGTTGAACAGGCCGCTGCCCAAAAACAGGTTGGAGGTCGGGCAGAAGGCAATCGCCGAACCGGCCTGCGCCAGTCGGGCGCATTGTTCGTCGCACAGGTGAACGCCATGGGCGAACACCGAGCGCTCGCCTAGCAGGTTGAAGTGATCGTAGACGTCCAGGTAATGCTTGCGCTCCGGGAACAGCGCCTTGACCCACTCGATCTCCTGAAGGTTCTCGCTGATGTGGGTCTGCAGGTACAGGCCGGGATACTCGGTGAGCAACTGGCCGGCCAGGCTCAATTGCTCCGGGCTGCTGGTCGGCGCGAATCGCGGCGTCACTGCGTAACTCAAACGACCTTTGCCATGCCAGCGCTCGATCAGTGCCTTGCTGTCGGCATACCCGGATTCTGGCGTATCGACCAGATAATCCGGCGCATTGCGGTCCATCATCACCTTGCCGGCGATCATGCGCAGATCAAGTGCCTGGGCCGCGCTGAAAAACGCCTCGACCGATTCCTTGTGCACGCTGCCGAACACCAGCGCCGTGGTGGTGCCGTTGCGCAGCAGCTCCTTGATGAAGATGTCGGCCACCTGCGCCGAATGCGCGGGGTCGGCGAACTGGCTTTCGCAGGGGAAGGTGTAGGTGTTGAGCCAGTCCAGCAATTGCTCGCCGTAGGAGCCGATCATGCCGGTTTGCGGCAAGTGGATATGGGTGTCGATGAACCCCGGTGTGATCAGTGCGTCCGTGTACTCGATCAGCTCGACATCGTCGTCGAGCCGCTCCAGCAGATCGGCAGCGTGACCCACCGAAACGATCGTGCCGTCCTCGACCAGCAACAGACCGTCGGCAAAGTATTCATAGGATGCTTCCAGCGCCACTTCGGCCGGGTCGGCGAGGCTGTGAACGATGGCGGCGCGGTAGGCTTTACGGCGGGAAACTGAACTCATGGCACTCTCGTTGTAACTCATTGCGACTGACTGCGGCGCGATGCAGGCAGCAGTCTGGCGATAGGTTCGGCGTTGGCGGTGTGTTGGCCAAAGCTGACATTGTAAGTGGCGATTATTTCCGCGGCGATCGACACCGCGATCTCGATGGGCAGCTTGCCTTTGACCTCGGCCAGGCCCATCGGGCAACGCATGCGTTGCAGCAGACTGGCGTCGAAACCGCGTTCCCGCAAGCGATGTTCGAACTTGACCCGTTTGGTTTTCGAGCCGATAAGCCCGAAGTAACCAAAGTCGCCACGCGTGAGGATGGCGGCTGTCAGTTCCAGATCCAGCTGATGGTTGTGGGTCATCACGATGCAATAGGTGCCGACCGGCAGTTGCGCGACCTCGTCGACCGGCTCGTCATTGATGATCTTCGTCACGCCCTCGGGCATCTGTTCGGGGAATTCCTGCTCACGGCTGTCGATCCAGCGTACCCGGCAGGGCAGGCTGGCCAGCAACGGCACCAGCGCGCGGCCGACATGACCGGCACCGAATACGGCGATCTGCGCGACGGGCTCGCCCATCGGTTCGAACAACAGCACGTTCACGCCGCCGCAGCACTGGCCCAGGCTTGCACCCAGGTTGAAACGTTCCAGGCGCGTCTGCCGGGTGCCGCTGGCAAGCATCTCGCGGGCGATTTCCATGGCCTTGTATTCCAGGTGGCCGCCACCGATGGTGTCGTGGATGTGCTCGGCGCAGACCACCATTTTCGATCCGGCATTACGTGGCGTGGAGCCCAGCTCCTCGATGATCGTCACCAGAATGCCGGGTTCTCCACGGGCCTGCAGCTCGGCCAGGGCGCTGATCCAGTTGTTCATTTCTGCTCCAGGACAGAGTGATCCAGGCCAGGCGCCTTCGCGAGCAAGCTCGCTCCCACGGGGGCATCCTGAATAGGTGAAGGCGAGCCTGGCGAAGCTTCACTTGCCCGTGAAGAGGCAGAAACAATCGGCTCGGCGCCTTCGCTGGATGCGCGACGCGCAGCGCTGTTCTGGCGCATCTGTTCACAGCCCCACAACACTTTTTCCGGTGTCGCCGGGGCGTCGATGTTCGGTTGATGACGGTAGTCGCCCAGACTCGCCACGGCGTCCTTGATCGCGCACCAGGCGGCGATGCCGAGCATGAACGGCGGCTCGCCGACGGCCTTGGAATGGAACACCGTGTCTTCCGGATTCTTGCGGTTCTCTACCAGCTTGATGCGCAGATCGAGCGGCATGTCTGCCACTGCCGGGATCTTGTAGGACGCCGGGCCGCTGGTCATCAGCTTGCCCTTGTCGTTCCACACCAGTTCCTCGGTGGTCAGCCAGCCGGCGCCCTGAATATAGCCGCCTTCGACCTGACCGATATCGATGGCCGGGTTCAGCGACGCGCCGACGTCGTGCAGGATGTCGGTGCGCAACATCTTGTATTCGCCGGTCAGCGTATCGACGATGACCTCCACGCAGGCTGCGCCAAAGGCGTAGTAATAGAACGGCCGACCACGCGCCTGGCTGCGGTCGTAAAAAATCTTCGGCGTCTTGTAATAGCCGGTGCTCGACAGCGACACCTGGCCCATCCATGCCAATTGCGCCAGTTCGGCGAACGGCAGGAACAGCTCGCCGATCCGCACATGGCCGTTGCGGAATTCGACCTCCGCTTCGCTCACCTGATGGTGCCTGGCAGCAAACTCCACCAGCCGTTGCTTGAGGATTTCAGCGGCATTCTGTGCGGCTTTGCCGTTCAGGTCCGTGCCGCTCGAAGCCGCAGTCGGCGAGGTGTTCGGCACCTTGTCGGTGTTGGTCGCGGTGATCTGGATGCGCTCGATGTCCACCTGAAACACCTCGGCGACCACCTGCGCGACCTTGGTGTTCAAGCCCTGGCCCATTTCAGTGCCGCCATGGTTCAGGTGGATGCTGCCGTCGGTGTAGATATGAATCAGCGCACCGGCCTGATTGAGAAAGCTGGCGGTGAACGAGATGCCGAACTTGACCGGCGTCAGCGCCAGGCCTTTTTTCAGAACCGGACTGCCGGCATTGAACGCACGAATCGCTTCGCGGCGCTCGGCGTACTGGCTGCTTTGCTCGAGGTCGGCGGTCATCTCTTCCAGCAGGTTGTGTTCGACCGTCTGGTAATAGTGGGTGACGTTACGCTCGGTCTTGCCGTAATAGTTGGCCTTGCGCACGTGCAGCGGGTCCTTGCCCAGGAAACGTGCAATGCAGTCCATGACCTCTTCGATGGCGACCATGCCCTGCGGGCCGCCGAAGCCCCGGTAGGCGGTGTTGGACGCGGTGTGCGTCTTGCAGCGGTGGCCGTTGACGGTGGCTTCGCCCAGGTAATACGCGTTATCGGCATGGAACATGGCGCGGTCGACGATGGACGCCGACAGGTCCGGCGAATAGCCGCAGTTGCCGGCCAGATCCAGCTGTATACCCTGCAGACGACCGTCATCATCGAAACCCACGTCGTACTCGATGTAGAACGGGTGGCGCTTGCCGGTCATCTGCATGTCTTCGAAGCGTTGCAGGCGCATCTTGGTGGGCTGGCCGGTCAAACGGGCAATCACGGCGCACAGGCAGGCCGGGCTGGCCGCCTGGGTTTCCTTGCCGCCAAAACCACCGCCCATGCGGCGCATGTCGACCACGATGCGGTTCATCGGCACGCCCAGTACCTCGGCCACCAGCTTCTGGATTTCCGTGGGGTTCTGGGTCGAGCAATAGACGATCATGCCGCCGTCTTCGGTCGGCATCACCGAGGAGATCTGGGTTTCCAGGTAAAAATGTTCCTGGCCGCCAATGTGCAGGTTGCCCTGCAGGCGGTGGGTTGCGCGCGCCAGCGCAGCGGCAGAGTCGCCACGCTTGTGGGTATGGCTGTCGAGCACGAAGTGTTTCTGGTGCAGGGCCTGGACCACATCCAGCACCGGTTGCAGGTCTTCGTATTCGATGATCGCCGCCATGGCCGCCTGGCGTGCAATGTCCAGGTCGCGAGCCGCCACCGCGAGCACCGGTTGCCCGACGAACTCCACCTTGTCGATGGCCAGCAGCGGGTCGCCGGGCAGCAACGGCCCGATGTCCTTGAGCCCCGGAATATCCTGATGGGTAATCGCGATGCGTACACCTTCGAAGGCGTAGCAGGGCGAGGTATCGATGCTGATGATGCGCGCATGGGCGCGGTCGGAAAGGCGTGCGTACACGTGCAGCTGGTTGGGAAATTCCAGGCGATCATCGATGTACACCGCTTCGCCGGACACGTGTTTGTCGGCACTGTCGTGCTTGACGCTGCGGCCCACGCCGGTGTTCAGACCCTGCTGAAATACCGCCAGCATCTCCGCCTGGGTGCTGTTTGAGGAATGCTCAGACATAGTCAGTCACCCGCGTTGGAACGGCTGGCGTCTGTAACTCGATGAAGTACTTGCGCAGCAGGTTTTGCGCGCTCAACAGGCGGTATTCCTTGCTCGCCCGGAAATCCGACAGCGGGGTGAAATCCTCGCTCAGTGCCGCGCAGGCGCGCTCGACGGTTGCATGGTTCCATGGTTGCCCGATCAGCGCCTGTTCGCAGGCCGCTGCACGCTTGGGAATCGCTGCCATACCACCGAACGCTACGCGAGCCTCGTGGATGACGCCGCCTTCCAGGGTCAGACGAAAAGCCGCGCAGACCGCCGAGATGTCGTCATCCAGCCGTTTGGAGACTTTATAGGCGCGGAAAATCTGTCGCGAAGAGGCAGTGGGCACGATGATCTTTTCGATGAACTCGCTTTCCTGGCGGGCCGTGACCTTGTAGTCGATGAAATAGTCTTCCAGCGCCAGGGTGCGTTGACTGTTGCCTTTGCGCAGCACGATCTGCGCACCGAGGGCGATCAGCAGCGGCGGGGAGTCGCCGATGGGGGAGGCGTTGCCGATGTTGCCGCCCAGCGTGCCCTGATTGCGGATCTGCAACGAGGCGAAGCGCTGCAGTAACTCGCCAAAGTCCGGGTATTCGGCCTTGAGTGCTGCATAGCAATCGGTCAGCGGGGTTGCCGCACCGATCTCCAGGCGGTCATCGAAACGCTTCACGCCCTTCATTTCATCGATGTGTCCGACGTAAATCATCACCGGCAACTGTTTGTGAAACTGCGTGACCTCCAGGGCCAGATCGGTACCGCCGGCCAGCAGGCGCGCCTGTGGATGGCTGTCGTAGAGGTCTGCCAGATCCGCCACGGTCAGCGGAATGAAGCAGCGTTTTTCGCCGTCATTCAGTTCATCGGTGCCGGCCGGGGCGATGGCGCGCAGGCGTTCGACGGTTTGCGTCTGGCGCTGATCGAACTGGTCCGGCAGGCGCTGCGCGCAAGACTGCTCGGCGGCGGCCAGAATAGGGCGATAACCGGTACAACGACACAAGTTGCCGGCCAGGGCTTCGTGGGCCTGATGGGCATCGGCTTCGCTGCTGTTCTTTTGCAGGGCAAACAGCGACATCACAAAGCCGGGGGTACAAAAGCCGCATTGCGAGCCATGACACTCGACCATCGCCTTCTGCACGCAGTGCAACTGCCCCTGATGCTTGAGGTCTTCGACGCTGATCAATTGCTTGCCGTGCAGCGACGCCATGAACGTCAGGCACGAATTGAGGCTGCGATAACGCAGCGTTTGCTCGCCGTCGGTGTCACTGTGCAACTCGCCCACCACGACGGTGCAGGCACCGCAGTCACCACTGGCGCAACCTTCCTTGGTACCGGGCTTGTGTGCCTGCTCACGCAGGTAGGTCAGCACGGTCATGTTCGGATTCAGGCTGCGCTCGGTTTTTAGCTCTTGGTTCAAAAGGAACTGAATCACGGCGCAAAGCCCTCACGTTTATTGTCATCAGACATGTCGATGAATCTATCAGCTCTGTTTATTGGGTCAATTTGTTTCTGACTTCCGAGTCAGGAAATTGAGTTTTTCGGCAATCTGCCGATCAAAGAGCCTCTGGTTCTTGAATCGCCTGTCGGCTGTGATTCAAGGTTTTGCGTATTTCGTGCCAGTTTCCGCGTTTATGGCCCTGCGCCACCCGTGCCGGTTGAGATACACTCCGCGACTTGCATGCGGAACTGGTTTTTTCTGAAGGATAGTCATGACGTTCAAGGCCCCGGACAGCCTCGCTGAGCAAATTGCTCATCATCTTGCCGAGCGGATCATTCGCGGTGAGCTCAAGCCTGGAGAGCGTATCCAGGAACAGAAAGTCACGCAGGCGTTGAACGTCAGCCGTGGCTCCGTGCGCGAAGCATTACTGATTCTGGAGCGCCGCCACCTGGTAGTGATCCTGCCGCGTCGTGGCGCACAGGTCACGGTGCTCAATGCGCACAATGTCATTAGCCTGTGCAGCCTGATGAGCGAGCTGTACATTCTGCTGGCCAATGCGGTGGTCGAGCGCTGGAAGACCGAAGAGGATCTTGCGCCGTTTCTGCAGATACAACAGCGCCTGCAGGCCAGTTTCGAGCAGCAGGACGTCAATGCATTCGTCGAAGAGAGCTTCAATGTCATGCGCGCGGCTTACCCGTTCGCCAGCAACCCGTACCTCGAAGAAACCGTCGAGAACCTGCAGCCTTCCATGAGCCGCAGCTATTTCATCGCGCTCGAGCAACGCAAGGCTGACATGGGTGACTACCTGGCGTTGTTCGGCGATCTGCTTGGCGCAGTGGTGGCGCGGGATATGCCGAAGATTCGTGTCGTGCTGGTCAGCTACTGTCAGCGCAGCTGCCAGCTGGTGCTGGCCGCCCTGGCAGCGGGCTGACGCCGTGCGCCTGAAGTGCATCAAGCTGGCGGGGTTCAAATCTTTCGTCGACCCCACCACGGTGAACTTCCCCAGCAACATGGCGGCTGTCGTCGGCCCCAATGGCTGTGGCAAATCCAACATTATCGACGCCGTGCGCTGGGTCATGGGCGAAAGCTCGGCCAAGAACCTGCGCGGCGAGTCGATGACCGACGTCATCTTCAACGGCTCCACCAGCCGCAAGCCGGTGAGCCAGGCCAGCATCGAGCTGGTCTTCGATAACTCCGACGGCACGCTGGTGGGCGAGTACGCGGCGTATGCGGAAATCTCCATTCGCCGCAAAGTGACCCGCGACAGCCAGAACAGCTACTACCTCAACGGCACCAAATGCCGCCGTCGCGACATCACCGACATCTTCCTCGGCACCGGCCTGGGGCCACGCAGTTATTCGATCATCGAACAGGGCATGATCTCCAAGCTGATCGAAGCCAAGCCCGAAGACCTGCGCAACTTCATCGAAGAAGCCGCAGGGATTTCCAAGTACAAGGAGCGGCGTCGGGAAACCGAAAACCGCATTCGTCGTACCCATGAGAATCTGGCGCGCCTGACCGACCTGCGTGAAGAACTCGAGCGTCAGCTGGAGCGTCTGCACCGGCAGGCTCAGGCGGCCGAGAAATATCAGGAATACAAGGCCGAAGAACGCCAGCTGAAAGCGCAATTGTCGGCCCTGCGCTGGCAGGCGCTGAATGATCTGGTGGGTCAGCGCGAGGCGGTGATCAGCAATCAGGAGGTCGGTTTCGAGGCGCTGGTGGCCGATCAGCGCAGCGCCGATGCCAGTATCGAAAGGCTGCGCGACGGCCACCATGACCTGTCCGAACGCTTCAACCTGGTGCAGGGCCGCTTTTATTCGGTCGGCGGCGATATCGCCCGTGTCGAGCAGAGCATTCAGCACGGTCAGCAGCGGCTGCGCCAATTGCAGGATGACCTGCGTGAAGCCGAACGTGCCCGCCAGGAAACCGAATCGCACCTTGGGCACGACACCACGTTGCTTGCCACCCTAGGCGAAGAGCTGGAGATGCTCGAGCCCGAGCAGGAAATGACCAGCGCCGCCGCCGAGGAGTCGGCCATCGCCCTGGAAGACGCCGAAGCGGCCATGCAGGGCTGGCAGGAGAAGTGGGACGTCTTCAATCAGCAATCCGCCGAGCCGCAGCGTCAGGCCCAGGTCCAGCAGTCACGCATTCAGCAACTGGAACAGAGCATCGAACGCCTGGCCGAGCGCCAGCGGCGTCTGGCCGAAGAACGTCAACTGCTGGCCGCCGACCCGGAAGATGCGGCCATTCTGCAATTGAGCGAAGACCTCGCCACCCGCGACATGACCCTTGAAGAGCTGCACATGGGCGAAGAGCAGGCGGTCGAGCGTCTTGAGCAATTGCGAGAGGCGTTGCAGCACGCCAGCCAGGCACAACAGCAGGCGCAGGGCGAGCTGCAACGTCTCAATGGCCGGCTGGCGTCCCTCGAAGCGCTGCAGCAGGCGGCACTTGACCCGGACACCGGCACCGCCGAGTGGCTGCGTGATCAGCAACTGGCCGAGCGACCGCGTCTGGCCGAGGGGCTGAGCGTCGAAGCCGGCTGGGAACTGGCCGTGGAAACTGTGTTGGGTGCCGATTTGCAGGCCGTGCTGGTCGATGACTTCGACGGGCTCGATCTGGCCAATTTCGAACAGGGCGATCTGCGTTTGCTCAGCGCGGGTGCCGACACGATTCGCGCGCCGGGCAGTTTGCTGGAAAAGGTCGACAGTACGGTTGATCTGTCGGCCTGGCTGGGCCAGGTGATTCCGGTCGAGAACCTGGATGAGGCGCTGGCGCGACGTGCACAACTCAGCGCCGGGCAAAGCTTGATCAGCCGAGACGGCTACTGGGTGGGCCGGCACTTTTTGCGTGTACGCCGCGCCAGTGAAGCGCAGAGCGGTGTGCTGGCGCGCGGTCAGGAATTGCAGCGGCTGAGTCTGGAGCGCGATGAGCGCGAAGCGACGCTGGCCACTTTGGAAGAGCAATTACTGGTCTTGCGCGAGCAACAGTCGCAGGAGGAAGACGCGCGTGAGCAGCTGCGCCGTCGCGTACAGGACGAAACCCGCCAGCAAAGCGAACTGAAAGCACAACTGTCGGCAGTCCGGGTAAAAGTCGAGCAGTTGACCCTGCGCCGCACCCGCCTTGATGAAGAACTGGCCGAGCTGGGTGAGCAGCGCGCGGTCGAGCACGAACACCTTGGCGAATCGCGCCTGCAATTGCAGGACGCACTGGACAGCATGGCCCAGGATACCGAGCAGCGCGAAGTGCTGCAGGCCCAGCGTGATGCGCTGCGTGAGCGTCTGGACCGGATACGTCAGGATGCGCGGCAACACAAGGATCACAGTCATCAACTGGCGGTGCGTCTGGGCTCGATCAAGGCGCAATACGATTCGACCCGTCAGGCGCTGGAGCGCCTGCGCATGCAGTCCGAAAGGCTTACCGAGAAGCGCGAGCAACTGAGCCTGAATCTGGAGGAGGGCGAGGCACCGCTCGAAGAACTTCGCCTCAAGCTTGAAGAGCTACTGGAGCGGCGCATGGTGGTCGATGACGAAATGCGCATTGCCAAGAACGCACTCGAAGACGCTGATCGCGAATTGCGTGAGGCAGAAAAGCGCCGCACCCAGGCCGAGCAGCAATCGCAACTGCTGCGTGGCCAGCTGGAACAGCAGCGTCTGGAGTGGCAGTCGCTGACGGTGCGTCGCAAAGCCTTGCAGGACCAGTTGCATGAGGACGGCTACGACCTGCATGGCGTGCTCGCCACGCTGACGCCGGAAGCCAGCGAACAGGCTGCCGAGCAGCAACTGGAAAGCATCGCCGGGCGTATTCAGCGCCTGGGCGCAATCAACCTCGCGGCCATCGACGAGTACCAGCAGCAGTCCGAGCGCAAGCGCTATCTGGATGCGCAGGATGCCGATCTGGTCGAAGCGCTGGACACTCTGGAAAACGTCATCCGCAAGATCGACAAGGAGACCCGAAACCGCTTCAAGGATACCTTCGATCAGATAAACAGCGGAATTCAGGCACTTTTCCCAAAAGTTTTCGGTGGTGGCTCCGCTTATTTGGAACTGACAGGCGAAGATTTACTCGATACTGGGGTGACAATCATGGCGCGTCCCCCTGGCAAGAAGAACAGCACCATCCATTTGCTCTCGGGTGGTGAAAAAGCCCTGACCGCGCTGGCACTGGTGTTTGCCATTTTCAAACTCAATCCTGCGCCGTTTTGCATGCTTGACGAGGTGGATGCGCCGCTGGATGACGCCAACGTGGGGCGCTATGCACGATTGGTGAAAGAAATGTCACAAACGGTGCAGTTCATCTACATCACCCACAACAAGATCGCCATGGAAATGGCCGATCAACTGATGGGGGTGACGATGCACGAGCCCGGTTGTTCGCGGCTGGTAGCGGTGGATGTGGAGCAGGCGATGGCGCTGGTGGATGCCTGATTCGACGCCTCGTTCTGCGGGCAAATGGCCGCCCGGAGGCCTGAAAATGAGACGCTGGTACATGAGATGGCAATTTGGGCGGCGAAGAGACGTAACAGACGGTGTAAAGTTACCTTTGGTCGTGCTAGTTTAGTGACCACTTTTTATTTTCGCGTGGGCGAATTGCCAGTCAGAACATAGACTTGGCACCACGTATTAAAGGGGTTTAGGCCCTTATTTTCAGATTTCTTCATTAGAGGCACTGGATTACATGGAAATCGGTCTGCGCGAGTGGCTGATCGTCATCGGCATAATAGTCATCGCCGGTATTCTCTTTGATGGCTGGCGCCGTATGCGCGGCAGCAAGGGTAAATTGAAATTCAGACTGGATCGGAGCTTCTCCAACCTTCCGGATGAAGAAGAAACCACGTCTGCTGAAGTGCTGGGGCCGCCCCGTGTGCTGGATACGCACAAGGAGCCGCAGCTCGACGAGCACGATCTGCCGTCCATGAGCGCCAGCCCGCGTGAAGGCAAGCGTAGCAACAGCGACAAACGCAGTGACAAGAAGCGCAAGGACGAGCCACAGCAGGGCGACCTGAACCTGGATCTCGACGGCCCGAGCCTGTTCACGGGCCGCGACGACGATTTCCCGGATGACAAGCCGACCCAGCGCATCACTGAAGACAAGGATCTGCCTCCGGTGGAGGAAGTGCTGGTCATCAGCGTGATCTCGCGCAGCGAAGGCGGTTTCAAGGGCCCGGCACTGTTGCAGAACATTCTGGAAAGCGGCCTGCGTTTTGGCGAGATGGATATTTTCCACCGTCACGAGAGCATGGCTGGCAATGGCGAAGTGCTGTTCTCGATGGCCAATGCGGTCAAGCCCGGCGTGTTCGACCTGGACGATATCGACCATTTCAGTACCCGTGCGGTCAGCTTCTTCCTCGGCTTGCCAGGCCCTCGTCATCCCAAGCAGGCCTTCGACGTGATGGTTGCCGCGGCTCGCAAGCTGGCTCACGAGCTGGATGGCGAACTGAAGGATGATCAGCGCAGCGTCATGACCGCGCAGACCATCGAGCATTATCGCCAGCGCATCGTCGAGTTCGAGCGTCGTGCGTTGACCCAGCGTCGCGGTTAAGCAAGCCCTTGGGCGGGTCCCCGATTATGAGCGTGCTGCGGCACGCCTTGTCGGGACCTGACCTGAACAGAACAGAGCCAACAGATTGAGCAGCCTCGGCTGCTTTTTTGCTTTTTGAGAGAACACCGTATGAAGGCCGTCGAAACCCGAATCCTGGAACTGCGTGCAGAGCTGGATCAGCACAACTACCGCTACCACGTTCTGGATGAACCGAGCATTCCGGATGTCGAGTACGACCGCCTGTTTCACGAGCTCAAGGCCCTGGAGGCGGAAAACCCCCATCTGGTCACCCCAGATTCGCCGACGCAGCGGGTCGGAAGCGCGGCCTTGTCGGCGTTCACCCAGGTGCGTCACGAAATGCCGATGCTCAGCCTGGGCAACGCGTTCGAAGAAAACGACATGCTCGAATTCGATCGGCGGGTCACCGAGGGGCTGGATCTGCCGGCCGGCGACCTGTTTGGCGAAGGCGGCAAGGTGCAGTACAGCTGCGAGCCCAAGCTGGACGGTCTGGCCGTCAGCCTGCTGTATCGCGACGGCGCACTGGTGCGGGGCGCGACGCGTGGCGACGGAACCACCGGCGAAGACATCAGTGTTAACGTGCGCACAGTACGCAACATCCCGCTCAAGCTGCAGGGCAAGGGCTGGCCGGATGTGCTGGAAGTGCGCGGTGAAGTGTTCATGTCCAAGGCCGGTTTCGAGCGCCTCAACGCCAGCCAGCTGGAAATCGGCGGCAAGACCTTCGCCAACCCGCGCAACGCAGCCGCAGGCAGCCTGCGTCAACTGGATTCCAAGATCACCGCCAACCGGCCGTTGGAGTTCTGCTGCTATGGTCTGGGTCAGACGTCCGCAGAGATCGCCGACACTCACATCGGCGTGCTTGAAGCGCTGAAAAAATGGGGCATGCCGGTCAGTCGCGAGCTGAAACTGGCGAATGGCGTCGAGGAGTGCCTGGCCTATTACCGCGATATCGGTGAGCGGCGCCTGACGCTGACTTACGAGATCGACGGTGTAGTGTTCAAGGTCAACAACCTGGCAGCCCAGCGCGAACTGGGCTTCCGCGCCCGTGAGCCGCGCTGGGCGATTGCCCATAAATTCCCCGCCATGGAAGAGCTCACCGAACTGCTGGATGTCGAATTCCAGGTGGGCCGTACCGGCGCCGTCACGCCGGTCGCACGCCTCAAGCCGGTCAAGGTGGCAGGCGTCATGGTCGCCAATGCCACGCTGCACAACATGGACGAAGTGGCGCGGCTGGGGCTGATGATCGGCGACACGGTGATCATCCGGCGTGCCGGTGACGTGATTCCGCAGGTGGTGCAGGTGGTTGCCGAGCGCCGCCCCGAGAATGCCAGGGCAGTGCAGGTTCCGCAGACCTGCCCGGTGTGCGGCTCGCACGTCGAGCGCACGCAGCTGATCAAACGCAGCAAAGGCAAGGAAACCGTCACCGAGGGCGCAGTGTATCGCTGTGTCGGCCGTCTGGCCTGCGGTGCGCAACTCAAGCAGGCGATCATCCATTACGTGTCGCGTCGCGCCATGGACATCGAAGGGCTGGGTGACAAAACCATTGAGCAACTGGTCGATGAGAAACTCATCGGCTCGCCTGCCGATCTGTACAAGCTGAAATACGAACAGATCATCGACCTCGAAGGCTTTGCTGAAATCTCCAGCAACAAGCTGCTCAATGCCATCGCCGACAGCCGACAGCCGACCCTGGCGCGCTTCATTTATGCGCTGGGCATTCCCGATGTGGGTGAAGAGACGGCCAAGGTCCTGGCGCGTTCGCTGGCTTCGCTGGAGCGTGTCAAACAGGCCTTGCCGGAAGTCTTGACCTACCTGCCGGATGTTGGCCTGGAAGTCGCTTACGAGATTCACAGCTTCTTCGAGGATGAGCACAACCGTAGCGTCATCGATGCGCTGCTCGGTGAATGCGGTCTGCAATTGCAGGATCAGGGCGAGCTGGGCGCCGAGTTCGCGGCCAGCACCACGCTGGAAGGGCTGATCGACAAACTGCACATTCCGTCGGTAGGACCGGGTGCTGCGCAGAAGCTGGCGGACCGGTTCGGTACGCTGGAGGCCATCATCAGCGCCGACTGGCTGGACATGCGTCAGGCACTGCCGGAGAAACAGGCCAAGTCGGTTCGTGACTTCTTCGACGACAGCGCAAACGCAGAGCGCGCCCGCGCCATCGAAGCCCAGCTCAAGGACTTCGGCATGCACTGGCGCAGCGAGAAAAAAACCGTCGAAGGCTTGCCGCTGGCTGGCCAGACCTGGGTGCTGACCGGCTCGCTGGAGCGCATGAGCCGCGATGTCGCCAAGGAAAAACTCGAAAGCCTCGGTGCCAAGGTGTCCGGCTCGGTCTCGGCCAAGACCCACACCGTGGTGGCGGGGCCGGGTGCCGGCTCGAAACTGACCAAGGCCAACGAACTGGGCCTTACCGTGCTGGACGAAGATGCACTGCTCAAACGCCTGGCCGAGCTGGGCGTGGCGGTTGATTGAGGAAGGCCGACGCTGCGTATGCCCTGATGATCGTGCGACGCTCCGCGTCGCATGCAGTTCTGGACGCTCTGCGTCCGATCTTGAGTGTGATGGTGCGGCGTAGATCTGTGACGCGGAGCGTCACGCACTGCATTCCCACGCTGGAGCGTGAGGAACGATAATCCCGACTACCGTGCGACGCACCGTTTTGGTCCATGAACACGCCGTCAGCCTCATCATCCATGCCGCTCGATAATATTTTTGAACCCCTTAAGCGTCGGCATGATCTAGTCCATGCAAGGTCAACGGGAGATCGCCATGTATCGCTTTTTCGAGCAACTGAGTTCACGCATCACCGCCCCATTTGTCGGCGAATCCAAACGTAACAGCAAGGTCTGGCAGTGCACCTGTGGCCAGTCGGTGTTTTTCCCCAATACCCAATGCCTGGCCTGTTCGGCAGCGCTGGGCTACCTGCCTGAGCAGGGACGCGTCGCTACGCTCGAAGCAGGGCCTGACCCCACTACCTGGCGCTTGAGCGATGAGCCGGGTGCCGGGCTGTATCGGCGTTGCGCCAACCTCGGCACTCCGGCAGCCTGTAACTGGCTTTTTCCAGAGCACAATGCCGGCGAATTCTGTGTCGCGTGCAGCCTCAATCACACCATTCCCGACCTGTCCGTGGTTGAAAACGGCGAGCGCTGGCGCAAGGTCGAGACCGCCAAACGTCGCCTGGTCGCACAGCTGATTTCCCTGGGGCTGCAGGTCATCCCCAAGACTATCGACGAAGAAACCGGCCTGGCCTTCGATTTTGTCGGTGTCGATCTGGAAGGCAACCTGCCAACCACAGGCCATGCCAACGGCCTGATCACCCTGAACATCGAAGAAGCCGACGACGCACACCGCGAAGCGATGCGTGTACAGATGCACGAACCCTATCGCACCTTGCTCGGCCATTTCCGTCATGAAGTCGGTCATTACTACTGGGATCGGCTCATCGCCAATACCCACTGGCAGGACAGCTATCGCAACCTGTTCGGCGACGAGCGCGCCAGCTATGCCGACGCGCTCGATCACCACTACAAGAACGGCGCGCCGGACAACTGGCAGGAAAGCTTCGTCAGTGCCTACGCGACCATGCATCCGTGGGAAGACTGGGCCGAAACCTGGGCGCATTACCTGCACATGATGGATGCGGTCGACACCGCGCTGGGGTTTGGCATGAGCGCTCGCGACATGGAGCTCGATTACCAGCCGTTTCCGCTGGAAGTGCTCTACGATCCACAGCATCCGGGCGGCCCGGCGTTCCTGTCGTTCGTCAATGCCTGGATCGAGCTGGCGAGCATGCTCAACGAGCTGTCACGCAGCATGGGGCAGCCGGATTTCTATCCGTTCGTGCTGCCTCCAGCAGTCATCGCCAAGCTGCACTTCATCCATCTGGTGATTCAGGATGCCGGTGGCAAGGCCGATGAGGTTCTGCAGGCCCAGTAACGCGGGTCGTGCCTGACACGCTTCGGCGGCGTGTCAGGCGTTTGTTCAAAAACGGTTCAAAGCGTCAGGGTCAGTCTGCGCTCGAAGCCGATGCGCCCGCGGTACGCCTCACCGGTATCGATCCAGCCCTGGCCTGTATAAAGCCCGATGGCGGCCGAGTTGTCCGCATCCACCGACAGCATCAATTGAGTGATGTCCGGCCATTTCAGACGCAACGCCGCAGGCAGCGCTTGCAGGCACGCCTTGCCCAGCCCCTTGCCCTGTTCACGGTGATCGATCTGCAACGCATGCAGTGTTGCCGTCAGATCCTCCTGAGCCCAATGCGGCAGACAATCATCGCGCTTGAGCAGGAAAAACCCCACCGGCTTCTCGTCACCGAGCAGCGCGAAGCCGCAAATATTCGGACTGGGTCTGACCAGAAGCGTATTGAGCGCGGTGTAGATGTCGCCGGAAAACTGTATCTGTTCCTGCGTAACCTCAAGGTATCCGAGCTGCTGGCGTTGAGGGGCGGTGAGGTCGTGGTAGTCGACCAATCGAGTCTGCATGAGCAACCTGCTGGCTGATTATTGTTGAGGCGGGCAGGGTACAGGATCGAATGGGGTCGTTTCGAGGATTTGTAACGCTGATGACCGGTACGCATTTGCCGTTCAGCCCCGGCACACAAGTGCTTGAGCCCCCTCGAAATTTTTATCCGCAGCAACGGTTGTAAACTCGCGCAAGACCGGTACAATGGCGCGGCTCACCAACTGGTGAGTGTCGTTATGGTGACCCCATCGGTCCCCCCGCAACGATTACCCGTGAACCTGGTCAGATCCGGAAGGAAGCAGCCACAGCGGGAACATTGTGTGCCGGGGTGTGGCTGGTGGGGGCACCACCTTAACGAATCTTCAGTCGGTCCTCGACGCAGTTGCACTGCAATCCCCCTATCTCCCAGTACCTCCGAACCCTCGCCATATGCCGAACGCGCTTTAGCTATTCCTGCTTTTGTGTCCGCGCATGGATACCTTTTGCAACGCGTGTGGCCATCCTGATGTAGAGCGGCCGGTAATGCGATCCGAATTCGTCTGAACCCTCCGCGCCATGTGCCACCTAACCCCTTACGCGTCGCTTGAAACCGTTTTACGGCAAGGGGCAATTCAAGTCGCTGCGGGTGTCACAGGCTTTTCGGTCAGGCGTCTCGCAGCAGTGGAGCCGGGGGCCGGATGGAACAGGACATCATCAGATTTTTCACAGACTCGCAATTTCTGGGCATATCGCTCGCTAACTGGATACTGGCTATTTTTGCCTCGACCCTGAGTTTTATTCTGGTCAGGGGCGTGATCGGTTTTGTGCTCAGAAAGATGCGTTCGCGTGCCCAGGCGCCCAGCACGCATATGCGATACATCGTGGTTCAGGTGCTGTCGGGCACCAGTAATACGTTATTGCTGCTGGCTTCGATCCTGATCGGCATCGGCATGCTCGATCTGCCGGAACGCTGGCTCGGGCGGGTCAGCAGCCTATGGTTCGTGGTCGCCGCATTGCAGGTCGGGTTGTGGGCGAACCGGGCGATCGCGCTGGCGTTGCAGCGCTACTTCGTGCGTCACAACGCCGGCGGCACCTTTCAGGGCAGTGCGCTGGCCACGTTGAGTCTGTGGGGCGCGAAGGTGTTGCTGTGGGCCACGGTGGTCATGGCGATGCTGTCCAACGTCGGGGTCAATATCACCGCGTTTGTCGCCAGCCTCGGGATCGGCGGCATTGCGGTCGCGCTGGCGGTGCAGAACATTCTGGGCGACGTGTTTGCCTCGCTGTCCATCGCAGTGGACAAGCCTTTCGAGGTCGGCGACTTCATCGTCGTCGGTGCGCTGTCCGGTACGGTCGAACACGTGGGCCTCAAGACCACGCGAATCCGCAGCCTGGGTGGCGAGCAGATCGTGATGGCCAACGCCGACATGATCAACAACACCATTCAGAACTACAAACGTTTGCAGGAACGACGCATTGTCTTCGAGTTCAGGCTGACCTATGACTGCTCGGTCGATCAGATAAGGGAAGTGCCGAAGAAAGTCGAAGCGATCATCAACGCGCAGAAACTGGCACGTTTCGACCGTTCGCATTTTCGGGGTTTTGGCGAGACATCGCTGGAGTTCGAGACCGTTTTCATCGTGCTCGACCCCAGCTACAACGTCTATATGGATGTGCAGCAGGCGATCAATCTGGACATCATGGAAGCCTTTGCCGAACTGGATGTGCGTTTCGCGTTCCCGTCCCGCACGGTGTACGTGGCGTCCCTGCCACCGGTTAAAACCGCTCGTCCGACTGCGCTTGAAGCAGCCGACGCGACGACCTGATCGAATCAGGCCGGAAACTGCAGCGCGTTGGTCAGGTCGCCCATTGGCGTCTGGCCACGCGCGATCATGGCCTCGTCGCGGCGTTTCAGGCCGTCGAGCTTTTCCAGGCCATGCACGCGGGTGATCAGGCGCAGGATCGAGGCCGTGTCGTAAACCGTGTGGTCGACCTTGCCCTTGCGGGCGAAAGGGGAGATGACCAGGGCGGGAATGCGCGTGCCAGGACCAAAGCGGTCGCCTTTTGGTGGTGCAACGTGGTCCCACCAGCCGCCGTTCTCGTCGACGGTGACGACGATCACCATGTTGTCCCACTGCGGGCTCTTGCGCAGCACCTTGATCACCCGGTCGATGTGCCGGTCACCCGCAGCCACGTCGGCGTAACCGGCGTGCATGTTCAGGTTGCCCTGGGGTTTGTAGAAGGTAACGGCAGGCAACTTGCCCGCTTCGGCATCGGCGAGGAAGCGATTGGTGCTCGACTCGTCACCCAGGCCACCATCACGCAGGCGCTTCTTGCGCTCTTCAGGGTGCTGCGGACCCTGCTGCTTGAAGTAGTTGAACGGCTGGTGATGGTATTGAAAGTTGGGGATTTTCGGGATCCCGGTGGAGTCCTTGAATTCATCCAGCGTCACTTGCCAGGCACCGGCATACCAGGCCCAGTCGACATTCCTTTTCGACAGTTTGTCACCGATGTGCTCGTGGCTTTGCGGAACCAGCACGTTGGGCAGATCCGGTTTCGAGTAATCAGGGTTCTGCGGGTCACGCAGCCAGGTTGGCCAGTACGGCGGGGCCATGGTGTTGACGGCGTAGTTGTCCGGCGTGATGGCACTGGGGCCGAATTGTGGCGGCCCGTCCATGGCGCTGGCTGGCGACTTGTCCAGCGGTTTGAGGCGCGGGTCCTGCGGGTTGAAGCTCTGCAGGGTGGCGATTTGTGACTTGGCCGGCGATTCGGCGGCGTTCGGGTAAACAGGCGCCGTGGCTGAAATCAGGTACTGGTGGTTGAGGAACGAGCCGCCGAAAGCACCCTGAAAGAAGTTGTCACACAGTACGAACTCCTCGGCCACATCCCACAGGCGCAACGAGTACTGAGTCTGTGCGTAGTTGCCCATGGTCAGGCCGCCTGCATCGGCCCAGGCCACGAAGCGGTCGTTCTTGCCGTCGTTGATCTGCATCTGGTTCTGGTAAAAGACGTGCCACAGGTCGCGGGTCACCAGGCTCAGCGGCAGGTCTTCACCGTTTGGTCCCTTGAGCGGGAACGGCGCGTTGGGCAGGTCTTGCTGAAATTGCTCGCCCACCGGATAGGTCACGCCATCGACGGTTTGCGGTCCGACCTGCAGCACGCCGCCCCAGGCCGGGGGCAGTTTGGACAAGCGCGTGCCGTCGCGGTCGCGCTGCTCGTAATCGGAAGGCCTGAGCGAGGAGAGCGGCTTTTCGACACCGGGGAAATCGCCGAACAGGTTATTGAAGCTGCGGTTCTCGGCGTAGATCACCACAATGGTTTTCACATTTTCGCGCAAGGCGCGATCCAGCGCGGGTCCGGCAAGGTGATGATGCCGTTCGTTGTCGCCAGGCGGCTTCTCGTGGGCAGAAACGTAACTGCTAAGGGTGACACCTGCACCCAGGGCAGCCATCCCGCCCAGAAAACGACGGCGGCTGGGGTTTTCGTTGGTCTCTTCGTCGTCTGGTCTGTCGCTCATCGCCAAATACTCGCGCTGGTTAATGTGTTACCAAAGATTTCACGCGAGCGTAACCATGGAATATGACGCTATTGCGACAGCGCAGATCAAGGATCAGGGTGCGGTGGGTGTGGTGTAGTGATCGATGATTTGCTGGATCTCGCCCGACAGACGCATCTGCACCAGCGTGCGCAAAATTCTGCCCACTGGCAGTTCGGGGTTATTGCGGATCATGCAGGCGGCCGGCTGTTCGGCGACCAGTGAGATCGGCTTGAGTTTCTTGCCGTCAGGCAGGTTCCGGTTGGTCCATTCGAGGATCAACTGATTGGTCACCGCGTAGTTGTAGCGCCCGGCCATCAGCTTGCCGAGCGTCTGGTTTTGCGTGCGTGCATCTTCACGGACCAGTTGATGAGTTTCGAAAAGGTGCTCGAGGGCCGGGTAGGTGTAGCCCAGCACGGTGCCGACGGTTTCGTTGTCGAACTGCTCGGGGTAGGGGCCGGCAGCTGTTGCGGCCGAAGCGACCAGCCAGTCGCGCTGATAGAGAATCGGCAGGCTCCACAGGTAGTCGCCGGAAAGGTCGGGGTACCACGCCTGGGCGCTGTAACAGTGCATGTCGACTTCGCCGCGCTCGAGCGCCGACTGGATACGCAGGCGCGGCATCACGTGATAACGGGCTTCGAGGCCCACCTGGTGCGCAAGGCTTTGCATGATGTCGAACAGAATGCCGGATTCGGGACGAAAGTCGGTGATGTGCATCATCGGCATGGTCCAGCCTTCGTTGACCGCAAAGCTCAAGGTCCTCTGCGCCGCGCTGCCGTTTTGCGGCAACAGCAATAGCAGGCAGACCGCCGCTGCACGAGGCAGCCGCGGCGTGGTAAAGGCCCGGATAAAGCGCGTCAATAGAGTCATTTGCACAGCTTAGCCACAATAGAGGCGGACACCAGATGCAATTTTGCCCCTGCTCGGCTAGCATTGGCGGTCTTCCGCTTACCAGTTGCGACGGTTTTAAATGAGTTATCAGGTTCTTGCACGTAAATGGCGTCCGCGCTCGTTCCGCGAAATGGTCGGCCAGGCTCATGTGTTGAAGGCCCTGATCAACGCGCTGGACAGCCAGCGCCTGCACCATGCCTATCTGTTCACCGGCACACGGGGCGTCGGCAAGACGACTATCGCGCGGATCATCGCCAAGTGCCTGAACTGTGAAACCGGCATTACTTCGACGCCTTGCGGCACCTGCTCGGTGTGCAAGGAGATCGACGAGGGCCGTTTCGTCGACCTGATCGAAATCGACGCCGCCAGCCGCACCAAGGTCGAAGACACGCGCGAGCTGCTGGATAACGTGCAGTACGCGCCCAGTCGCGGTCGCTTCAAGGTCTACCTGATCGACGAAGTGCACATGCTTTCCAGCCACTCGTTCAACGCCTTGCTCAAGACGCTTGAAGAGCCGCCGCCCTACGTCAAGTTCATCCTGGCCACCACCGATCCGCAAAAACTGCCGGCGACCATTCTGTCGCGCTGCCTGCAGTTCTCGTTGAAAAACATGACGCCTGAGCGCGTTGTCGAGCACCTCACCCACGTGCTGGGCGTCGAGAACGTGCCGTTCGAAGACGACGCGCTGTGGCTGCTCGGGCGCGCCGCCGACGGTTCGATGCGTGATGCGATGAGCCTCACCGATCAGGCCATTGCCTTCGGTGAAGGCAAGGTCATGGCTGCCGATGTACGTGCCATGCTCGGCACGCTGGACCACGGCCAGGTCTTCGATGTACTGACCGCGTTGCTGGAAGGCGATGCCCGCGGGGTGCTGGAGGCGGTACGCCATCTGGCCGAGCAGGGCCCTGACTGGAATGGCGTGCTCTCGGAAATTCTCAACGTGCTGCACCGTGTGGCGATTGCCCAGGCGCTGCCGGAAGGCGTCGACAACGGTCACGGCGATCGTGACCGGGTGCTGGCCCTGGCGCAGGCCCTGCCTGCCGAAGATGTGCAGTTTTACTACCAGATGGGCTTGATTGGTCGTCGTGACTTGCCACTGGCCCCTGATCCGCGTGGCGGCTTCGAGATGGTCCTGCTGCGTATGCTGGCGTTTCGTCCTGCCGACAGCGAGGACGCGCCGAGGCAGCCGCTAAAGCCAGTGGGGATCAGCCAGGCCACGGTTGATTCCCGAAAAGCAGTGGCTGATGCGACACCTGTTGCATCGGCAGCTCCCGCAGTGTCGAGCGCTCCGGTGATGGCTGCGCCCGATCCGGCCTTCGAAGCGCTGCCGCCTGCAGCGGCGCCGAAGCCGCCCGCCGCCCGGCCAGAGCCCGCGGTGCAGCCGGAATCGAAGCCAGAGCCACAAGCCGCGCCAGTCGAAGACCTCGACCTGCCGTGGAATGAGCCGAAATCCCCGGCTGCCGAACCCGCCGCCGAAACTGCGCCTGATACCGATACCGATACCGATACCGAGCCAGTCGCCGAGCCGGTTCTGGAGACCGTTTCCGAGCAGCCTGACCTGACGCCCATGCCGACGCCTGCGCCCGCCAGCCCGGTGCCGGCCGCACCCGAGGCCGAGCCTGAGCAGCCGGTTGCCGGGCAGCAGGACGCGCCGGCAATGCTCGAAGCCATCCCGGACTCTGCGTATCTGTCCACGCACACCGATTCGATGTCTTCCGACTCCGGGCCGATGGGGCGTGATGACGAACCGCCAGCGGATGATGATTACGTCGAGCCGGATATCGACATAGACCCGGCGTCCTACAGCTATCTGGACGAGCTGGCCCACGAAAGTGTCGTCGAGCTTGAAGCGGTCGAGCCGGAGCCTGCTCCGGCCGCCAAACCGGCCACCGGTCTTGCGGCCGAGTGGCTGGACGTGTTCCCCAAGCTGCCGATCTCCGGCATGACCGGCAGCATCGCGGCCAACTGCACATTGATCTCGGTCGATGGCGATAACTGGCTGCTGCACCTGGACCCGGCGCACAGCGCGCTGTTCAACTCGACTCAGCAGCGGCGTCTGAACGATGCGTTGAACCAGTACCATGGGCGCACGATCAATCTGAGTATCGAGCTGATCAAGCCCGAGCAGGAAACCCCTGCGCAGGCCGCTTCACGGCTGCGTGCCGAGCGCCAGCGCCAGGCCGAAGCCTCGATCCAGGCCGACCCGTACATCCAGCAGATGCTGCAACAGTTCGGCGCTGTGATCCGGGAAGACACGATCAAACCCGTTGACGCGCCTGCGGTGCAGGCTCAATAACTGAATACAGGGTGCCGCTGGCGCCACGCAAACGAACCATCCATTTTCGAGGAGATATCCCATGATGAAAGGTGGCATGGCTGGCCTGATGAAGCAGGCGCAGCAAATGCAGGAAAAAATGGCCAAGATGCAGGAAGAACTGGCCAACGCGGAAGTCACCGGTCAATCGGGCGCAGGCCTGGTCAGCGTGGTGATGACCGGTCGTCATGACGTCAAGCGTATCAACCTGGATGACAGCCTGATGCAGGAAGACAAGGAAGTGCTGGAAGACCTGATCGCCGCCGCCGTCAACGACGCCGTGCGCAAGATCGAGCAGGCCAGCCAGGACAAGACGGCTTCCATGACCGCTGGCATGCAGTTGCCGCCCGGTATGAAGCTGCCGTTCTGACGGTCGCCCGGCTCATGATCAATGCCAGGCCCTGTGCCTGGCATTTTTCTGTCTGCTGTCTGGCCGCGCGCCGCCATCAGCATTTGGCCTGATCGACTGAATTGAGCGACAATCCTCCCCCGTCTCTGGAGTGCCCCATGTCTGAGCCCATTGAAAACCTCACTGTCGACGCCGAGCTGGACGCCGTAGGGCTGTTTTGTCCGGAACCGGTGATGATGTTGCACCAGAAGGTGCGTGATCTGCCTGCGGGCGGTCTGCTCAAGGTCATTGCAACCGATCCGTCCACGCGTCGCGATATTCCGAAATTCTGTGTATTCCTCGGTCACGAACTGGTTGCCGAGCAAGCCGAAGAGGGCACGTTCCTCTACTGGATCCGCAAGAAGTCCGACTGATCGCCATATCGCTGCAACCCGCGCCTGTTCACGACACGCCTGTTCCCGATTCGAGCAGGTCCTTGTTCGCCAGACCCAGAGAGTCTTCCATGCGCATTGTTGCCGACGAAAATATTCCCCTGCTCGACGCCTTTTTTGCTCACTTTGGTGAAATCCATCGCTTGCCGGGCCGCGCCATGGACCGCGCCGCGGTGGCGGATGCCGACATCCTGCTGGTTCGCTCGGTCACCGCAGTGACCCGCGAACTGCTTGAAGGCAGCCCGGTACGTTTTGTCGGGACCTGCACCATCGGCACCGATCACCTGGATCTGGACTGGTTTCAGCAAGCCGGTATCCAGTGGGCCAGTGCTCCGGGCTGCAATGCGCGTGGCGTGGTGGACTACGTGCTCGGCAGCCTGCTGACCCTGGCTGAAATCGAAGGTGTCGACCTTGCGCAGCGCACCTATGGAGTGGTCGGTGCAGGGCAGGTGGGCGCTCGGCTGATCAGCGTATTGAGGGCCCTGGGCTGGAACGTGCTGGTCTGCGATCCGCCACGCCAGGCTGCCGAAGGCGGTGACTTCGTCAGCCTCGACGAGATCCTGCATCGCTGTGACGTCATCAGCCTGCACACGCCGCTGAGCAAAACCGGAGCGTCACCGACCTGGCATCTGCTTGACGACGCGCGCCTGCGTCAGCTTCGGCAAGGCGCCTGGCTGATCAATGCCAGCCGTGGCGCCATAGTGGATAACGCGGCGCTGCATGACGTCCTGCTTGAACGGGAAGACCTGCAGGCCGTGCTGGATGTGTGGGAAGGCGAGCCGCAGGTCAACGTCGCACTCGCTGATCTGTGCGTTCTGGGGACACCGCATATCGCCGGCTACAGCCTGGATGGCAGGCAGCGCGGCACGGCACAGATCTATCAGGCGCTGTGCGGCTTTCTTGATCAGCCTGCGACGATCGAGCTGGACGATCTGCTGCCAAAACCCTGGCTGGCCCAGGTCAGTCTCGACGCGGCCTGCGACCCGGTCTGGGCACTTAACATGCTGTGCCGCGGCGTGTATGACCCGCGACGTGACGATGCGGACTTCCGCCGCAGCCTGACCGGTGACACCGCCAGCCAGCGTCTGGCCTTTGATGTATTGCGCAAGCAGTACCCGCCACGCCGGGAAATAGAAGGGCTGAAGGTGCGCCTGGAGGGCGAGTCCGAGGCGTTGGCGCAACTGGTGCGCGCGCTGGGTGCGGTGCTGGTCTGATCGCCAGCCGGGCTGGCGGACAATAAAAAACCCGACCAAGTGGTCGGGTTTCAACTGTCTGGTACGGCTCGGTTTTATTTTTCCGGGGTTACCCAGTTCTTATCGCATTCCTGGCAGGCAGCCTGAACCATTTCTTCGGTGATCAGGACTTCTTCCCCGTGCTGGTCGAGAACTGCACCGCCAACCGGCAGATTGGGCGTGGCTCGAACGACTTGAACTTCGTTGCTGCGCTCTTGCGGGTTCATGGTGTTTCTCCTTTCATCAGGTAACGGCGTTAAGTTAACCGCGCTTGATGACCGGTCCGTGACACGTACTGTCAGCCGCTCAAACGCGCTCCAAGTGCAACAGATATGATGCAAATCTGCCAGCAGACGCTTAGATCGATGTCTTATAGCGGCCTCTGTAAAGCAGTCATAACCTGACTCTGGAAACCGGCCGCAAGTTCATTCGAAATGATGTTCGGCGCGCCCGGCAACACAGGTGTAGGCTTTGCAATTCAGACAGATCGGGCAGACAGGCAGGTTCATCGTTCATGATTTCACGGATTACCCGACGTCATCGCCAGGCCTTGCGTCTGGCTGCGAGTTTCATCGCGCCGTATCGCTGGCAGGCGCTCGGCGCATTGCTGGCACTGGTCATTACCGCGGGCATCACCCTGTCGATCGGGCAGGGCATCAAACTGATGGTCGATCAGGGTTTCATGACCCGTTCACCGCAGTTGCTCGAGCGCTCGATCGGGTTTTTCATGCTGCTGACGGTCGGCCTCGCCGTCGGAACCTTCGCCCGTTTCTATCTGGTGTCATGGATCGGCGAGCGTGTGGTTGCCGACTTGCGCAAGAAGGTGTTCGATCACCTGATCGAGCTGCATCCGGGCTTCTACGAGAACAATCGCAGTTCGGAAATCCAGTCGCGACTGACCGCCGACACCACGCTGTTGCAGTCGGTGATCGGCTCGTCACTGTCGATGTTCCTGCGCAATGCGCTGATGGTCATCGGCGGCATCGTGCTGTTGTTCATCACCAATCCCAAACTCACCAGCATCGTGGTGGTGGCGTTACCGCTGATCATCGCGCCTATTCTCATGTTCGGGCGGCGGGTACGAAACCTGTCGCGCGAGAGTCAGGACCGGGTCGCCAATGTGGGCAGCTACGTGGCCGAGGCCCTGGGGCAGATCAAGACGGTGCAGGCCTACAATCACCAGCAGCAGGACAAGCAGCGTTTCTCGTATACGGTGGAGCAGGCGTTCGAGACCGCTCGCAAGCGCATCCTGCAGCGTTCCTGGCTGATCACGCTGGTGATCGTCCTGGTGCTGGGGGCGGTGGCGGTGATGTTGTGGGTGGGCGGCATGGACGTGATCAGCGGCCGCATTTCCAGCGGTGAGCTGGCAGCGTTCGTGTTCTACGCGCTGATGGTCGGCATGGCGTTCGGCACGTTGAGTGAGGTGATTGGCGATCTGCAGCGCGCCGCCGGTGCCGCAGAGCGGATCGGCGAGCTGCTTCAGGCGCGCAGCGAGATCAGCGTGCCCACCACCGACCTGCAGAGCCTGCCACCGCGCATCAGCGGGCGTCTGGCGCTGGAGAATGTCACCTTCGCTTACCCGTCGCGTCCCGAGCGCAATGCCCTGGATAATTTGACCCTGAGCGTCGAGCCTGGTGAAACCTTGGCGCTGGTCGGGCCCTCCGGAGCAGGCAAGTCGACCATCCTCGATCTGCTGTTGCGTTTTTACGACCCGATTCAAGGGCGCATCCTGATCGAGGGCGTGCCGATCGCGCAGCTCGATCCCCATGACCTGCGCCGCTGCTTCGCGCTGGTTTCACAATCGCCCGCGCTGTTTTTCGGCACTGTCGAGGACAACATTCGTTACGGTAACGCCACTGCGAGCCTCGAGCAGGTGCAGGCGGCGGCGCGCATTGCCCATGCGCATGAATTCATTCTCGACATGGCCGACGGCTACCGTACGCATCTGGGTGAGGGCGGGGTGGGCTTGTCCGGCGGACAGCGGCAGCGTCTGGCGATTGCCCGAGCCTTGCTGGTCGATGCGCCGATTCTGTTGCTGGACGAGGCGACCAGTGCGCTGGACGCGCAGAGTGAGCACTTGATTCAACAGGCTCTGCCGAGCTTGATGCAGGGGCGTACCACGCTGGTCATCGCCCACCGGCTGGCCACGGTGCAGAATGCCGACCGGATTGCCGTCATGGATCAGGGGCGGTTGGTCGCGGTGGGCACCCATCAGCAGTTGATCGCCAGCAACCCGCTTTATGCGCGACTGGCGGCGTTGCAGTTCAATGCCGGGGTTGAGTAGGAGAGGGCGAGAAGGGCTTGTGGGGAACGTGGGAGGTCAAGCCTCCCACTCGCTGAGCCTCAGCGATATTCGCACAGGTAGGCGGTATCGACTTTGACCTTGATCTGGAACTTGCTGTTGGCCGGTACGTTGAACTGGTTGCCGGTGGCAAAGGTTTCCCAGTCAGTGCTGTCCGGAAGCTTCACGCTCAACTCGCCGGAGATCACGTGCATGATTTCCCGTTGCGCCGTACCGAACTCATATTCGCCCGCTGCCATGACACCGATGGTTGCCTCACCATCGGCCTGGGTGAAGGCGATGGATTTGACGGTGCCGTCGAAGTACTCGTTGACCTTGAACATGGGCGGTTCCTTTTGAAAGGGCTGAAAATGGCTCGCCAGTATGCCCAACACGGTAAAACTCGTCACGCCCCTTGCACGTCGACGCTGACGAAACGTCGACCTGCAGTAGCATTCAATTGGGCAGGATCAACGGCAGCAGCCTGGCAGTATTGCGCGCATCGACCAGGGCGCGGTGTTGTTGCCCGCTGAACTGCATGCCTGCCAGTTGCAAGGCACTGTTCAGCCCTATCGGTTTCTGCAAGTGGCGGGCCTGGGCGAAACGCTGTTTGAGATTGACGTGCGGCATGCTGGACAGCGCACTGTCGAGGTGGTGGTGGCGCCATTCCTCTTCCAGTTGCTGACGATCGTAGTCCCCCCAGCTGGCCCAGCCCACGATGCGTGCCCGATGATGGCTCAACCAGCGCTCGAACTGCGGCCACACCGTCGTCAGCGGCGCGGCGCTGTCGATGCTGCTCTGGTTGATATGGGTCAGCTCGCGGCAGAAATGGGTCAGCAACGGCCTGCGTGCCGGGCGCACGAAGCGTTCGAAATGGTCCAGCTCGCGTCCGTCCTGATTGACCAGCGTCGCGCCTATCTCGATGACTTCCATTTCTGCGACCGGCCATCCACCTTCTTCGGTCGTGGCCTCAAGATCAATCACCAGCCAGTGCGGCATCATCCAGCTTCCTTACGATAGTCAATGGCTTGAGCGTAGCCAGATTAACCCGTTGCGCACACTCAGGGCTTTGCATCGGCATTCTTGTTGTTACAACTGCCCCTACAGTGACCACAGGTGATTGCATTGGTGCCTAGCAGGCGGCGTTCACTTGCCTGTTCGAATACTGCAAGCGCACCGCAGAGCGCTGACGCTGTCGATTTGACAGTTGTTTAAATCCTGGAAACCGCATAGTTTGAATGGCTTTGATTGATGTCGTGTTTTATGAAAAGACTTGCAGTGTTAATTGACGGTATGGCGCGCACGATCGTTACCGGTGTCATGCTCTTCATTCCGTTGATGGCAACGCCGCAGGTCTTCGCCGCGCAGATCGTGCGGGTGGCCGCAGTGCATTTCCCCCCTTATATGGTGCGTCCTGAAAAAGGTGAAGACACCGGTCTTTTACCCCAACTGATCAATGCCCTGAATGGCGAGCAGGACGCCTATGAATTCGTGATGGTCCCCACTTCAGTGCCTCGGCGTTTTCGTGACTTCACGGAAGGGCGTTTCGATGTTGCAGTCTTCGAAAACCCCGGCTGGGGCTGGAAGGACATTCCCCATGAACAGATCGATATGGGGCTCGAGGATGCCGAGGTCTATGTGGCGCGCCGAGTGGAAGGACGTGGGCAGGATTACTTCGACACCCTGGCTGACAAACGTCTGGCACTGTTCAGTGGCTATCATTATGGATTTGCCAACTTCAATACCGATCAGAAGTACCTGAGCGAGCACTTCACCATTACCTCCACGTACTCCCACGACAGCAATTTGCTGATGGTGGTGCGTGGCCGCGCCGATGTTGCGCCCGTTACCCGTTCGTATCTGATTGATTTCATGGCGCGTAACAAGGAAGAAGCGGCGCAACTGATGGTGTCCGAGCGTGTCGATCAGGTCTACCGTCAATACGCGTTGTTGCGTCCGAATGGCAATATTGATGTGCCGCACTTCAAGCAGCTACTGGAAAGGCTGCGTGCAGATGGGCAACTGGCGAAGATTTTCGAGCCGCTGCACATCAAGGTGCTTCCGGTGAATGCCGGGATGCCCGGCAACTAGCAGAGGGGCAGGTTTTGCGCCTGCCACCCGGAGGCACTCAGCGGTCGTTGGTGTCCTTGGCATCCATTTCTGCGTTGCGCTCGTGGACGCGCTTGAGCTGTTCTTCGGTGAGGGGCAGTTTCTTGGCTGTGTCGCGCAGCATCATCAGACCGCCGACGATCGAGCCAATGGCTACGAGCAGAATTAACCAGGCATACCAGGGCATAGCGCTCTCCTTATTGTGATACCGCTTTGAGCAGCACGGCTGCCTAATGGTTCAAGAGTATGCGCCCTGAAGGGTTGCGTGCGAAAGCATTCGCCCGCAACCCCTTGGAACCTGGCAGTTACTCCCCGGTCAGCATCGCGTCGGTCGGCGCGTCGGCACGCAATTTGGCGGTCAGGCTGAAGTAGATGAAGCCGATGGCCATCAGGCCGAGGAAAATCAGGCCGATCAATGCGTTGAACCAGGCCATTGCCACCAGACACACGACGGCCAGCGCCAGGGCGATGCCGGGCACTACCGGATAACCGGGGGCGCGGAACGTGCGCTCCAGGCCAGGCTCGGTCTTGCGCAGTTTGAACAGGCTGAGCATGCTCATGATGTACATGACGATGGCGCCGAACACGGCCATGGTGATCATCGCAGCGGTCAGCGTCATGCCACTCAGGTTGATCAGGCCGTCGCTGTAGATCGCGGCGATGCCGATCAGACCGCCGGCGATGATTGCCCGGTGCGGCGTCTGGAAGCGCGAAAGCCTGGCCAGCGAGGCGGGCAGGTAGCCGGCGCGGGCGAGGGCGAAGAACTGGCGCGAGTAACCCATGATGATCCCGTGGAAGCTGGCGACCAGACCGAACAGGCCGATCCACACCAGCATGTGCAGCCAGCCGGAACTGTCACCGACCACGGCTTTCATGGCCTGCGGCAGCGGATCGTTGATGTTGGCCAGGGTGCGCCAGTCGCCCACGCCACCGGCAAACAGCATGACGCCGATCGCCAGTATCACCAAGGTCAGAATGCCACTGATGTAGGCCTTCGGGATGGTGCGTTTCGGGTCCTTGGCTTCTTCGGCGGCCATTGCAGCGCCTTCGATGGCCAGGAAGAACCAGATGGCGAAGGGGATGGCAGCGAACATGCCGGCAATGGCTTCGGGTCCGAAGGTCTGCGAGCCGGCCCAGCCGTTGAGGGCGAAGTTGCTGAAACTGAAGGCAGGCGCGACGACGCCCATGAACACCAGCAACTCGGCGACGGCCAGAATGCACACCACCAGCTCGAAGGTTGCGGCGAGCTTCACGCCCACGATGTTGAGCGCCATGAAGACGATGTAGGCGCCGACTGCCGCATGCTTGGGGTCCAGCCCCGGGTATTGCACATTAAGGTACGCACCGATCGCCATGGCAATGGCCGGTGGCGCAAAGACGAATTCGATCAGGGTGGCCATGCCTGCGATCAGTCCGCCTTTTTCGCCAAAGGCACGACGGCTGTAGGCGAACGGACCGCCGGCGTGCGGGATGGCGGTGGTGAGCTCGGTAAAACTGAAAATGAAACAGGTGTACATGGTGGCAACCATCAGGGCTGTTACCAAAAAGCCCAGCGTACCCGCAACGCCCCAGCCGTAGCTCCAGCCGAAGTATTCGCCGGAAATCACCAGCCCTACCGCGATCCCCCATAAATGAATCGTGCCGAGCGTCGGCTTGAGTTGTGTGCTCATTGTTCTCTCCCTGGGATTCGATAAACGTTGAAACATCCTGTTGCAGAGGCCGTGCCAGTGCACGGATCACTGTCGTGATGCTTCAAAACGGGTCGTTTACAGAACGTCAGGGTGAATCGATTCAACTCGTTGTACAGGTTTGATCCGGTTTGGTGCGGCGATGACCGCCAGGGGTGCATGGAATTCAGAAGTCTCAGGACGCTGTTCGGGCAAATGCCGATCGATGGGTCCCGCCGGTGCGCCGGTTCGGCTACAATGCGCGCCGATTTCGACTTACCTGAGACCACGCTCATGTCCGCCTGCCAGACTCCTGTCATCGTCGCCCTGGATTTTCCGACCCGCGAAGCCGCCTTGCGCCTGGCTGATCAGCTCGATCCCGAACTGTGCAGGGTCAAGGTCGGCAAGGAACTGTTCACCAGCTGTGCATCGGACATCGTCGAGACCTTGCGGGACAAGGGTTTCGAGGTGTTTCTGGATCTCAAATTCCACGACATCCCCAACACCACGGCGATGGCGGTCAAGGCAGCGGCCGAGATGGGCGTGTGGATGGTCAATGTGCACTGCTCGGGCGGCTTGCGCATGATGGCGGCTTGTCGGGAAGTGCTTGAGCAGCGCACCGGTCCACAGCCGTTGCTGATCGGCGTGACCGTTCTGACCAGCATGGAACGTGAAGACCTGGCCGGTATCGGCCTGGACATCGACCCGCAGGTACAGGTGCTGCGCCTTGCGGCTCTGGCCGAGAAGGCCGGAATGGATGGTCTGGTCTGCTCGGCACTGGAAGCGCAGGCCCTGAAAGCCGCTCACCCGTCGTTGCAACTGGTGACGCCCGGCATCCGTCCGGCGGGCAGTGCGCAGGACGATCAGCGTCGTATCCTGACCCCTCGTCAGGCACTGGATGCAGGCTCTGACTACCTTGTCATCGGTCGCCCGATCAGTCAGGCGGCAGATCCGGCGAAGGCCCTGGCGGCGGTGGTTGCCGAGCTGGCTTGAGTAGATGGATGCGTAACATCACGGCTCTACCCACAGAGTGGCGAAGAGCTGTGACGCTGCGAAAAGCCCGCGGGTTTATTCCACTTTCAGGATCAGCTTGCCCTGATTCTCACCGCTGAACAGCATCTGGAAGGTCTCCGGGAACGTCTCGAGGCCTTCTACGATGTGCTCCTTGCTCTTGAGCTTGCCTTCCTTGATCCAGCCGGCCATGACCTGACCCGCTTCTGCATAGCGTTCCGGATGGTCCAGTACGATGAAGCCTTCCATGCGAGCGCGGTTGACCAGCAGCGACATGTAGTTGGCCGGGCCTTTGATCGCCTTGGTGCTGTTGTACTGGCTGATGGCACCACAGATCACCACACGAGCGCCGACCGCCAGCTGGCTGAGCGCCGCATCGAGGATGTCGCCACCGACGTTGTCGAAGTACACGTTCACACCATCCGGGCAGTGGCGTTTCAGACCGTCCATGACGTCTTCGGATTTGTAGTCGATGGCTGCGTCAAAGCCCAGCTCCTCGGTCAGCAGACGGCATTTTGCCGTGCCTCCCGCGATGCCGACCACACGGCAGCCCTTGAGCTTGGCAATCTGCCCGGCGATGCTGCCGACAGCGCCAGCCGCACCGGAAATCACCACGGTGTCACCGCTTTTCGGTTGGCCGACGTCCAGCAGCGCCAGATAGGCGGTCATGCCGGTCATGCCCAGTGCCGATAGATAAAGGGGCAGGGGCGCAAGGTTGGTGTCCACCTTGTAGAAGCCCTTTGGTTCACCGGCAAAGTAGTCCTGCACGCCCAGGCGTCCCTGAACATGGTCACCTACGGCGAACTTGGGGTTTTTCGATTCTATTACTTCACCCACGCCGATGGCACGCATCACTTCGCCCAGCTCTACGGCTGGAATGTAGGATTTGCCCTCATTCATCCAGCCACGCATTGCCGGGTCCAGTGACAGGTATTTGCTCCTGACCAGAATCTGCCCGTCGGCAAGTGCGCTGACCGGGACTTCCTGATAGGTGAAGTCTTCACGGCGCGCATCGCCCGAAGGGCGTTTGGCGAGCAGGAACTGGCGGTTGGAAAGATCGGTCATGGCAGGGTCTCCTGAAAAGGGTTCAAGAATGGATTCAAACGCTCATCGCGCCATTCGGGCAAGAAGCGATCACCCAGCGAATGCCGTTTGATCCATGTGGTTGATAGGAGTACGTTGCGCCACTGGCGTTCAGACGGATCTGCGGATGAAACATTCTGACGACGGATATGGCTTGAGTCGCCCACCCTCAGTGCTCTAGATTCCTTGTTCGATCAACACTTGGAAGACATCATGCCTGCTACCTCTTCGAACACTCTCCACCCCCGGGCTCTGCGACCTGGCGACGCCGTTGCGCTGGTATCTCCGGCAGGGCCTGTGGACCCCGGCAAGATCCAGGCGGCGGTGGCGGTGCTTGAGGGGTGGGGGTTGCGTCCTCGGGTCTATCCGCATGCGCTGGGCAGCTACTCGTTCTATTCCGGGACCGATGAACAGCGGCTCGCCGACCTCAACGCCGCGCTGGCCGATCCGGAAATCCGTGCGGTCATCTGCACTCGCGGTGGTTATGGCGTGCAAAGGATTGTCCAGCAGGTGGATATGGACGCGGTGCGTTGTGACCCCAAGCTGGTGACTGGCTTTTCTGACATCACCGCGTTGCACGGTGCGCTGTGGAACCACGCGCGCCTGGCGACCATCCATGGACCGGTCGCTTCGCAGCTGGAACGTGGTGGCCTGTTCGTCAGCGGTATGCGCCATGTGCTGATGAGCACCGAGCCGGTCTTGCTCAAGGCTGATCCGGCCTCGCCAACCGCCAGGGTAAGAACCGCTGGCAGCGCACAGGGCCTGCTGCTGGGTGGCAACCTGAGTATCCTCGACACCTCTGTGGGTACGCCGTTCATGCCTGACCTGAGCGGCGCAATCCTGCTCATCGAAGAGGTCAACGAACCCGCCTACCGGGTTGACCGCATGCTCACCCACCTGGGCAACTGCGGGATTCTTGCGTCTCTGGCCGGCATTGCCGTCGGCGAATTTACGCCTGCCGCGAACACTGGCCGCACCATCAGCCCCGCCGATGTGCTGATGGAGCGGCTGGGCAGTCTTGGCATTCCGGTGCTCGGCGGTGTGCCGGTAGGGCATGGAAATCCCAATCAGGCCGTGCCACTGGGCACTCAGGCGATACTCGATGCCGACGCCGGAACTCTGCTGGTAGCCCCCGCCGCGCGTAGCTGATGTCTCTGTCGTGCTGCTGGCGGCTGGCCTAATCGGTCTTGCGTGTGTTCAGGATCAGCAAGGTCAGCAAGCCTGCGACGATGCCCCAGAATGCCGAGCCTATGGAGAACAGCGTCAGTCCCGAAGCGGTCACCATGAAGGTGATCAAGGCGGGTTCGCGCTCCCTCGGTTCGGCCATCGCAACAGTCAGGCCATTGATGATCGATCCGAGCAGCGCCAGTGCGGCAATCGAGAGCATCAGTTCCTTGGGGAACGCACTGAACAGACCCGCCAGGGTTGCACCGAAAATGCCGGCTATCGCATAGAAAATCCCGCACCAGATCGCCGCTGTATAACGTTTTGACTTGTCCTCATGGGCATGAGGGCTGGTACAGATGGCGGCACTGATCGCCGCCAGATTGATCCCGTGGCAGCCAAATGGCGCTGTGAGCAATGAGGCGAAGCCGGTCACCGATATCAGCGGCGAGGTAGGCGGGTAGTAGCCGTCGGCTCGCAACACGGCCACACCGGGCATGTTCTGCGAGGTCATGGCCACCACGAACAGCGGGATGCCGATGCTGACCGTCGCCGCCCATGAAAACTCGGGCGTGGTCCAGACCGGTATGGCGACTTCCAGCGCCAGGCCATCAAAGTTCAGCAAGCCCAGCAGGCCGGAGATGCCGATGCCGACCAGTAGCGCGAGCAGCACCGAATAGCGTGGCGACAGGCGCTTGACCAGCAGGTACGTGAAAAACATGCCCAGCACCAGGCTGGTGTGGTGCTGTGCGGCAATAAAGATCTCGCTGCCGATCCGGAACAGAATCCCTGCCAGCAAGGCCGCGGCCAGCGAGGCTGGGAGGCGTCGCACGATGCGCTCGAAACTCCCGGTCACTCCGCACAGAATCACCAGCAGCGCACTGGTCATGAATGCGCCAATGGCCTGTGGGTAGCTGACACCGCCCAGGCTGGTGATCAGCAGGGCGGCGCCGGGTGTCGACCACGCCACGGTAATCGGCATGCGGTAGCGCAGCGAGAGGCCGATGCTGCACACCGCCATGCCCATGAACAGCGCCCACAGCCAGGATGAAATCTGCACGCTGCTCAGCCCTGCCGCCTGGCCCGCCTGGAACATCAGCACCAGCGAACTGGTGCAGCCGGTCATCATGGCGATGAAACCGGCAACAACCGCCGACGGCGATGAGTCTGTCAGCGGGCGCAATGGCACCTTGAGGGATTGGTTCATGCTGGGCGTTCCTTGAAGCGGGCAGGTAGCAAAGGGCGCCAAGCCTAAACGCATGGCTGCCCGGCCTTGCAATACAGCGACACGAGTAAACGCCAGCACAGTTGCAGCCGTGGCGTTTACTCGGCGTCAGCCCCGGCCGGGCAAGCGCCGGACTGCAGGGTCTGCCCCAGCGCCCGATTGACCATCAGCCAGCCGTCCACGGCATCCTGACCCGCTTCGGCGAACACCCGCTGCAGCAGTTTGACCTGTTCGCGACGCAAGCCCTGTTCAAAAAGGGCGCCTTCATCGGTAAGGCCCAGCAGTCGTTTGCGCTTGTCATTTTCGGGGACCGCGCTGTGCACCAGGTTCATGGCGATCAGCTGGCGCAGCGGAGCATTGAGGGCCTGTTTGCTGACGCCCAATACGGTGAGCAGCTCCTTGACGCTCAGGCCGGGGTAACGGGCGATGAAAAATACGATGCGCTGGTGCACGCGACTGAAGCCGCGTCTGGCCAGCATTTCATCAGCCTTGGCAGTGAATGCCTGATAGCCGAAGAAGAAGGCTTCCATGGCCATTTGTTGATTGGCAGGTTTTTTAAGGTCAAGCATGTTGACGTATCCGGGTTGATCGTCGTAATTTGAGTCAATCAGTTTGACGTATTTCCAATTGTCTCGGCTACAGGTAACTGCCATGGCTTTCTCCGAACGCGTTTCCCGTCTGAAAAGCTCTCTGATTCGCGAGATCCTCGCCGCCGCTCAGCGTCCGGAAGTGATGTCGTTCGCCGGTGGTCTGCCCGCCGGGTCGATGCTGCCCAAAGTGGAGTGGGCCGACATGCCTGTTGCGCTGGGTCAGTACGGCATGAGCGAGGGCGAACCTGCGCTGCGCGAAGCGCTGGCCGCCGATGCTCGCGCCCTGGGTATCGACTGCGATGCCCGTCAAGTCATGGTGGTCAGCGGTTCTCAGCAGACACTGGACCTGGCGGCCAAGCTGTACATCGACAAAGGCACCGAAATTCTCCTCGAGGCGCCCACCTATCTGGCGGCGCTGCAGATATTCCAGCTGTTCGGTGCCGACTGCATCACCGTGCCGCTGCAGGCCGAAGGCCCGGATTTGCTGGCCATGCGTCAGCGTCTGGAACAGCACAAGCCAGCCTTCGCCTACCTCATCCCGACGTTCCAGAACCCCTCGGCGGTGCGCTACAGCCAGGCCAGTCGCGATGCCGTTGCGGCCTTGCTCGACGAGTTCGGTGTCACGTTGATCGAGGACGAGCCCTATCGTGAGTTGAGCTTTGACGGCGGCAGTGCCAGGCCGATCGTCAGCGGTCTGAAGACGGCCAGCTGGATTTACACCGGCACGGTTTCCAAGACGCTGCTGCCGGGCCTGCGAGTGGGCTATCTGATCGCCAGCCCCGATCTGTTTCCGCACTTGCTGCGCCTGAAGCAGTCGGCCGATCTGCATACCAATCGCCTCGGCCAGTGGCAGGCCTTGCAGTGGATTGGTACTGAGCACTATCGTGAGCATCTGGTGACGCTGTGCGAGTTTTACCGGGGCCGTCGTGATGCGTTCGAAAGTGCCTTGCAAACGCATTTTTCCGACCTGGCCACCTGGAACAGCCCGCAAGGCGGACTGTTCTTCTGGTTGACGCTGAAGCAGCCGCTGGACACGCGCACCTTGCTGGATACAGCGCTGGCGCACGATGTGGCGTTCATGCCGGGCGAACCTTTCTTTGCCGATCCGGACGCCAATCACGGTCACTTGCGGCTCAATTTCAGCCATATCGACCCTGCACGGCTCGATGAGGGTATAAAACGACTGGCGTCGGTGGTCCGCGCAGCACACCTTCTGCAAGCCGCCTGATTCAAGACGTCAACATAGACGCAGCAAGGGAGCAGTCTGATGTACAAGGTTTATGGCGATTACAACTCGGGCAACTGCTACAAGGTCAAGCTGATGCTTAACCTGCTGGGCAGCGAGTACGAGTGGGTGCCGGTGGATATTCTCAACGGCGAAACCCAGACCTCGGCGTTTCTGGAAAAGAACCCCAACGGCAAGATTCCGGTGCTGGAGCTGGAAGATGGCACTTGCCTGTGGGAGTCCAATGCGATTCTCAACTTTCTGGCTGACGGCTCTTCGTACCTGCCGAGCGAACCCAGGCTGCGTACCCAGGTGCTGCAGTGGCAGTTCTTCGAACAATACAGCCATGAGCCGTCGGTTGCGGTGGCCCGTTTCATCCAGTTCTATCTGGGCTTGCCGGCCGAACGCATGACCGAGTATCGCGCCATGCAGAAGGCCGGCTATCGCGCACTGGCGGTGATGGAGCAGCAGCTCGACCGTACGCCGTTTCTGGTCGGCGAGAATTTTTCCATCGCCGACATTGCCTTGTATGCCTACACCCACGTCGCGCATCAGGGCGGTTTCGATCTGGCACCCTACACCGGGATCCGCCGTTGGCTGGATCGGGTCAAGGCACAGCCGGGTTATATCGGTATGCTGGACTGACACATCCGTCATTTGAACAAAGGGAAATGTATGCGCGTTCCAATCGTACTGCTGGGTGCTTTCATTGCGCTGGGTATCGGCTGCTCGGCCCAGGCCGAGGACTGCGACGCCAATCAGGCCAGCATGAACCGCTGCGCTGCCAATGAGCAGGCAGCGCTCGATGCCGATCTCAACAAGCAGTACAACGCGCAGATGGCGTGGTTGAAGACCCCGGCGAAAAAGCAGGCACTCAAGGATGCGCAACGAAAGTGGATAGCCCTGCGTGACGCCGATTGCCTGTATCAGACGGGCAAGCCCGAGGATTCAGGCTCTATCTGGCCCTTGCTGCAGTCGCAATGCCTGGCCGAGCAGACCCGCGTACGACTGAAGCAGCTGCAAGCCTATGTGGCCTGTCGCGCGGAAGGTTGCCCGCGCTGAGAGGCGCCGGGCAAACGGCGGTCAGATCGCGCCGAAGCGCTGGTTCAGGTAGTCGATGATCACCTTGGATTCATACATCCATACGGTTTTGTCACCTTCCTCGATGCGCAGGCAAGGCACCTTGATCCTGCCGCCCTCGTTGAGCAGGGTCTGGCGATCAAGCTCGTTGTTTTTCGCATCGCGCAACGCGACCGGAACATTAAGGCGGCGCAGGGCGCGACGCGTCTTCACACAGAACGGGCAGGCATGGAACTGATACAGCGTCAGGTTCTGAGCCGCTTCAGCGACAGCCGCCTGGGCCTGCGGATCACGTTTCTTCCTGCTCGGGCGAGTCAGGAAATCGATGCCGATGACGAGTTGGCCGAGGCCGACTCTTAACGCTTTCATGAACAAGGTCATACCTCTTGCGGGCGGTGGCGTGCCCAGCCGTGCGTTCAGCGTGCCTCACGGCAGGTGAACGCAGGCTGAACGATCACTTGATCAGGCTGAGAAACTCACTGCGGGTGGCCGCGTTTTCACGGAATTCGCCCAGCATCACCGAGGTGATCATGGCCGAGTTCTGCTTCTCGACGCCACGCATCATCATGCACATGTGCTTGGCTTCGATCACCACCGCAACGCCCAGCGCGCCGGTGACCTGCTGGATGGCTTCGGCGATCTGGCGGCTGAGGTTTTCCTGGATCTGCAGACGGCGGGCATACATGTCGACGATACGCGCCACTTTCGACAAGCCAAGCACCTTGCCCTGCGGGATGTAGGCCACATGTGCCTTGCCAATGAACGGCAGCAGATGGTGCTCGCACAGCGAGTACAGCTCGATGTCCTTGACCATCACCATTTCACTGGCATCGGAGCTGAACAGCGCGCCGTTGGTCACTTCTTCCAGGGTCTGCGTGTAACCGCGACACAGATACTGCATGGCCTTGGCGGCGCGCTTGGGGGTGTCCAGCAGACCTTCGCGCGAGACGTCCTCGCCCAGTTGCCCGAGGATGGCGGTGTAATTCTGTTCCAGTGTCACAGAGGGTGATTCCGTATAGGTTTCAGAGCGGTACGTTTGGGTCTGTACCGATTTTTTACCAATCGAGCTGGTGTCCCGTTTGCCGATCCCGCTCCAGTGGAGTTGGGCGATTGCGCATACGTAACCTGCGGATCTCGTCGATTGGCGATGAAAGCGAGGTTTATCCCGGCGATTGGGCACATGTTAGCGTAGGTGTGCTCGCAGTTGTACTGCCGTGGCCTCGTAATGCTTTCGCAATCAGCGCCGGTTTTTAGACTTTGCCCTGCATTGCGCTATAGCCAGGTGCTTTTCAGAGCCGCAGAAAAGCGAATGCAGGGAGCATGTGTTTTGGCTTGGGCTCTCCGACATGCGTTTCTGTTGCCTTGATTGGAGTGCTGGAATGACATATGTCGTAGCTTTTTCAAGCGTTTGCAAAGCAGATCTGAAGCGTATCCTTGCTTCATGAAGGCGGCTTGTGAGATTAAGGTCAGACTCTGATAGGAGGTTGGATGCCGAGTCAAAAGGACGAGCTGGAACTTGAGAAACTCCAGGCTGAGGTTCACAAGTTTGTGGCTGAGGCACGAAAAATGATCGCAGAGACCAATAAGCTCCAGCGCGAAACGAGCTTTTATCCATTCGTGGCGGCTGGTGGGTTGATCACCGTAATAGTTACTGCTGCCGCTTTCATTCACAAGCTCCAGGCAGCCAGTATCCAGTAGCGGACAGCGACTTGCAGCGCTTGAGATTCAGGCTGGACCAAGCGAAAGTGTGTACGCAACGCATGAATCGGCATTTCGAGAGAAGATGAGTATGAGTCACGATCAAGTCATAAAGCGGATGCGCGAAGACCTCGAGCAGTTGGGCAACGAGGTCCGCAACATGCCTGCCCATGAACCACGAAACGTTCTGGTGTCTGCTGCATCCGGTGCAGTATTTGCTCTGGTTTTTTCATGGCTTGCATTCAAGGTCTGGTTCTGAAGGCCTGCGATAGCTATGTCAGGGCAGTTAGTCGCCTGAGTCAGGTCCAAAGTCGTATGGCTTTTTTGTGTCTGGCTGGCTGTTGTTTTGTTTGCCCTGAAAAATCCGCTTTTACAGCTTTTGTATCCTCTCGCTTACACGTTGGCGACCAGATCGCTACCCACTTCCGAGGTCCATTGCGGTCTGAGTAGGCAGGTCATCAATCCATTGCCTGTCTAGAGAGTAAACCCGGATGTTGAGTCGAGTAGCAAAAATAGCGTTGTTCGCGATTGTACTGTCGTCGGTTTCCGGTTGCTGGCCGTTCTGGCCTGGTCCGGGCGGACATGGCGGCGGTGGCGGGCATCATGAGGGCGGTGGTCCTGGTCCTGGCGGTCCTGGCCCGGGTCGCTGAGTCACCAGCGGGGCGGCAACATGCAGCCCGACGACGAGTCTGACTGACTGGAAGGGCGCGGCGGGTTCTACTCGTCGCGCCCTTCCATCATGGTGCGCCTGAGGATCACGTACACCGCACCTGCACCGCCATGTTTGGCCAGGCAGGAGCAAAAGCCCAGTACCTGCGAATGCTGACGCAGCCAGGTGTTGACGTGGCTCTTGATCATCGGCCGCTTGCCGTCCAGGCGTACCGCCTTGCCATGGGTGACGCGTACGCAGCGTATTTCCAGACGGGTTGCTTCAGCCAGAAATTCCCACAGCGTCTCGCGCGCCACTTCCACGCTCATGCCATGCAGGTCCAGGCTGCCCTCGAAGCTGATCTGCCCGAGTTTGAGCTTGCGCATCTGACCTTCCTGCACACCGTCACGCGACCAGCTCAGAACATCTTCAGGACCGACGTCGATCACGAATTGATCCGACAAGCCGTCGACGGTCACCGAGTCGGTGCGCAAGGTCGCCGACTGGCGCAGGCGGGCCAGCATTTTTCGATCGGTCTTGGGTTTGCCGACATCGGCGTGTTCATGCTTGAGCGGCTTGACGCCACGTGTCTCGCTTCTGAACAGGGAAAAATCGTCGTCTTGCATGGGGCCTCCGCGAAGGAGGCCATTCTAACCGGTCCGGCGAGAGGGTCAGTTGTGTTTTTTCATCAGATGCGAAGAGATACTCAAGCCGCCAGCACTGCGCTGACGACGGCAGCGGCGCCATAGCCAGACACCCATGTACAGCACCAGCAATCCGCCGATGGCGACAAACGCCGCGCCGCCGGGACTGGCGTTGAGTTCACCGAGCATCTGCGGATGAACCGTGAGGCTGGATGCACCGGCAATCGTCAGCAACAGGCCCGCGACCACAAGGAGCAGTGCGATCAGCGTGCCGATGCGTTTGCCCCAGTTGCCCTGACCCCTGGGGCGCAGGCGACGTGCATCGAAACCATCTGACGTTTTCATGCCTTTTCCTCAACAGGTATCAGCTCAATGGAGTATCGGCGCTCTGACCCGGGGAAGGAGGGGTGGTTCCCGCCTCCGGGACGATCCATGACGGCACAGGATGGGCGGTTATGTGAACGCTGTCACACGCTTCCTCGCCTGTGTCGCGTCAGACAAGATCTTTGGTCAGTGCCAGGGTGGCGAAGTTGTCGGCCATGATTGCCATCTCGGTTCGGTGCACGACCTCTGCTCTGACCACGCCGTGCGGGCTCGGCAGGTCGCGGGTTGCGCAGGCATCGTCGACCAGGGTGCAGCGATAACCGTAGTCCTTGGTGGCGCGAACCGTGGTGCTGATACTCGAATGACTCATGAAGCCACAAACGATCAGGTCCAGGTGCCCCAGACTCTGCAGCAGTTCATGCAGCCCGGTGCCATTGAAGGCATTGGGCAGGCGCTTCTCGACCAGATGTTCATCGCCCTGCGGCAACAGCTCCGGCACCAGTTCACCGCGCTCGCCATGGGGGTCGAACGGGCCGCCCACAGTGCCCAGATGGCGGATGTGAACGATCGGGCACTTGACCGCACGTGCCTTCTCGACCAGCCGGCCGATGTTGGCCATGGCTTCTCTGACGCCGGTCAGGGCCAGCGGGCCGCGGAGGTATTCTTTTTGCGCGTCGATGATGATCAGCGTCGCGTTACTCAGATGGGCGGGCGCATGCACCCTGCCACTGAGTTGAAACATGGTCTTTAAATCGGACATTCACGGGCTCCTTGGTGTGGGGCTTTTGCGACATTGTCCTCTGGCTGAAGCGTTCTGGGAATGGCAACCATCGCAGGCCACGGTTTTTATGGCCTGCAGGGCAGTTGCAGGAGGGGGTGGCTGGCGGTTTGCCTTGATGGCGGTAGACGAATCATGGAAACTTCCCCGCCTATCGGGTACGAAGAATGCACGTTGTTCGTAACCAGACTGTTCACCGAGGCTCGTCTTACAGCAGTTCGTTGCCTTTCAAGGAGTTTGTCCATGATCACTTCCCGTCTGCGTACCGTGCGCGACCATATACGCTGGGCCGTCAGCCGCTTTCACGAGGAAGACGTATTTTTCGGTCATGGCACCGACAATGCCTGGGATGAAGCACGGCAACTGGTGCTGGGCGCACTGCACCTGCCTTGGGAAATTGCCGACAGCTACCTGGATTGCCGTATGGAAGTCGATGAAATATCCGAACTGCAACGCTTGATCAAGCGTCGCATCGATGAGCGTGTGCCAACTCCTTATCTGCTGGGCGAGGCCTGGTTCTGTGGCATGTCGTTCATTGTCGATGACCGCGTCTTGATCCCGCGTTCGCCCATCGCCGAGCTGATCGAAGAGCGTTTCGCCCCCTGGCTGGCCGACGAGCCGGCGCGGATTCTCGACCTGTGCACAGGCTCCGGTTGCATCGGTATCGCCTGCGCCGAGGTGTTTCCCGAAGCCGAGGTGGCCCTGGCCGACCTGTCCTACGACGCACTGGAAGTGGCCAATCAGAACATCGAACGTCACGGCATGGAGGATCGCGTCTACACCGTTCAGGGCGACGGATTCGACGGCCTGCCGGGTCAGCGCTTCGACCTGATCGTGTCCAACCCGCCCTATGTGGACGCCGAAGACTTTGCCGATATGCCCGACGAGTATCAGCATGAGCCGGAGCTGGCGCTGGCCTGTGGCAGCGACGGTCTGAACCTGGTCCGCCGCATGCTCGCCCAGGCCGCCGATCATCTGAACGAGAAGGGCCTGTTGATCGTCGAGGTCGGCAATAGCCAGGTGCACGTGCAGGCGCTGTACCCGGAGGTCGATTTCGCCTGGCTGGACTTCCAGCGCGGCGGGCATGGTGTGTTCATGCTCACGGCAGAACAGTGCCGCGACCATCAGGCACTGTTCCAGTCGAAGGTTTGAGCTCAACAGCCGCGATAAGCGGCTGAGGCTGAGACAAAAGGGAGGCTGATATCAGCCTCCCTTTTTTATCGGCTTTATCGGCGCGTCTCTTATCGGTGCGTTGCGATCCAGATCAGCAGCCCGGCCTGGAATACCGCGAAGGTCACCAGGCAGGCAATCGTGAAGCGCAGGCCGCTGTCTTCACGCTTGTATTTGCTGACCCGGTCTTCATGCTGGCGAATCGTCACTTCCTGCTCGATCAGATTTTTCTCGGCCTTTTCCAGCATCTGCGAGGCTTCGAGAATCTCGATGATCTGCACCTTGTCGTTGTTCCAGGTGCTGTGCAGGTTGCCAACGTGTACATCCTTGATCGCGCCTTTCATGTGCTGGGCATCGGCATACGTCACTTCAAAGCCCAGCGTGCGCAGAAAGTGATCGCGACGCAGACGTGTGTCTTCGTTCAGACCGTCCTTGCTGGCCAGCGCCACGCCTTCAATCTTGTAGGAAGACCATCTTTTCTGCGCCCAATGCACCGCATGAGCAATCATGAAGCGTCCGATACCGCGGTTCCATGGCTCGATCTGCAAGCCTGACTCGGGACCGAAGCGCACCATGCGTTTTTCGTGGTCGGCCCAGATATCCAGATGGTTCTGTTCCTTGCGCACCCGCTGACCTGGCAATTGCACAGTGATGCGCAGCAGGCTCAACGCCTTGCTGTGCCGCTCGGCACGGCCAAACTGTACGAAGCGCAGGGGGCGGCCGCCTGTGGCTCGGTCGGTGGGCAGTGGCGACAGACGCAGCATCTGAAAGCTTTCGGGCAGAACGTCTTCCCACGGCTGCGGGGGCACCGGCACTGCGACTTCTGCGCTGGCCGGTTCTGCGGGGGGTTCAGTCATGGTAGTTGCGTCTGTCATAAGGGTGTCCTTTCCTGGGCCTTGCCCCGGAGCACGTTCGCCGGGGCATAAAGGTGCCGAAACACTAAGGTGCCGGAACACAGGGCCAGCAAATCGCTATCGGCCAGATTCGCTAGGACTGAAGGGCTTTTGACTAACGCGCGTCAGATCTTTTTCCCGGGTGTGGCATCCGGGTGAGGCAGCGCCTTGATGAAGCTCAGGATCCGCTCGGTCACTTCACTGGCCAGCGGCTGGGTCGGATTGCGGTAGGAGAGCAGTTGTTGCTGCAAATCGTCCGGGACGATGCGCAGCACATGATTCATGCCGTCGATCAGGGACAGCTGTGCATCCGGCTTGGCCTTCTGCAACAGCAGCGCATCACCCACACCGACCTGAATGTCGTTGCGACCCTGAACGATCAGCGCCGGAATGTGCAAGGCACCGAAAGCCGCCGCCGGGTCCTGGCGGAACAGCGAGATCAGGTACGGCTGGACACTGGGGCGGAACACCACTTCCAGCTCGGCGGGCACGTTGTCATCGGTCTTGCCGGCCTTGAGTTCGTCGAGCAACTGATCGCTGCGCTGCAGCAGGTCCGGTGGCAGGCGCTCCTGAAACTGTTCGCGCAGCACCTGATCCACCGGTCGCCCGGTGCCGGCCACGGAAATCAGCGCCGCTGCACCTACCTTTTCAGCCGCCAGCGTCGCCACCAGCGCACCTTCGCTGTGGCCCAACAGAATCAACTGGCCCAGGCGCGGGTTGGCTTTCAGCGCTCTGGCCCAGAGCTGCACATCGGCCACGTAGCGCTCGACGCTCAGGTTGCGTTCATCCGGCGTGACCGCCTTGCTGGCCGCGACGCCGCGTTTGTCGTAGCGCACGCTGGCGATATTGTTGCTGGCCAGGATCACCGCCAGGCGTTTCATGCTGTCGTTGCGTCCACCCTCCGGGTTGTTGCCGTCGCGGTCGGTGGGGCCGGAACCGGCGACGATCAGCACCACCGGCACCGGTTTGTCGGAACGCGGCATGAGCAGCGTGCCGTACAGCTTGCCGTTCTCGGTATCCACGCTTATCGGCCGCTGCACCGTACCGGGCGCCGCAGCGCTGGCGGTTGCGGCGGCCAGGCTCAGGATCAGGGTTATCGGCAGGGCCAGCAGACGCAGCGCGTTGGGAACTCGAAGCAGGGAAATACCGGATAACATCGCAAGGCCATCATTGGGGGAGTCACGCTTGGACGCACGCGGTGACAGAAGGTTCGAGGATGAACTGAACCGCGAGCCTGCGTATACTGGCGCGCTTGGTTTAACGATCTGGTTTTTTGGCTGATTTTTCGGAGCGCCCGCATGTCCGGCAACACTTTCGGCAAGCTGTTCACTGTCACCACCGCCGGCGAAAGCCACGGCCCGGCGCTGGTCGCTATCGTCGACGGCTGCCCGCCGGGGCTGGAGCTGGACCTGCAAGACCTGCAGCGCGACCTGGACCGGCGCAAGCCGGGCACCAGCCGCCATACCACGCAGCGTCAGGAAGCCGATGAGGTCGAGATACTCTCGGGTGTCTTCGAGGGCAAGACCACCGGCGCGTCCATAGGCCTGCTGATCCGCAACACCGATCAGAAATCCAAGGACTATTCGGCGATCAAGGACCTGTTCCGCCCGGCCCACGCCGATTACACCTATCACCACAAGTACGGCATCCGCGACTACCGCGGTGGCGGACGCAGTTCGGCAAGGGAAACCGCCATGCGTGTGGCTGCGGGGGCCATCGCCAAGAAGTATCTGGCAAGCCAGGGCATCGTCATTCGCGGCTACATGAGCCAGCTTGGCCCGATCCAGATCCCGTTCAAGACCTGGGATTCGGTAGAAGACAACGCGTTTTTCTGCCCCGACCCTGACAAGGTGCCGGAACTGGAAGCCTACATGGACCAGCTGCGACGTGATCAGGACTCGGTCGGTGCGAAAATCACCGTGGTCGCAGACGGGGTAATGCCGGGTCTCGGCGAGCCGATCTTCGATCGTCTGGACGCTGAGCTCGCGCACGCGCTGATGAGCATCAACGCGGTCAAGGGTGTGGAAATCGGTGCCGGTTTCGACTGTGTTGCCCAGCGCGGCACCGAGCACCGCGACGAGATGACGCCACAGGGTTTCCTGTCCAATCACGCGGGCGGCATTCTCGGCGGCATTTCCTCCGGCCAGCCGATCATCGCGCATCTGGCGCTCAAGCCGACCTCCAGCATCACCACGCCAGGGCGTTCGATCGATGTCGATGGCAACGCCGCCGATGTCATCACCAAAGGTCGGCATGACCCGTGTGTCGGCATCCGTGCCACACCGATTGCCGAGGCAATGATGGCCATCGTTCTGCTCGATCACCTGCTGCGCCATCGCGGTCAGAACGCCGACGTCAGCGTCAACACACCTGTGCTGGGGCAGGTGTAATGCACGCCGTCACGGTTGCGGATTGCTAGCGTGGCGCAACCTGGCGGCGGACAGCTGCCTTACTGGCGGCTGTCCGGGTTCTACGTATGCTATTTCGCCTTGCTGGGCCTGTCGGCGCCGTTCATGGCCCTTTACCTGCATCATCTGGGTTTTTCCAGCGCACGGATCGGCGAGCTGGTCGCCATTCCCATGCTGATGCGCTGCGTCGCGCCCAATCTCTGGGGGTGGCTGGGTGATCACACCGGTTGGCGTCTGACCATTGTGCGGTCTGGCGCCATCTGCACGTTGCTGGCGTTTTCGCTGATTCTGGTCGAAAAAAGCTATGCCTGGCTGGCGATGGTCATGGCGCTCTATGCGTTCTTCTGGCACGCCATCCTGCCGCAGTTCGAAGTCATCACCCTCGCGCACCTGCAAGGCCAGGCCTCGCGTTACAGCCAGGTTCGGCTGTGGGGTTCGATCGGTTTCATTCTGGCCGTCGTGGTGCTGGGGCGGGTGTTTGAATGGTTCAGCCTGGACCTGTTCCCCTACATCGCGCTGACGATCATGTCCGGTATCGTTATCAGCAGCTGGTGGGTGCCGAATGCGCAACCCTCACCGTCGAGCCGCGAAACCGGGTCGGGCGGCTTTCTCAGGCAACTGGCGCGCCCCGGTGTATGGGCGTTCTACCTCAGTGTTGCGCTGATGGTGCTCAGCCATGGGCCGTATTACACCTTTTTGACCCTGCACCTCGAAGCGCTCGGTTACAGCCGCGGCCTGATCGGCCTGCTATGGGCGGTCGGCGTGGTGGCTGAAGTGCTGATGTTCATGGTCATGAGCCGGATTCTGCAGCGCTTCACCGTGCGCCAGGTACTGTTCGCCAGTTTTCTGCTGGCCGCACTGCGCTGGCTGCTGCTGGGGCTGTTTGCCGATCACCTCACCGCGCTGCTGATTGCCCAGGTGATGCACGCCGTCACGTTCGGCAGCTTTCACGCCGCTGCCATTCATTTCGTGCAAAGTAGCTTCGGTCCGCGTCAGCAAGGTCAGGGGCAAGCGCTTTATGCTGCCTTGTCCGGGGTCGGCGGGGCGTTGGGCGCTCTGTATTCCGGTTACAGCTGGAACGCGCTGGGGCCGACCTGGACCTTTGCCATCGCCAGCCTTGCAGCCTTTGCCGCTGCCGTCATGATTGTCACACCCAAGAAAGAGGAAGGTGTATGAGCCGCGAACAATTGAGCCTGGAAATCATTGAGGCCGGGCGTTTTCTGTACGGCCGTGGCTGGTCGCCTGCCACCAGCAGCAATTATTCTGCGCGCCTTTCTGCCAGTGAGGCGTTGTTGACCGTATCCGGCAAGCACAAGGGCCAGTTGGGCCCTGACGATGTGCTGGCCACCGATCTGGCTGGCAACAGCCTGGAGCCCGGTAAAAAGCCGTCTGCCGAAACCTTGCTGCATACCCAGTTGTACAGCTGCAGGCCGCAAGTCGGCGCGGTGCTGCACACCCATTCGGTGAACGCGACCGTGTTGTCGAGGCTGACCACGGCCGATCATCTGGTGTTCGAGGATTACGAACTGCAGAAGGCCTTTAGCGGCGTGGTCACTCACGAGTCGCAGGTCGTGGTACCGATTTTCGACAACGATCAGGACATTGCCCGTCTCGCGGCAAAGGTGCAGCCTTGGCTGGACACCCATCCCGAGTGCGCCGGCTACCTGATCCGCGGTCATGGCCTCTACACCTGGGGGGCTAAAATGAGCGACGCCTTGCGCCAGATCGAAGCGTTCGAGTTCCTGTTCGAGTGCGAACTGAAAATGCGCGCGGTAATGAACCGCTGACAACGTCTTGCCAAACCAGTCTGTAAGCCTGACCGGCCTGTAAAAGCCGGAAGGCGTTGCACCAAACCGAGGATTCACGCATGAGCAGCCTGTCCGTTTATCACGTTTCAAGCCCTGATATGCCCAACAAGGTGCTGACCCATCTGGAAGACATCGCGTCGACACTGGCCGAGCACGGCGTGGCGTTCGACCGTTGGGAAGCCGCGACGCCGATCACTCCCGGTGCCAGTCAGGAAGAGGTGATCAGCGCCTATCGCACGCAGATCGACACGCTGATGACCGAACGCGGTTATGTCACCGTGGACGTCATCAGTCTCAACAGCGATCACCCGCAAAAAGCCGAATTGCGCGCCAGGTTTCTTGAAGAGCACCGCCACGGCGAAGACGAAGTACGCTTTTTCGTCGCCGGGCGGGGCTTGTTCACCTTGCACATCGACGACTATGTGTACGCCGTGCTGTGCGAAAAGAACGACCTGATTTCCGTACCGGCCGGCACGCGGCACTGGTTCGATATGGGCGAAAACCCGCACTTCGTGGCCATCCGCCTGTTCAACAACCCGGAAGGCTGGGTGGCCAATTTTACCGGTGAAGACATTGCCGGCCGTTTTCCACGGCTGGAAGACTGACAGGAGCCCGATTCTGATGCCCATCAAAGCTATCCTCACGGATATCGAAGGCACCACCAGTGCAGTGAGTTTCGTTTTCGACGTGCTGTTTCCGTTCGCCAGAAAGCACCTGCCCGCATTCGTTCGCGAACATGCCGAGCAACCGGCCGTGGCGCAGCAGTTGCAGGCGGTGCGCGACCTGGCCGGTGAGCCGGACGCCGATGTCGAGCGCGTCATTGCACTCCTGCTGGAATGGATCGCCGAGGACCGCAAAGCCACACCGCTCAAGGCCCTGCAGGGGATGGTCTGGGAGCAGGGTTACAACGCCGGACAGCTAAAGGGGCATGTTTATCCGGATGCTGTCGATGCCTTGAAACACTGGCATCAACAGGGCTACCGGCTTTACGTTTATTCCTCGGGCTCTATTCAGGCTCAGCAATTGATTTTCGGCTGTTCCGAGGCGGGCGATCTGTCCGGCCTGTTCAGCGGTTACTTCGATACGACCTCCGGCCCCAAGCGCGAAGCGCAGTCCTACCGGACGATTGCCCAGGCAATGGACTGTCCTGCCGGGGACATTCTGTTCCTGTCGGATATCGTCGAAGAACTCGATGCCGCACAGGCCGCCGGCATGGCCACCTGTGGTCTTGCGCGTGATGGCGGGGCACTTGCCGGGCACCGGTATGTGACCAGTTTTGCGCTTATCGACCCAGCCGCTTTCTAGAAGACTCCCGCCTGCTGTGCGCGGCATCGTCCTGATGCCGCTGCATTGAAAACTGCCTGCCGCAAGGCTCACGCACTACGTCTGTAGGACTTTTCCTGCTTTCTGGTGAGCTGTTGCCGGGTTGAAAGTGCGTTGAATCTGTTTGTTCTGTTCGCCGTTTTTCAACGTGATTATTCGTGTAAGTTCTGCGCCATCGCCAACGGGGTCACGGACAACACCTGTACCGATTCACGGGCGAACAAGGAGCGGCAGCGATGTGCAGTGCCATGACAGAAAGCGCAACCAGGGACTTATTGATACAGCAGATGGTGAGCACGATTACCGAGCTCGATGGGCAGACCGCCATCGAAAATGCACTCGAGTGGTTACGGCGCGAATGCAACAGCGAGCGCGCGATGTTCTTTCAGTTCAAGGGGCCGCTGTTGCTGACGTTCATCACCTCCAACGTCGACGAAGCGTGGGGCGATGCCTACCGTCAGCACGATCTGATCATGCAGGACCCGGTAATCCGTTGTTATCGCAATCAACTGGGCTTCCTTAACTGGCAGGATGCGTTCAGGCAATACCCGGTATCCGCCTTTTATGACGAGCTGGTCGATGCCTGTGAACTGCTTCCGGCCATCTCCTACGGCTACACCAATCATTGCCGCGGTGCCGACAGCGTGACATCGGTGTGTAGCCTGGGCGAAGTGGCGCGGCCCATCAGCGCTGAACAAAAGTACCTCATGAGCAGTCTCATGCCGGTGCTGCACAGTGTCGCGCGGGGTCTGAAGTTCTGTTCGCGCGGTCTGACCCATCGTGAGCTGGAAGTCTTGCAGTGGGCCAGAGACGGGAAGACGGCCTGGGAGATCTCGATGATCCGCGACGTGTCGGAGTCGACGGTGAAGTATCACCTCAAGACCATCTACTCCAAGCTCGGCGTTGCCAACAGGGCACAAGCGGTGGGCGAAGCACTGTGTCGTGGCCTTATCAGATAGTCGGCGGACAAAACGCAGGCAAAAAAAAGCCGCGAGAACAAGGTGTAATCGCGGCAAACAAGGGATGAGAGAGCGTACAGCGGGTGCCACCCAAGAGGGTGGCGGGCAAATCAACGTGTGTGATACGTCGGCAGATCAAAACGGTGCTGGCTTTGCAGCATCGAGATGGCTGGCAACTCGCTGGCTTGTGCAGCCAGGTCACGGCGGATGGCACTGATTACCCATTCCAGTTGAACCGGAGTGTGCAACTGAGCATAAGAGACTGAGCGACGGATCTGCTTACCATCCTGGGTACGCAGTGACAACAGAACACCACCATCGGGACGCGGTTGAGTGGTGACGGTGTAGTCGGAGAATACGGAAGCGAATTTTTCTTGAATAAAAGTCATGTGAGGCGGCTCCATTGCTCATGGGATAACAAGCTTGCAAGTACTATTGCAGTGTCTGTGCCAGACTTTCCTTGAAATTTAATCCTTTAAAATCAATAACTTGAAATATCTCTTGTTTTCAGGCTTCGTGCATTTTGCATGAACGCCCGTCGTGCGCCCTGCATTTTGCCGTTTCTTGCACGATGGGCATCGGGCAGAAGGGCGATTGCATGCATTGCGGCGATCATGAGCAGGCATTGCGCATGGGGATCGATGCCAATCGAACAGCTGGCGAGAGTTGAGGTCAGTGTGTTTATCGATGCCGGGTCAACGCATACCCGGAGTACCGTGCGCCAAGGAGTAGTTAATGACCGATACAGATATCAGCGCTTCGAAAACCATGACTGAAGACGAAGCTGCCGAGTTCGCCGAGCAGGTATTCGATGTGGCTCGCCAGGGGAATGCCGTCATGCTTGAGCGTCTGCTTGAAAAGGGCCTGCCGGCAGATCTGCGCAACCACAAGGGCGATACGCTGCTGATGCTGGCCAGCTATCACTGCCATGCGGATGCGGTCCGTGTGCTGCTGAACCACAAGGCTGATCCTGAAATCCGCAACGATAATGGCCAAAGCCCCATCGCCGGCGCAGCGTTCAAGGGCGATCTGGCAGTGGTCAGGTTGCTGGTCGAGGCGGGTGCCGATATAGACGGTGCCTCTGCTGATGGGCGTACCGCATTGATGATGGCAGCGATGTTCAATCGCAACGAAATAGTCGATTATCTGATCAGTCAGGGCGCGGACCCGCATGCCACCGATGCCAAGGGCATCACTGCACTGGGCGCCGCTCAGGCAATGGGCGCGACCGTCACCATCGAGCAGTTGAGCAAAATGGGCGTGCAGCCAGCCCGGTCCTGACGGCGAGTGCATTGACCGCAAGGCATGAACACATAGAGGCGCGATGGATTTACCGTTATCCTTCGCGCCTCTTTTTTTGCCCGCTATCAGGATCGCCCCCATGAAAGACTCACTGGTCGAATTAATCAGCAAAGTCAGCTCCGGCTGCATGGGCGACGATGAGATCGTGCATATCGCCGATGAAGCCGCGCAGGCGTATGCCGATCCGCAGGCATTTCTGGCGGCCAACCCTGATATCAACTACGACGATACATTCCCGATCCCGCTGGGCGAGTGGGTCGTGGTGGGCAGCCTGCCGGAAACCGTACTGTTCCAGGCCGACAGCTACATGGACCTGTTCGAGCAGATCGTGCAGTCGTTTGGCAAGGACGTGACCTTCAACATCAAGCCCAGGCAGCTGGCCAAGGTAGAGCCGCTGGTCGCGCTCAATCGCATTCAGATTCAGTTGAGCAGCATGAACAAGGAGATGGGCGGCTATGTGCTGATGAACTTCAGCCAGCCACTGGATGACGAGTTGCAAGCGGTGCTGGTGTATGGCCGTGACGAAGCACGCGTAGTCGAGCTGGCAGCAACGGCCGGCATCCATGCCGCACCTGCACTGCAAGCCTTGCGCGGTTAGCCCAGCGCCGTATCGAGAAACATCATCACCGCAAAGCCGCCCATCAGGCCCAGGGTTGCCGAGGTCTGATGGCCATTGCGGTGGGTTTCCGGGATGACTTCATGAGAGACCACGAAGATCATCGCGCCTGCCGCCAGCCCCATGCTCAACGGGTAGGCGATGGCAAAGCCGCTGGAGATGCCCAGGCCCACCAGTGAGCCCAGCGGCTCCATGAGGCCGGAACCGATGGCCACCAACATCGCCTTGAAGGCCGACAGGCCGGTCGCACGCAGGGCCAGCGCAATGGCCAGACCTTCGGGAATGTCCTGAATGGCGATGGCCGTGGTCAATGGCAGGCCGACGTTCATGTCGCCGCTGGCGAAACTGACGCCAATCGCCATGCCCTCGGGCAGGTTATGCAGGGTGATCGCCAGCACGAACAGCCAGACCCGACTGATTCGATCCGAATGAGGCCCCTGGCGGCCTACGCTTTCATGTTCGTGCGGGGTGAACCTGTCCAGCCCCAGCATCAGCAGCACCCCCAGCCCCAGGCCGGCGACAACCGTCGCAGCTGCCCACGGCCCGCTGTCGGTAATGTCCCGGGCGGCTTCCAGGCCTGGAAGAATCAGCGAGAACGAACTGGCCGCCAGCATCATCCCCGCAGCGAACCCGAGCATGATGTCCTGAGCGCGTTGCGAGACGTTGCGCAGGGCAACCGCCATCACTGCGCCTAGCGCCGTCGCCAGAAAACCAGCGATACCGCCCAGCAGGGCGTGATTGAAGTTGACCTGACTGGTGCCATAGAAGGCGTTGTAAAGGCTGATGCCACCGAGGCCGACGACGATCAGCAGGGCGAGGGCGAAGCCCAGGCTTACCAGCGGGCTGCCCTGAAGCTGGTTTAACCAGGCCGCCCAGGGCGTTCGGGATGATGCGGGCGTAGGCATTGATAGGGCTACCTTTGTAAAGGGGGAGAAGCAAGGGTGACTGAAATATAAAGTCGACCCCGTCTGGGAGCCCGAGAATATAAGGTTGGTTCAACGGAACCCCCGAACGGCGCGACTATCCTAGGAGGGTAAGCATTTAATTTAGGGGCAACACCATGGGTTCTAGCTTCAACGGCCTGGTCGGCTTGATCATTCTGGCGCTCGATATCTGGGCCATCATCAACGTCTTGAAAAGCGGTGCCGAGACGGGCAAGAAAATCCTTTGGGTATTGCTGATCGTACTGCTTCCCGTGGTGGGCCTGATCATCTGGGCAATCCTCGGGCCGCGTGGTAACGTACGCATGTGATACGTCCATACGCTGGGCAAATAACGCTTGATTACCTTGGGTAGTCAGGCGTTTTTCGTTTCATGCGGCGGGCATTTGCAGCGGCAATGCCACGCCAGGCTGCATAGAGGTTCGACCTGTCATGTTCCTCGACGTAGAATGCGCGCCTTTGTTGTGGGCGGTCGGCCGTCCTGTCATCAGTACCCAGCGGGAGCTTACCCATGAGCGATTATCAGGAAACGTTATACGAAGGCTACGGCCAACGCTTTCGTATGGAAAAAATGCTTCACGAAGTACGTACCGATCACCAGCACCTGGTGATCTTCCAGAACCCGCGCATGGGCCGCGTCATGGCGCTGGACGGCGTCATTCAGACCACCGAAGCGGACGAATTCATCTACCACGAAATGCTCACCCATGTGCCGATTCTGGCGCACGGTGCAGCCAAGCGCGTACTGATCATCGGCGGTGGCGACGGCGGCATGCTGCGTGAAGTCGCCAAGCACATGAGCGTCGAACATATCACCATGGTCGAGATCGATGCGACCGTGGTCGAGATGTGCAAGGAATATCTGCCCAATCATTCCAGCGGTGCCTTCGACGATTCGCGTCTGAACCTGGTGATCGACGACGGCATGCGCTTCGTCGCGACCACCGAAGAGAAGTTCGACGTGATCATCTCCGACTCCACCGATCCGATCGGCCCGGGTGAAGTCCTGTTCTCGGAAAACTTTTATCAGGCCTGCCATCGCTGCCTCAATGAAGGCGGCATTCTGGTCACCCAGAACGGCACGCCTTTCATGCAGTTGAGCGGTGTGCAGACCACGGCCGGGCGCATGAACGGTCTGTTTGCCGACTGGCATTTCTATCACGCAGCGATCCCGACCTACATTGGCGGCGCAATGACTTTCGCCTGGGGTTCGACCGACAAGAGCTATCGCAAACTGCCGCTGGAAACCCTGCGTCAGCGTTTCTCGGGCAGCGGTATTGTTACGCGTTATTACAATCCGGAAGTCCACATCGGCGCATTCGCCTTGCCACAGTACGTTCTGCAGGCCGTAGGCAAGGCCAGCAACGACTGATGAGTCGGTCCGGCTCCTCGAGCCGGATTTTCTCGAGCGTGGCCTGTGAGGCTTTATAAGCGCTTAATTCGCGACAGAAATTTCACACGGTCTGTCACAAAATTGCGCGCGAAGCTGAACAGGCACGCGTCTTCATGGGCCGACCTGGCCCCTGGCGACCCGCAATCAAGTAATATCTGCGCCCTGTCGCGCGCCGTCTCCCTCAAGAGGAGGGCGGCGCTGCACTCTGAACCTACCCCTGAATCCACCGGATCCTGACAACCATGGCCAAAACGGACGCCCAGATTCATCGGCAAGCCCGCCTGCAAAACCCCACTGTCAAATCGCATCTGGCGTACATCCTGCTCAGCGGCTTCGCCCTGATGGTGATGTACACGCTGTTGCGTATCGGTCTGCTGGTCTACAACCGCGAGATGATTGGCGACACGCCTGCCTCGACGTTCCTTGAAGCACTGTTCAACGGCACGCGCTTCGACCTGCGCCTGACCATGTACCTGTTGATTCCGCTGGTGCTGTCGCTGTTCAGCGCACGCGCCATGGCGGCCCGCGGGTTCTTCCGTTTCTGGCTGACCCTGGTCGGCAGCATCACGCTGTTCTTCGGCTTGATGGAAATGGACTTCTACCGTGAGTTTCACCAGCGCCTGAACGGCCTGGTGTTTCAATACGTCAAGGAAGACCCGAAGACTGTTCTGAGTATGCTCTGGTACGGTTTCCCGGTGGTCCGCTACCTGCTGGCATGGGCCGTGGTGACCTGGCTGCTGAGCCTGGTGTTCAAGGGCATTGACCGTGCAACCCGTCCACGTGTCGCTGCAAAAACCGGTCCGCAAGCCACTCGCTCCGTTGCGCCGTGGTATGTGCGCGCCGGCGTATTCGTGCTGGTGTTGCTGGTCATGGTGGTCTGCATCCGTGGCACTTTGCGCCAGGGCCCGCCGCTGCGCTGGGGCGACGCTTACACCACTGATTCCAATTTCGCCAACCAGTTGGGCCTCAACGGCACACTGACGCTGATCACTGCGGCCAATAGCCGTATGTCCGAAGATCGCGACAACATCTGGAAAGCCACGCTGCCACAGAACGAGGCCCAGCAGACCGTGCGCGACATGCTGCTGACCCCGAACGACAAGCTGGTCGAGCCGGATATTGCGGCTGTGCGTCGTGACTTCACGCCACCGGCAGAGAACACCTTGCCGATCCGCAATGTGGTCGTGATCCTGATGGAAAGCTTCGCCGGTCACTCGGTGGGCGCGCTGGGCAACGATGCCAACATCACGCCGTACTTCGACAAGTTGTCCAAGGAAGGCCTGTTGTTCGATCACTTCTTCTCCAACGGTACCCACACCCACCAGGGCATGTTCGCCACCATGGCGTGCTTCCCGAACCTGCCGGGCTTCGAGTACCTGATGCAGACGCCGGAAGGCAGCCACAAGCTGTCGGGTCTGCCGCAATTGCTGAGCACGGGCCGCAACTACGATGACGTCTACGTCTATAACGGCAACTTTGCCTGGGACAACCAGTCGGGTTTCTTCAGCAACCAGGGCATGACCAACTTCGTCGGCCGTGAAGACTTCGTCAACCCGGTGTTCTCCGATCCGACCTGGGGTGTTTCCGACCAGGACATGTTCGACCGTGGCGCGCAGGAGCTCAAGGCGCGTCAGGACGGCAAGCCGTTCTATGCGTTGCTGCAGACCCTGTCCAACCACACGCCGTATGCGCTGCCGGATCCTCTGCCGGTCGAGCGCGTCACCGGACACGGCTCGCTGGACGAGCATTTGACCGCCATGCGTTATGCCGACTGGGCGCTGGGCCAGTTCTTCGAGAAGGCCAAAAAAGAGCCTTACTACAAGAACACGTTGTTCGTGGTGCTGGGTGACCATGGTTTCGGTAACGACAAGCAACTGACCGAAATGGACCTGGGCCGTTTCAACGTGCCTCTGCTGCTGATCGGCCCTGGTGTGCAGGAGAAGTTCGGCCAGCGCAGCAGCATCGTGGGTACGCAGGTCGACGTCGTGCCGACCATCATGGGCCGTCTGGGTGGTCTGAACCGCAACCAGTGCTGGGGCCGCGATCTGCTGAACCTGCCTGAGGGTGACAAGGGCTTCGGCGTGATCAAGCCGTCGGGCAGTGAGCAGGTGGTCGCTATCATCAGCGGCAACCGTATCCTGATCGAACCGACCGAGATGCCTGCCAAGCTGTTGACCTACACCCTTGGCGCCAAGCCGCATGCCGAAGAAGTGCCTGATGCGCCCGACACGCAGGAGCTCAAGCGCAAGCTGGAAAGCTTCCTGCAGACGGCCACCAAGAGCCTTCTGGACAACACGGCAGGTGTAGAAGCCAGCAAGAACCGCAACTGATGACAACTGACTCGTCCGGCTGACCGGCGAGTCGGATCAGTCAAGCGACGAAGGCCCTCGGCATTGACTGCGAGGGTCTTTTTTTTTGCCCGGCATGGCTGGCCCGGCGGCGTAATCGGTTGAACGAATACGCGGGCCAAAAGGTCCAGATCACATAAGCCAGAGTGCCTGGCTTCGTACGGGAGGCATTGATGAAACAGTGGGCCATTGTGTATCTGGACAAGGATGGTGTGCAGCAACGCCGCGAGGCTGGTTTTGATCAGCGTCCCAGTGAGGAGGAGGCCGCGCGTTTCCTGCGCAAGGACCTTTACCCGGTCACCGACGAGCTGGATCTGAATGATCTTGATGGGCGCACTGAGGAACCTACCGTGAAGACGCTCAAGGACCATAACAGTGTGCAGATCGTTTCCATTACAGAAGTCGCCTGATCTGCGCTGATCAAAAACCTTTTCGTGGCAACCACTTGGCATCCGGCCCACGATAGGGCTACTCTGCAGATGAGGCTGTTCAGGCAGCCTCTGACATCTCGATACCCGACCGGCGCCAAGCCTGGTCCGGTCAGCTACATGCTTGATTCCCCGCGCCGGATTATCTGTCGTGAGGCGACCTCCGAAGACTCGGCGGTCGCTCTGGAAGAGTTGAAACTCTATCTATCGTTGCATAGGAGGACGTTTCATGAGCACAGCCTATCAAGAGGACATCAGCAGTAATGTACTGCGCCGCATGAAAGAAGGCGGTTTTGACTTCGCACGAATCTATCCCATCGAGTTCTACGCCATCTTCCCGGACGAGGAGCGGGCACGGCAGGCCGCAGAGCAATTTCGCGGCGAATCCCTCAACACTCAGGTAAACGTACGTGATGACGGCCATTGGCACCTGCAATTGAGCAAGGTCATGTACGCGACTTATCACGGCATTGGTGACTTCGAGCAGGACTTCCAGACGGTCATTTCACCTATGGACGGCGAAGTCGAGGGATGGGGCGTTACTCAGGAGATCAGAAGACTGCACGCTTGATGGCTGCGGATTGTCAGGCAATACACCACCGGCTGATTCGGGACACGTTCCGGATCGGCCGGTTCTGTTTCTGGTCCTTGTTCATGAACAGTGGTCAAAAAAAAGCCACTCAAATGAGTGGCGCAAAGGGAAGTCTGTTTAAAATCCGCAGGCATTTCTCGCCTGCTGGACAAAATATCGGTTGCGGCAAAAGCGGCGTTTGGTGCCCTGTTTGCTCGGTTGCTATGGAGTGTGGCGAACTAATGTCGTTGGCGGAAATCAACTCTGACTATGCTGATCATAGATTTCACGGTTGAATGACGCCTCCGAATGAAGCGCGAAAGAATTGGCTTGGGCGTTTAGTGCACAGGAATGGTGCATGGAACGTCGAGTGTTTACCTAACCTTTTGAAATCAAAGCGTTTATGCCGGTGGCACGGGCTTTGCGATGGTCTTGGTGTCCATGGTGACAAGGAGTACGGCATGATCCGCACCTTTTATGACGAGATGTACGATGCGGGCGGCGTAGTCCGTCCGCACTATCGGGAGTTCGCCCGCTGGCTGGGTGATACACCTCCCGAGCTTTTGGCTCAACGCAGGCGCGAAGCTGATCTGCTGTTTCACCGTGCCGGGATCACGTTCACACTCTATGGTGATGAGCAGGGCACCGAGCGGCTTATCCCTTTCGATACCATCCCGCGCAGCATCCCGGCCAGCGAATGGCGGGTTGTCGAGCGTGGCTGCATTCAGCGCGTCAAGGCGCTGAACATGTTTCTGGCCGATCTGTATCACGACCAGCGGATCATCAAGGCCGGGATAATTCCCGCCGAACAGGTGCTGGCCAACGAGCAGTACCAATTGGCAATGCAGGGCCTGAATCTGCACCGCGATCTGTACTCGCATATTTCCGGCGTCGATCTGGTGCGCGACGGTGACGGCACCTATTACGTGCTGGAAGACAACCTGCGCACCCCGAGCGGCGTGAGTTACATGCTCGAAGACCGCAAGATGATGATGCGCCTGTTCCCGGAGCTGTTTTCCGCGCAGCGCATTGCGCCGATTGACCACTACCCGAATCTGTTGCTCGACACGCTCAAGAGTTCCAGCCATCTGGACAACCCGAGTGTCGTGGTGCTGACGCCTGGCCGCTTCAACAGCGCTTTTTTCGAGCATGCATTTCTGGCTCGCGAGATGGGCGTCGAACTGGTGGAAGGTGCTGATCTGTTTGTCCGCGATGACCGCGTGTTCATGCGCACCACTGATGGCCCGAAAGCCGTTGACGTGATCTATCGTCGTCTCGATGACGCATTCCTCGATCCGCTGGCCTTCAACCCTGACTCGATGCTGGGCGTCCCGGGGCTGCTGTCTGCCTATCGATCCGGCAACGTGGTGCTGGCCAATGCGATTGGTACCGGCGTTGCGGATGACAAGTCGGTTTATCCCTACGTCACCGATATGATTCGCTTCTATCTGGACGAAGAGCCGATTCTCAAGAACGTGCCGACCTGGCAGTGCCGCAAGCCCGAAGAGCTGTCGCATGTGCTGGCCAACCTGGGCGACCTGGTCGTCAAGGAAACCCAGGGCTCCGGCGGCTACGGCATGCTGGTCGGCCCCGCAGCGACCGCCGCCGAGATCGAAGCCTTCCGGGCGCGCCTCAAGGCCAAGCCGCATGCGTACATCGCCCAACCCACCTTGTGCCTGTCGACCTGTCCGACCTTTGTCGAGAACGGCATCGCCCCGCGACATATCGATTTGCGCCCGTTTGTTCTGTCCGGTCGTGAAACCCGCGTTGTGCCTGGCGGGCTTACCCGAGTGGCCTTGCGTGAAGGCTCGCTGGTGGTCAATTCGTCACAGGGTGGCGGAACCAAAGACACCTGGGTGGTCGAGGATTAAGGATGCCTGCCAATGTTAAGTAGAACTGCCTCTGATCTTTTCTGGATGTCGCGTTACCTGGAGCGAGCGGAGAACCTCGCCCGCATGCTGGACGTGAGCTATTCGCTGTCGCTGATGCCGCAGGACGGGCGGGGCGACGGGCTGGATGAAATAGCCATGCCGTTGCTGATCACCGGAACGCTGGAAACCTATATCGAGCGTCATGGCGAGCTGCATGCCGAGCGCATGCTGCATTTCTTTGCTCTGGACGCCACCAACCCGGCCAGCATCTACAGCTGCCTGGGCGCAGCAAGGGTCAGTGCGCATGCCGTGCGCGGTCGCATCACCGCAGACATGTGGGAGAACATCAACTCCACCTGGCTGGAGATTCGCGGCATCGCCCAGCAGGGGCTGACCCGCTACGGCATGAGCCGTTTCTGCGAATGGGTCAAGGAGCGTTCGCACCTGTTCCGTGGCGCGACCTACGGCACCATCATGCGTAACGATGCGTTCCGCTTCATCCGTCTGGGTACGTTCATCGAGCGCGCCGACAACACCATGCGCATGCTCGATGCCCGCTATGAAATGCTTGAATTACGCGGGCCACAGGCTAACGCTGCGGCGGACAACTCGGCGGCCGGTTATTACCAGTGGAGTGCCTTGTTGCGCGCACTGTCTTCGTTCGAGGCTTACACTGAAGTCTATCGGGATGCGCCAGGCGCGCGTCAGGTTGCCGAACTGTTGCTGCTGCGTGCCGACATTCCGCGTTCGCTACGCGCGTGTCTGGAGGAGATGGACGTCATTCTGGCCAGCCTGCCCGGCGTCAACGGTCGACCTGCGCAGCGCATGGCGGCCGAGATGGACGCGAGATTGCGCTACACCAGCATCGACGAGATTCTGGCTGAAGGCCTGCACGAGTGGTTGAACGAATTCATTCCGCTGCTGGCTCAACTGGGTGATGCCATTCACACTTCGTACCTGGAGGCTGCATGAGACTTTCGATAAGCCATGAGACCACCTATCACTATGATGACCAAGTGCGCTCGAGTATCCAGTATCTGCGTCTGACGCCTCACGACAGTGAACGTCAGCAAGTGCTCAGCTGGCAGTTGACGTTGCCACGTCCGGTGCGCGCGCAGATCGACCCCTTTGGCAATATCCTGCATGTTCTGAGCCTGGAAGAGCCGCACGAAGCGATCATCATTGGCGCGCGCGGGCAGGTTGAAATCGACGAGACCCGCGAGGCCGAGCACGAAAGCCAGTCGGCATTGCCGTTCTTGCGCGTGACCCGACTGACCGAGCCTGACGAGGCGATTCGCAGTTTTGCGGCCATGGAGTGCCGCAAGCGCGCTGACCGCACGGGGTTGATCGACCTGATGCAGGCGCTCAACCAGCACATGACCTACACCCAGGGCGCAACCGAAGTGGACACCAGTGCCGCGCAGGCCTTCGCCGGACGCTCGGGCGTGTGTCAGGACCATACCCACGCGTTTCTTGCCTGTGCCCGTAGCCTTGGGGTACCGGCTCGTTATGTCTCCGGCTATCTGTGCAGCGAAGACAGCGAGCATCTGTCCAGCCACGCCTGGGCCGAGGCCTGGATAGACGACGCCTGGTACAGTTTTGATGTCACCAATCAGCTGGCCATCCCCGAGCGTCACTTGAAACTGGCGGTAGGGCTGGACTATCTGGACGCCTGTCCGGTACGCGGCATGCGGCGCGGCGGCGGATCCGAGCAGATGCACGCCAAGGTCGTGGTGTCGCCCATGACCGGCACGCCGAAAGTGAAAACCCGCGTGCAGGTCCAGACGCAGCATCAGTAATCCGCAGCGGGTCTGCGCATCATGAAGTGGCCGGGCTCAATTGCCTGGCCATTGTTCATTCGGCGGGGTCGTCGGTGATGTCGTAGAGCGCGTTGTGCAGCTCTTCATAGTTGCCGCCATTGATGACGCTGAAGTAGCCGGCAGCCCGGAGCTTTTCCTGGGCCTTGTCGGCCTTGCTGTCCGTGCTGCTGAAAATCACGAACACCGCATTGCGGTCGGTGAGCACCTGTTTCATCTGATTGACCAGCCGTCGATCATCGACGCGTACCGCGTTCAGTACCGTACCTGCGTCATAGTCGGTCTGGCTACGCACATCCATCGCCAATTTGCCTTCCTTAAGCGCCGCCACGGCTGCAGCCTGATCGACCATCCCCGCGTGTGCTGCGAAACTGCTGACAAGTGCACAAACAGCAATCCATTGGCGCATACATTCAACCTCCCTCAGTGCGAAGGGAAAGAGTGGCACAGATGAACGTTGATCGAAAGCGCGTGGATCAACCAAACAATCGATTCAGGTTAGGCACGATCAATAACAGCGCAGTAGTGAAGAGGATCAATCCCGCCTGACGTATTTTGGAGTGTTTGAACTTGAACATGGCTGACCGCCTTTTGTTGTTATTCCTGAGCGACAAAAGCAGGCCCGATCTGCAAAACAGATAATCGACTGCTGGCAAGGTTGTGCATTGAACAGGTGGGTCCGGTCATTCGACCGCTGGCCCGAGCGCTGAAAGGATTTTGCGCGCCTCCTGTTACAGATATAACCATAGAGCCGAGGTGCCCTATAGTTTAGAACTGTTGGGAATCTAAACGTGTTTATCTAGAATCGAAAGCTATTACCGCGTGGGGCGCTGAATGCTCAGGCCTTTTCTAGACGCTTCGTCGGTGGCCTGCAGTTTTGCACCGTTCGTCCGGGACAGAATTTTCCTACATGGAATAAACGTCTGAAACGGGCCGGGGTGCTGCTTGATTTGCCGAGGTCTTCAAGGCAGGCTCTGCCGGTGCGCTACTGCCTCATTACTGCTTCAGGGTCTCTCTTATGTCTTTACGCATCTGTATTCTGGAAACCGACAATCTGCGACCTGAACTGGTCGAGCAGTATCATGGGTATGGGCGGATGTTCGAATTACTCTTCGCTCGCCAGCCCATCGCCGCAGAGCTGACGGTTTACAACGTGGTGCAAGGGGACTATCCACCTGCAGATGAGCAGTTCGATGCTTACCTGGTGACCGGCAGCAAGGCCGACTCATTTGGCACCGACCCGTGGATTCAGACCTTGAAGGTCTATCTGCTGGAACTGTATCAGCGCGGCGAAAAACTGCTGGGTATCTGCTTCGGTCACCAGTTGCTGGCGTTGCTGCTGGGCGGCAGGACCGAGCGTGCGGTGCAAGGGTGGGGCGTCGGCATTCACCATTATCAACTGGCCCCCGCCAGGCCGTGGATGACGCCGGCGATGGACAAGCTCACGCTGCTGATCAGCCATCAGGATCAGGTCACTGCTCTGCCCGAAAACGCGACGGTGCTTGCGTCCAGCGAGTTCTGCCCGTTTGCGGCCTACCATATCAATGATCAGGTGCTGTGTTTCCAGGGGCATCCCGAGTTCATCCATGACTTTTCCCGCACCTTGCTTGACCTTCGTCAGGAAGCGCTGGGCGAGCAGATTTACAAGCAGGGTGTCGCCAGCCTGGATCACGACCATCATGGCGCGACAGTGGCGGAGTGGATGATGCGCTTCGTGGCGCATAAACCGGAAAAACAGTCCGTCTGACCCGGCGCATGGCGCATTGTCATGCGCTGGCCGGACTGTCTGGATGGGAATGCGGTGGCGGAGTTATAGCCAGCCGGAGCGCTTGAAGCTGGCGAACAGCGCCGTACACCCGCCCAGAATGACACCCAGCACGATGAAGTAGCCGTGTTCCCACTTGAGTTCAGGCATGTTCTCGAAATTCATGCCGTAGATGCCGGCAATGGCCGTCGGGAACGCCAGAATCGCCGCCCAGCCGGCAAACTTGCGCTGCACGATGCTTTGTCGCGAAGACTCCAGCAGCAGGCCGATTTCGATCGTCTGGCTGGCGATGTCACACAGGTTGCCGAGGTCTTCCATCTGCCGCTTGACGTGAATTTCGACATCGCGAAAGTAGGGGCGCATGTTCTTGTCGATGAACGGAAAACTGAGTCTCTGCAATTCTTCGCCCACTTCCACCATGGGTGCCACGTAGCGGCGCATGCGTAACAGGTCGCGGCGCAGGGCATGAATGTGCTGGATGTCGGACTCGCGCAACGAACCACCAATGACGCTCTGCTCCAGTTGCTCGAGCTCGGCGTGGATGGCTTCGGTCACCGGCTGATAGTTCTCGGTCACGAAGTCCAGAAGCGCGTAGAGCACGAAGTCTTCGCCGTGCTCCAGCAGCAGTGGTCTGGCCTCGCAGCGCTGACGCACCAGTCCGTAGGACTTGGAGTGGCCGTTGCGCGAGGTGATGATATAGCCCTTGCCGGCGAAGATATGGGTTTCGATGAACAGCAGCTTGCCGTTGTCGCGTACGGGGGCGTAAGTCACGATGAACAGCGCATCACCGAAGGTTTCCAGCTTCGGACGGCTATGCACCTCCAGCGCGTCTTCAAGGGCCAGCTCATGCAGATTGAACTGATCCTTGAGGCTGGTCAGCTCCGCGTTGGTGGGCTGCTCCAGTCCTATCCAGACGAAATGATCGGGCTTGGCCGCCCAGGCGGCGCCCTCATCGAGGGTGATATCACGGACTTTTTTGCCCTTGCTGTACACCGCTGCTGCAACAACTCGGCCCATGGCGCTATCGCTTCTTCAATTTGTCAGTGGCGCAAAAACATGCGCGGTCGCTGATCAGATTGATCAAATGCGTATGAGTTCGCCGATAAACGAAAGCCCGTTTGCGCGGGCTTCGGTTGAGGATCACAGCATGTGCTGTCGATCCTGTTCGATCGCGGCCTCCAGCGTGTCGAGCAAAGCCTTTCTGACCTTGAGCTTGGTCTTCTTGTGCGCGCTCATATTGATCTTTTTCAGCTGCCCGGCGACGGTCAGCGCGGTGCTCTGCAATTCCTCGACGCTGACCACCCGGTCCAGAAAGCCAGCAGCCATCGCGGCCTCGGGGTCGAACATCTCGGCGTTGATTACCGAGCGATTGAAGGCCGACTTGCGCAGGCGGTCGCGCGCCAGTTCGATACCGGCGTGGTGCATGGTCATGCCGATCTGCACTTCGTTCAGGCCGATACTGAACGGCCCGGCGACACCGATTCGATAATCGGCGGACAGCAGCAGAAAGGCGCCCTTGGCAACCGCGTGGCCGGGGCAGGCGACGATGATCGGGAAGGGGTGCGACAGCATGCGCCGTGCCAGCGTCGAGCCCTGTGCGACCAGCTCGATCGCGGCCTCGGCGCTGGAGGTCATGACCTTGAGGTCGTAGCCGCCCGACAGAATGCCCGGCTGGCCGGTGAGAATAACGATGGCCCGATTCTTTTCGGCCTGATCCAGTGCGGCGTTGAACGCAACGATCACGTCCGGGGAAATGGCATTGACCTTGCCGTTGTTCAGGGTCAGCGTGGCGACACCGTCGTCCAGATGGTACGAGACCAGATCACTCATGGCGTGATTCCTTTATTGAAGTGAGCAGACGTTACTCATCCATAAGGAACAGGTAAAGCGCTGACTGCCGGGTCACTGAACAGTGTGCCGATCAATGGCTGATTCAGCGCCGACTGCGCTCCGCGTCATGGCTGGATATCGTTGAATCCGCAATACTCTTCCCAGTCCATCCCCAGCGCTTCGGCGACCTGGCGATGGGCTTCAAGGCGCATGCTCTGCAACTGTTCGGGCGACTCGGCAATCAGTTCCAGCGCCAGCTCCCAGGTCTCGATACCCTGGCTCTCGGCTTCGTCTTCGAACGCCCACTGCACTTGCTGCTTTTGCTCCTTGGGGCTCAAGGCGCTGATTTCATCCTTCAGGGTCGGATGGGTCGCGAGGTATTTCGCCAGCGCGGCCTCGTTCCACTCAAGTGTATTCATGCGGTTTTTCCTCAAACGTTTCGATAGCCAGGCTGTCTGTTGAAATAGTCTGGCAAGACGGCGTGATTGTGAGGGAGGAGGCCTTTGGTGTCAGCACTTGCAAGCCGCTGTCCACACGAATTTATTGACCACTTGAACAGGAGCCTGTCGTTATGATCAAAGTCAGCGTGCTGTATGCGTATGAAGAGGGTGCCCGTTTCGACCACGATTACTACCGTGATAAACACATGCCGCTGGTGCAGGAAATGATGGGCAAGTACTGCAAGGGTTACAGCGTGGACCGGGGCATAGGCGGAGCAACGCCAGGCTCGGACCCCGTGTATATAGGCATGTGCCACATTTACTGTGATTCCATTGAAGACTTTGAAGCCGGCATGGGCCCGCATTCAAAGCAGATCAATGCCGATATCATCAACTACACCGACCTGATCCCTGAAATTCAGATCAGCGAAGTGCGTGCCGATGTGAAAACCGCTCTGTAAGTTATCGAGCGGTATCCCGAGAGGCCGCCTGTTTTTTCGAGGACATTCCACCCGATGGATCGAAACACTGACTGTCGTAATGCGGGCTTTGGCACTGCGAAGGAATGTTCGGCGGAGGCGGGCGGTTTCTCTGGAAGGCCTTGTAGCGCTCGGTCTCGATCACCTGCACTCGAGTGCGACCGCCGACCTTCAGGTATTCGGTAGCCTTGAGGTTGGTCTTGTGAACGTAGTCCAGCGGCTCGTCTTCCCATCGCATGTATGACGGCCCCTGGCGTTGCAATGCGCTTTGCGCGTTTTCATCGCACGGGATCGATGCATAGCTCACCTTGCCTTGGGGTGATGTGCATTTGAAGATCTCGCCGTACGCTGCGCCGCTACCCAGTAAAGCGGTCATTGCCAGTGTGATCGAAAGCCTTTTCATGATTCTCTCCTTACATGGCGCAAGGCTACCATTTGCCCTTGACTGCCGCCAGATGCCTCTTTGCAATGTTCCGTTCGTCAGACACATCGCACGGCTATGGCCACAGGCTCTCTGAATATCAGGTCCTGAATTTAAAAACGGAGGCGCATATGACCGGCACCCAGCCAGGCAGCAGCAACGGAAACAAGAATGATCCGGGTTTTGACGAGAAGTCACCGAACACCGAAGACCCGCAGATCGACCCTACCGAGCCGGCGAAGACTCCTGCCACCGATAAAGGCAGCAAGGACGATTACCCGCCTTACACGCCGGACAAGTAACTGACAGATTGCCCTCGGTGAGTACCGGGGGCGATTCATATCCGAACCTCGCTTTACCCCGGCGTACTACTTGTTGGCGTCAAGGTATTCCAGCAGATCCTCCATTCGCTGATCGTTACCCATCCACCACAGCTTCATGCGGGTGCCAGGTACAACGGCGCTCGGGTCCTTGATATAGGTGCGCAACTCTTCACGCGTCCAGACCAGCCCCGAGTTCTTCATCGCGTCGGTGTAAACGTAGCCTTCCTGTTGCCCCGCCTGACGACCAATGATGCCGTTGAGGGGCGGGCCAAATGCGCTGCGTGCAGAGGGGCCGATCTTGTGGCAACCCGAGCAGAGGCGGGTGAACACAGCTTTCCCGGCCTCCGCATCGCCCGCGCCCTTGGCAAGCGCAGGCAGGGTCAGTGCCAATAGGAGTAACGTGGTTTTTTTCATCGATAATCCACAGCGCGTTCTGCCTTGCGCTCAAAAGTGGCAGATTTTAGCGCAATTATCGGCGGATCACTTGCTGGCCGGTATCTGGCTCGACAGTTCGTCGAAGTCGCGCTTGTAACTCGCCATCTCGGCTGCGCTGACAAAGCTCTGTTCAAGCACCACTTTCTTCGCTCCGGACTCGATAGTGTCCAGTTGATGAAGGAAGCGCTTCTTCTTTCTGGCCTCCATCCGTGTACCTGCCGCATCGATAGCCGTGCGTAGCTCTGTTGCCCGCTGGTTTACAAAATCCTGGCCGCGACGGTCAACCGTGAGCCCGTCATTTTCGACATAGCCTTCCAGCCCGGTTTTTTTCAAAACCAGCCACAACGCCTGATCCGGGGTGAACGTACCCTTGAATTTCTTGACCTTTCTGCTGCTGTCCGCGCCCAGGTCGACCGTCACCGGGCAGCCGGATCGATGGGCTAACTGCTGCAAGGCCTCGTCCAGACGTTGCGAAGGCATGTCGTACTCCACCGGCGTCATCTGACACGCAGCGAACGCAGGAGCCGTCGCCAGACACGCAACAGCGAGAAGCAGTTTTTTCAGGGTGTTTTTCATGATTGACGGGTTTCATCCGGGAGGTAGGGCTTGGAAATCGTTTTCTGCATGATGTTCCCTGTCTGCCCGACGCTTGCTTGAGCAGTCGTGTCCCTGATGTCTCTTGACCCATGCCAGACGTTGCATGCTCAAATCGCAGACAAAGAAAAGCCCGCGATGGGGGGTAGCGGGCTTAAGGTCTTGCTGGGAATTGAGTTAACAATAAACCCGCGAACGTGAAAAAAGCGTGAACTGCCGGATACAATTTACAAACAATTCAAATCAGGGCTCGCCGTCCCAGTAATCGAGGTTTTCCGTGGTCCGCTGGTTGGCAGTGAACACTCGGGTCCCTTGAACGGACACCATGGCCTGGTACTTGCCCGAGTCCGGGTACTCACACACTTCCGGTGTTTCCCGGGTGCTGATCGACAGGTATTTCAGCGGCGCCTGCGAGGTATTGATTATCTGGTGCGGGTGATCGGCACCCGCGGGGATAAACAAGACGTCCCCCGCCTTGATCGGCAGCATCTCACCCGCAACACGCAAACTGCCTTCGCCCTCGATGATCACGAACATCTCTTCCTGCACATGATGAAAGTGATAAGGGCAGGAGCGTTTGCCCGGCGCCACCACGTCAATCGACGCCCCCAGCTTTTGCGCTGCCGTGCCTGTGCCCAGGCGAGCTGCAGAGCTTTCATAGAGCGGTTCACGAACTTCATGTTCGAGGGGAGCTTCGTTGAAATTGCGAATCAGACGAGACGCCAGCTCACGTGCGCGTTCATTCATATCGGTCGAGGCTCGGGGAGTTCAGGAGAGGGTACTTTAGACCAGAGAGCGTGAGGTGTTGCAGGCAGTTACCTCGATCAGGCAAAAACAGCCCCAGACATTCACCACAAAAAACCGTGCGCGACGCATGCGTCCGTTGCGCGGGTCGGAAACCTATTCGCCTGAAACTCGTCTACACTTCACATCACGATTTGGCCCCCTCCAGAGGACGCACCATGTTTTCAAAACCCGATATTCAGCGAGTTCTTGAAACAGCTTTTCTGCCTTCAAAGTGCGAGTGCGTCGTAGCGCCAAATGAAACCTTCTCGGTGAAGCTTCTCCACCCCGAGTCAGGTGATATCCAGCTCTACGTAACGGGGCTGTCCCTGTCCGAGGTAGACAGTAGCCGATCCATCGCACGGCTGGTGCTCTCCCTGAGAGAACAGAGAGATTTGATGGGGCAGATGAATTTGTCCCTGAGGCGGATGGCGTAAGGACTGGGCTCGTATTTTGATTGCGGTTTTTTGATCGCATTCAGGAAGGCCTATCGTTTCCAGCAGGCTAATAGCGGGCATTCGCCTATGCAGCGTCGTACAGCCGATTTTTGAGGCGTCAGAAACCGCAAAGCCCCTGAATTTCTTTCAGAATTTAAGGGCTTTGCGTTGTATCGATATGGCGGTGAAGGAGGGGGTCTCAAGTAGTCGTCAATGGCGTGCTGGTCGAGCCGCTACCATTAAGCGAATCGTTCAGTTCCTGGGCGAAAATGTGATCACCTAGTTTGCTAAGGTCGTAAAGCTCCAGCCCTAGACACGACACAAAACTTTGTCATGGCTACATCATCACCTAAACCCAGATGTCCCATAGCACGCCGAATACCTTTCCGAACTGGACGAGATGTCTAGCAAAGCGCTCATCACGTTGAAAGCCAAGCTTCGGGGCGACTCGGCCATTAGGCTGCGTATAGATCCCAGAGACGAATGCACCATCGCTCTCAACGACGAAATGCGTTCGAATTTGCGAGTATCGAAAGGAAAGTACAAATGGCACTGCCTGTACGTAGGGCTTGCAACTGGCCACACGTTCTATGACGCCTCACGGCTCCGCAGGTGGAGGGATATTTGATGGTGACTTGATTGTCGTCGACCGCTCCTTGACTGCAGTGCATGGCAGCATTGTCATCGCCTCTGTGAATGGCGAACCGTTGTGTAAACGGTTGACCATACAAGGGCAGAGCGTCGTTTGATCTCGGAGAATCCTGGCTATGCGCCGCGCTACATTCTGGAAGGGGAGGAATTGGTAATTTTTTTGGGGGGCAAGCATGGCGTGCGTACCTTCGACCTCACCTCCTGACCAGGTCTTCGCTCTGATTGATTGCAACAGCTTTTACGCCAGTTGCGAGCGCGTATTTCGCCCTGATCTGGCAAAGGTCCCGATCGTAGTGCTGAGGAACAACAATCTGAGCGATACCGATTGTTAGGAAATCTTGAGCCACAATCACGGTCTGTATGATGCTGTAATGAGTGCGCTCATCGATGTGAGCCCTTGCATTCAGGCAGGGCCGAGCAGTCCATCCATGGGAAATTTCCGTCCTGTTCAGGCGAACTATCATGTCTACCGTCTTACAATCTGCTCTGTCATCAGAACTAGATGAACAAATTACGTTTCATAAACGGCCTTCTTTCAATACCTACACGGGTACGTCAGGCGACGACGCACTTGCCGGTACGTATTGGGACGATCACCTGCTCGGCGGCGCCGGGGATGACACCCTGGATGGACATAGTGGCAGCGACACATTGATAGGCGGCGCTGGGGTAGATACCCTCACCGGCGGAGAAACCTACGGATACGGGGTGAAATTCGTGTTCACGTCGCTTACCGATAGTTACGCCAACGCCCAAGGCTCCCACTCGGACCTGATTACCAGCTTCAGCGAATACGACGTATTGGACCTGACCACCCTGCACTTGGAGCGGATCGGTAACGGCCATAATGGCGACCTGGCCGTAAGCTATGACGCGGCCTCGGATATGACCTACCTGCGCTCGCTGGACAAAGACGCCAGCGGTAATTTCTTCGAGGTACGCCTGGCGGGCGATTATCAAGGCAAGCTAAGCACCTCCAACTTTGTACTGCGTAATGACGGCACGGCCGGCAACGACACGCTCTATAGCCTCAGCACCAAGCAATACGTGCTCAATGGCCTGGACGGCGACGATACGCTGTATGCCGGGAAAACCGGCAGTGTACTGGACGGTGGCGCCGGTGCTGATCACCTGATCGGCAATACCAACGCCGAAACCTTCCTCTATCACCAGATCAGCGACAGTTTCGTCAATGACGCCTCGGGTGTGGCCAGCGTTGACCTTATCAGCGATTTCAACCTGTTCCGTGGGGATGTATTGGACGTTTCCGCGCTAGGCTTCACTGGCCTGGGCGATGGCTATGACGGCACGCTGAATTACGCCTATGACAAGACCCTTGGGCATATCGTGGTGCAGTCTTTCGAAGCTGATGCCCAGGGCAACCGCTTCGAAGTGTATATCGACCAGTCCAACCGCCACGGTAGCATTGCTTACCAAGATGCCGATGGTTTTATCTTCGCCGGTGACAACAGCCATGACGATGCAGACCAGACCCTGACCGGGAAGCCGGGTTGGGATTCGCTGCACACGCAAGACGCGGGCGGTGTTCTGATTGGTGGCGGCGCGGGCGATGCGCTGACAGGCGGTTCAGGGGTAGATACCTTCCGCTATCTGGACAGCAGCGACAGCGTCCATGGCGCCGCCGACCTGATCAAAAACTTCGATGTAGCCCACGACAAGATTGACGTGGCCGCCCTCGGCTACACGGGCCTCGGTGACGGCACCAACGGCACCTTGAAGCTGGTCTACGACAAGGAGCTCCACCACACCTACCTCAAGGATTACGACTTGAACGCCGACGGTCAACGCTTTGAGATCGGTTTGGTCGGTACCTTCACTAAGACCTTCACAGCAGACAACCTGATCGTTGCAGGCACCGTTTCAACAGCCGAGCACGCTACCGTTGAATTGGTAGGCGTTGCGCCAGCAGATAACCATCTGGTGGGATAGTGCAATAATCCACACTGGCTGATCGTCGAGATGTTAGTGAATCGCGGCGAGCTCAGCCAGTGTCTCTTGGACAGGCACTGATACGTGGCTTCTCGGCCAATGACAAAGAGCCCGGTAGCCTTCATGGACCACCGGGCTGTCTGGATCAGACCTGCATGATCTAACCGGAATATCTATTAATGAATAATTTAACTTGAATATCAGTAGGTTGTGAGCTGCTAGCAGTTAGTATCATTCATATATAACGACGGCTGTGTGATCGCCCGCAGCTATGATGCGAAAGATCACGTCAAGATGGGCGCGCCTTATTATCAGGTCAAGGATTTGTTGAAGCGCAAGGGCATCCTGGCGTTCAGCAGTAACTATGCCCTCTAGTAAGTTAGGTGGAATGCTTCTGAGCTACCCTGATTCTGTCGACGTTCTGGGGGATCGCCATGGCCTCTACAACTGCCTCTTATGAGCACGTGCTTCACCGCTACCCAAGCGTTCAGGAATGGCTGACACTGCTCGATAACCTGGGAAGAGCGCCGGCTACTTTGGATGCGTACGGCAGGGGATTGGCGCATTTACTTGCTCCACTGCGAAGCCTCCGGTCTGGAGGCTGAATCCGTCACATTTGAGCAAGTAACGCTCTACATCCGTCGGCTACTGCCCGGGCAAGAAAACGCGGTGGCGAATTCGACCTTGCACCAGCGCCTCACCGCGATCCGCCTGTGGTACGACTACCTGGTCTTTCAGGGGCGTTGCGCACAGAATCCGGTACCTCGCGGCCAGCACGGCCGCTTGTGTCAGGTCCCTGGACATTCAGGCTTTGTGAGAGGGCTGGTATCTCGCTTGATAAAGCTGCCCGACATCCCCACGGATGAGCAGTGGCGATACTTTCTGAGTATCGCGGCCAGGTCGTCTATTCGTGATCGGCTTATGCTCTCGTTGGCGTACTGCGGTGCGCTCCGTCGTGCCGAACTGGTGGCCCTGAGAATCGAAGACCTGGATCTCGCCCATCGACTCATTTCAGTGCGCGCAGAGACGACCAAAGGCCGACGCAGCCGCGTCGTGTGCTACAGCCCGGACATTGCGCCGATGCTTGGAACGCATCTTCATGCGCTTCGTCTGGCCGGTTGGTCAAAAGGAGCCCTGTTTCGATCCGAGTCTGATCGCAATCGTGGTTTGGCACTCACGCGGTGGACGTGGAGTAAAACGGTAGAAAGATGGGCCACAGACTCAAATCTGTCCTGCCTTAGCACACACACTTTTCGTCATCTGCGACTCACCCCATTTGGCCCGTGCGGGGTGGAAACTGCATGAATTGACAGCCTATGCAGGTCACCGGGATCCGAAGACCACTTTGAATTTACTTACAGTAGGTTGTCCTATTGATGTGGCCTGTACTTCATGCGCAGAGGCAGACCGTGTTCAGCACGGATGGAGTTCTCTGACGGTTTTTTTGTAAGTGAATAGCGGTACTTGTCTAATCCAACGGCCCTAAGTTCCTCTTTGCCAGATCCCGTACGTGGATTATAGCGATCTCCGCCATCCGCTAAGGAACTCCCACTTAACACGTGTCGAGCATGAACGAGCTCATGAGCCAAGGTCGTGATTTTGTCGTCGTTATCCATTCCAAGGTGTAACGGTGAGCCATTCTGATTTAAGCGTATGCTTGCTTTGTCTGGTGACCAGCCAATAATCGCATTGCTTCCTTCACCTTTGGTAAAGGTCCCCTTTCGTGATAGCTGTGATGCAATGTGTCGATTCTCGTTAAAGTTTTCTGGTTCGTACTTTTCCAGTTGCCTCCTGCTCAGAACAGCTTCGGTATAACACTGGTTATTTATTTCAATCTCTTTTAGTGTGACTTTTCTATCTTTTTGACTGGCAAGAGTGGATATTTTTCGCAATAGCTTATCGCCAGAGGGGCCGGCGCTGATATGGTCAAGCGCTTCCTCTGCCTGTTCTTTGAATGTGTGAGCTGCTGTCGGTTCGCTACTGAGGGGGGCGATATAGATGCCTGGGTATCGAGACGGAGTGATCATGACTATCCTAAGAAGTTAATTGAGCTATATGATCGCTTGAAATTGCAACTATTGGCGCTACCCCAATTGTTGCTGACATGGTTTGGCAGGGAGTCCAATGGACCATCCAGGATTACCTGAAAATTACACTCCCGTGTGCATACATCTATGTCGTAGATATGTTGCGCTGCTTGAGTGGCCCTTGAGATGGGTTCGGTTCCATACAAAGGTAACGTAGTGTGCAATCAGTCGAAAAAGGCATCCTCTGCGTGATGCTAAGGTGGCATTGATGTTGGGGAAACGCTTTTTTCACGCCTCATCGGCCTCTAAAAACGGGTCCTATGCGACTTTACGACGTGTTTCGTTAATGTCAGGCGCACTTCCCCCCCTCAGGTCCTCAGATACTTGGGGGTGAGAGAGAAAACGGACAAAATAGGGGGGGGGGTTGCGGCTGGGAGCGAAATGACACCCTAAGCCGCTTCGCGATGCCTGCGCGCAATTTCAGTGAAGGTGCTTTTGTTGATATCAGGATCTCAGGCGATTCACCTGTAGCTGCGGCATGCTTCAATTGCGTCCATGACTTTTGGGTCAAGCTTGTCGGATTTTGGACGTACTCCCGCTTGGCTCCCTAGTTTACGTCCTCGAGCACGAGCAGCCGCGAGACCCGATTTGATTCGCTCGCAGATCAGATAACGTTCGAACTCCGCAATGCCGGAGAGAAACGTCGCCAGCATCCGACCATGCGGGGACGAGAGGTAAGAATACGGCGCAAGGGCTGATGCTGCTTGTGCTGATCCGTGGATGGTGCGCGGGCAATTGCTGCCGACCATGAAGCTGCCTGGCGACAGCCAGAACCGCCACGTAGCAAAGAGAAGAGGGGAGCGCCCACAGAATTCGGGAACATCGTGCGCTAAGCCTACGGCACCTATGCGCACGATGTTCCATGGCTCCCCATACCCATCAACGCCAGCTACAAAGCCGCCCGGTACTCCATCAGCTGGATTACATATCTGACCAGCGTCTGGCGTTGAGCGATCTGAGCCGTGCCTCCGTATATTGCGAGTTCCGTTCAGGCGGCTCACGAAGATTTGTTCCTGTATTCCCTGAGTAACTTGTGCGAGGCGCCAATCCATGCTCGCGACGTATTGCGTTTTCTGACGGATATTCGTCTTCGTACTGCCCGATGCCAACCGTTCGGAGTTCTTCCTCCGCCGCTCCGCTATCTTCGTCGACATCCGGTCGGCCTCGACTCACTCGGTATTGAGTACCTTGTAACGTTCTGGATGCATGAATAAGTTCATGACCGAGAAAGACGTAAGCAAGGCTTGGGTCAGGTTGCCCATTGACAGACTGGTCATCGAACCGTCTACCAAACCTAGAGTTATATCGTACCGCGACAGACTCGCCTCTCCCGGCTACAAAGGGTACAAAAGGGTCGCGAGTCGGCCGCGCGCAGCCAGTCCAGTGCCCTGGCATGTTGGCTTCCGAGCCCTGATCTGTCTTGGAGATGACCACCCGCTTCTCCGGATCCATTTCACAGGCGGCCTCAATATTGCGAATTACCGTCCGACCGGCGTGTCCTCTATTCAGCTCATCCAACGCAGATGTGGTCTCCTTGTAGTAGTCACTTCGATTCGGATTGCCTGTCGTTTCAATATAGATTCCAGTAAAGCTAGTCGGGTTAATGCGAGGCATGGGGGGGCTCCAGTGATCATGGATAGGTTGAGTGGCTTAACGTGGAAAATAGTTCCAGCCTCAACGGACTCGCTTCAGAGAGCTACAAGGGCTGTATGTAGGGCCAGCGCTGCACATGCTTGACTTGCGCACTTAATGGCAGCAGTCAGCGAGTCTCTGGGGCGCGGTCACAAGACGCCAAAGCATGATCCTGCTTACCAAGCTCCACTGTCTCTCCGGACCTTTGGTTGATTTTCCATTCCACATAAACGGCGACATGAGCCAAAGGGGCATGGCAATTCTGAATTGCTCGGGCAGCTCAGGCACTTCAGGAACATTGGCAAAAACGAGACGATTATTAATTGCTAGATAAAGCCGAGTTTTAACATCGCTTTTGTGGGTCGCGAGTATTTCCACGGAATCCCGCAGGCGGCATCTGAAATTCCCTAAAGCCATGGCCTGCGTTCCTCGTCAGTCGATGCGCTGCGCCGGACCAGCGCTTTTCAGGCCTCACTACAGCTGAGAGCAGCAAGACAGCGAATCTTGCTGTTCTGTCCCATATCTGTCCCATGGAGCGTCCCACGGCCATTTTTTCAGACCCCAGAAACCACAAAACCCCTGAATTCCTTTCAGAATTCAGGGGTTTTGTGTTGCATCAATATGGCGGTGAAGGAGGGATTCGAACCCTCGATACAATTTCTTGTATACACACTTTCCAGGCGTGCTCCTTAAGCCACTCGGACACCTCACCGTATCTCGACGACAACGTTGTGTCTGCCGAGGCGCGCTAATGTAGTCGAAAGCTTTTCCTAACGCAAAACTTTTTTTCAGATTTTTCATGCGCTTAAGCAAATAAACGCTGATTCGCCAGTAAAAGGCCCTGGCGGGGGATGCGGCCCTTGGGCAAAGGGCCGCTTGTGGTGGTGGCGTCAGGCGCTGAAGCCGCCGTCGATGGTCAGGCTGGCACCGGTGATGTAGCCCGCTTCAGGGCCTGCGAGGTAGGCGACGAAGCTGGCGATTTCTTCGCTGGTGCCGTAGCGGGGCAGGGCCATCAGCGCTTTCAGTGTTTCGGCGAATTCGCCCTGCGCCGGGTTCATGTCGGTGTCCACCGGGCCGGGCTGAACGTTGTTGACGGTGATGCCTTGCGGGCCGAGGTCGCGGGCCATGCCTTTGGTCAGGCCGATCAGCGCCGATTTGCTCATGGCGTACGTGGCGCCGCCCGCAAAGGGCATGCGGTCAGCGTTGGTGCTGCCGATGTTGATGATGCGGCCGCCTTCTTCCATATGCCGGGCGGCTTCCTGGCTGGCGATGAATACGCTGCGCACGTTGATGGCCAGGGTCTTGTCGAAGTCCTGCATGCTGAATTCATTGAGCGGCGCGATGGCCAGAATGCCGGCGTTGTTGACCAGGATATCCAGCCTGCCAAGGGTCTCGGCAGTGGTCTGCACGGCCTGGCGGATGGCTTTTTCGTCGGCGCTGTCTGCGCGAATGGCCAATGCGCGGCCGCCATTGGCGACGATGCTGTCCTGAATCTCCAGAGCGCTGACCTCGGAGCTGACGTAGGTAAACGCCACGGCAGCGCCCTCTTTGGCCAGGCGCTGGACGATGGCTGCGCCGATGCCACGTGAGCCGCCCTGCACGAGCGCTACTTTGCCGGCGAGTTTAAGGTGTTCGATCATGATGTTCTCCTTGGGGGCAGGTCTCGGACAAGCCTGAGCCTGTCGACGATTGCGACCAGAATAGACCTTGATTGCGATAGTCTTGCTGAACCAAAAGTTCGGACTGATTCATCATGGATATTCAAGGCAACAGCGCGCTGATCCTGATCGACCTGCAGCAGGGCATCCATCATCCCAGGCTCGGACGGCGCAATAACCCGCTGGCGGAGAGCCATGTCAGCGCTCTGCTCGATGCCTGGCGGCAATCCGGGCGGCCGGTGATTCACGTCCGGCATTTTTCGACATCACCCGAATCAGTGTTCTGGCCGCAACAGTCAGGGGTCGAGTACCAGCCAGCGTTCGTGCCGCAAGCCGATGAGCGTGAGCTGAGCAAGCAGGTCCCCGATGCGTTTTGCGGGTCCTTTCTGGAAATGTGGTTACGCTCCGACGGGATCAGGCAGCTGGTGATCGCCGGTGTGGTCACCAACAACTCTGTCGAGTCGACCGCGCGCAGTGGCGGTAATCTGGGGTTTGACGTGCTGGTTGCGCACGATGCCTGCTTTACCTTTGATCAAAAGGACTTCTTCGGCACGCCGCGCAGTGCCGAAGAGGTGCACGCAATGTCGCTGGCCAATCTGCATGGCGAGTACGCTACGGTCCTGTCGACGGCGCAGATTCTCCAGCAGGTGGCGGTCGAATAAGCGCCTGACACGCCTACTTGCGGGTTTTCTTCGGTGCGGCGGGCAATGGCGCGAACAGCGCCTGCAAATCTTCGTCGCGCAGCTTCCAGTCGCCGGTTGTGCGTCCGTCGAGCACACCTGAGGCCAGCGCTGATTTTTCCCGCTGCAGGCGCTGGATTTTCTCTTCCACGGTGCCACGCGCAATCATCTTGTAAACGAACACCGGCTTGTCCTGGCCGATACGGTACGCACGGTCGGTCGCCTGATTTTCCGCTGCCGGGTTCCACCACGGATCGTAGTGGATCACGGTATCGGCGGCGGTGAGGTTGAGGCCGGTGCCGCCGGCTTTCAGGCTGATCAGGAAGATCGGCAGCTTGCCGCTCTGGAAGTCATGAATCGGCGTGCGGCGATCGCGGGTCGAGCCGGTCAGCAGGGCGTAGGCGATACCGCGTTGCTTGAGCTCTTCCTCGATCAGGCTGAGCATCGAAGTGAACTGCGAGAACAACAGAATCTTGCGACCTTCGGCCAGCAGTTCTTCGAACATCTCCATCAGGCTGTTGAGCTTGCCCGAGGTGCCCTGTTTGCTGTTGACCGGCATGTCCTGATTGACCAGGCGCAGGTCACAGCAGACCTGACGCAGCTTGAGCAGCGCTTCGAGAATGATGATCTGGCTGCGTGCCACGCCTTTGCGGGTGATTTCGTCCCTGACCTTCTTGTCCATCGCCAGGCGCACGGTTTCGTACACATCGCGCTGCGCGTCGTTGAGGTCGACCCAGTGGATGATCTCGGTCTTGGGTGGCAGTTCGGTCGCCACCTGTTCCTTGGTACGACGCAGCAGGAATGGCTTGATACGCGCATTGAGGTGATGCAGGCGGTCCTGGTTGCCATGCTTTTCGATGGCGGTGCGGTAGTTGCTGTTGAATTCCTTGCTGTTGCCCAGCCAGCCGGGCATCAGGAAGTGAAACAGCGACCACAGCTCGCCCAGGTGGTTTTCCAGCGGCGTACCGCTCAGGCACAGGCGCTGGCGGGCGTTGAGGTTGCGTGCGGCCTGGGCGGCCTTGCTGTTGGGGTTCTTGATGTACTGCGCTTCATCGAGAATCAGCACGTGGAAGGGCTGCTTTTCGAGCAACTCCAGGTCCCGGGGTAGCAGCGCGTAGGTGGTCAGAATCAGGTCGTAATCCTGAAGATTGCCGGCATCCTGATGGCGGTTGGCACCGTACAGGGCCAGCACTTTGAGGTCCGGGGTGAAGTGCTCGGACTCGTCCAGCCAGTTGGGGATCAGGCTGGTCGGCATGACCGCCAGTGCCGGGCGATCGAGGCGTCCGGCCTGTTTTTCCATCAGCAGGTGGGCCAGGGTCTGCAGGGTCTTGCCCAAGCCCATGTCGTCGGCCAGCACGCCGCCGACTTCCAGCTCGCGCAGCGATTGCATCCAGCTCAGGCCTTCCAGCTGATACGGGCGCAGCGTAGCGTTCAGCCCGTCGGGCAGGCTGACCGGCGCGTCCTTGATGTTGATCAGGCGTTCGGCAAAGTGACGCAGGCGGTCGCCGCCCTGCCAGGTCAGCGGCAGGTCTTCGAGCTGGGTAAGGCGTGCCGCATCGGCTTTGCTCATGCGCAGCGCGTTGTTGCCCTCCTGACGCCAGTAGAAGTCCCCCAGCGTCGCCAGTACCGGCTTGAGCCGGCCGTAGGGCAGGGCGATCTGTACCGGGCTGCCGCCGCTTTGCGTGAAGTGATTGAGCTGCACCAGCAGTTGTTCTTCGTCCCCGCGCTTGGCCACGGCTGATGGGCTCATCAGTTCGGGATGGCTGCGGATCAGGTTGATCAGGATCGGCAGCAGGCTCAGGCGCTCGCCGTTGACGATGATGCCCAGCTCCAGGTCGAACCAGTCGCGTTCGTTCTCTTCATCGATGACCGCGTACCAGTCTTCCACCGGCGTGACGTCGAAGCCGAACTCTTCCTGAATGTCGATTTCCCAGCCTTGCTCGCGCAGCCGCGGCAGGTCATCGAGGACAAAATGCAGCCAGGCCTTGTCGTTGGGCAGTTCGTACATGTCGCCGGCGCTGTCGGGCAGTGCCTTGCTTTGCCGGGTGGCAACCTTGAAACCCAGATCGGCCAGTTCCTGACGCAACTGCCGCTCCCGTTCGCCCTGACGACGGATGCGCAGGGTTTCAGTATCGGTGTGTTCGATGATGTCGCTTTTCTGGTTCACCAGATCGCTGCCCAGCGAACTGACCAGAATGCTGACGTTGGTGGTGCCGACCGCGTAATGCTTGCCGTAGGCAAAGGCCAGCGCGGCACGGTGCTGAATGTGCCGCTGCATGCGCCCGTTGCGTGGCTCGTAGGCACTGAACTCGATGCTGGCCAGAATCAGCCTGGGCCGTGGCTGCAGGTCATCGATCAGGCGCTCCGGCAACCTGGGCTTTTGTTCGACAGGCTTTTCCATCTCTTGCTGGTGCGAGGCCAGCGCGGCCTGCAGCAGCGGACGGTTGTGCGGGTCCTGCAGAAACAGCAGAGCGGCCACGCAGTGTTTGCAGTCGTTGCGAACCGGGCAGGTGCATTTGCAGGTCAGGTAATTTTTGTAGCGATCGGGGTCCTTGAACAGCAGCGTCTGGGTGTAGATTTCCAGGCCCGAGCCCCGACAGGCGGTGCGGATGATCTGCGGGCTGGAGTCTTCCAGCACGATGCGTTTTTGCCGGGCGTAGTCGCGCCCTCGCTCAAGCGTTCGCTCGTGGAATAGGTCTGTCCAGGCCGCAGCCAGGACTTTTTCGAGAATGGACGACAAGTTTTAAAAAGCCCTACGCCGCAGCGATGCTCAAAAAGAAAGGGGACGCTTGGGCGTCCCTTGCGTACGTAAAGATCAAAGAGGAGAAACCTTGATCAGCAACGCGAGGTTGCCATTGTCCAGATAGGTCAGCTCACCGTTCTTTACCCTGGCAGTCTGCTTCAATCGTTCACTGCTGATGACCACGCCATGCGGGTCCAGCTGGTTGACCCAGAATTGTGCACCAATATCGGTGAAGCGTGCCATCGCCAGACTCACGGTACCCTCGATCGGGAAATGCCCAAGCCGCTCTTCACCACTGGTGATGGCGACTTTTCCCGGTTCGGTGCCGATGCTCTGCTGCCAGGCGCGCTGCATCAGTACTTCATAGTGGCCGCTGCCTTGCAGTTTGCTCGCCAGATCATTGAGCGCGGGGCTTCGTTCATCGTTCGCGTCGATCTTCTGTGCGCCTTTGTCCCAGTTTTCCGGTACAAGCTGGCGGGTCGAGGCCGGCTCGCCGCTCTGGCGAAACAGCAGAATCTCGACCTGATACAGGCCATCGGCGAACGCGGCCGGCGCGATCAGCGTCAGCAGCAGGATCAATGAACGAAACAGAAGCATGCGTGAATCCTTCAAGCAGTTTTCGGGGTCAGGCGCTCAAGCAGCGCTTCGATCGTGTTGAAGCGCTCTTCCGGGCGCTCCATGGGAACCATGAATTTGAACAGCGTGGCGCCTTCGAACTTGTAGCGGTTGGGCTGGCTCTGGATCAGCTTGATCAGGGTCAAAGGATCAACCGGCGTCTCGGCCGCGAACTCGATACGGCCACCTTGCGGGCCACCGTCGATTTTCCGGATGCCCAGCTGTTCGGCGTGCAGTTTGAGCAGCGTGATACGCACCAGATTCTTGGTCGGCTCCGGAAGCAGGCCGAAGCGGTCGATCATTTCGACCTGCAGGTCCTTGAGGGCCTCTTCGTCAGCGGCGTTGGCAATGCGCTTGTAGAGAATCAGGCGCGTGTGCACATCCGGCAGATAGGCTTCGGGGATCAAGGCCGGCACGCGCAGGTTGATTTCCGGTCCGCCGCCCAGCGGCTGATCGAGATTGGGCTGTTCGCCCTTGCGAATCGACTTCACCGCGCGCTCGAGCATTTCCATGTACAGGGTGAAGCCCACCGCCTGGATCTGGCCGCTCTGGCCGTCCCCGAGCAGTTCGCCTGCGCCACGGATCTCCAGGTCATTGGTGGCGAGCACGAAGCCCGCGCCCAGGTCCTGAGTATTGGCAATCGCTTCCAGACGCTTTTCGGCGTCGTGGGTAATCTGTTTGCGTGGCGGGGTCAGCAGGTAGGCGTAAGCCTGGTGGTGACTGCGCCCGACACGACCGCGCAACTGGTGCAGCTGGGCCAGACCGAACTTGTCGGCGCGCTCGATGATGATGGTGTTGGCGCTCGGCACGTCGATGCCGGTCTCGATGATGGTCGAGGCGATCAGCACATTGAAGCGCTTGTGGTAGAAGTCGCTCATCACCTGTTCGAGTTCGCGCTCGCGCATCTGCCCGTGGCCGATGCCGATACGCGCTTCCGGCACCAGCTCGGCCAGATCGGCGGCGCATTTCTCGATGGTCTTGACGTCGTTGTGCAGGTAATAGACCTGGCCGCCGCGCAACAGCTCACGCAGCAGGGCTTCCTTGATGGTCGGCTTGTTCTGCTCCATCACGAAAGTGCGCACCGACAGCCTGCGCGCCGGTGGCGTAGCGATGATCGACAGGTCGCGCATGCCCGACACGGCCATGTTCAGGGTGCGCGGGATCGGCGTTGCGGTCAGGGTCAGAATATCGACCTCGCTGCGCAGCGCCTTGAGCTGTTCTTTCTGGCGCACGCCAAACCGGTGTTCTTCGTCGATGATCACCAAGCCGAGGTTCTTGATCTTGACGTCATCCTGCAACAGCTTGTGCGTGCCGATGACGATGTCGATCTTGCCCTCGGCCAGATCGGCAACTGCGGCGCTGACTTCCTTGGCCGACTTGAAGCGGCTCATCACCTCGACGGTCACCGGCCAGTCGGCGAAACGGTCGCGGAAACTGTTGTAGTGCTGCTGCGCGAGCAGGGTGGTCGGCACCAGAATGGCCACCTGACGCCCGCCATGCACGGCGATGAAGGCGGCACGCATGGCCACTTCGGTCTTGCCGAAACCCACGTCGCCACAGACCAGACGATCCATCGGCTTGGGCGCCAGCATGTCGGCGCGCACGGCGTCGATGGTGGTCTGCTGATCCGGTGTCTCTTCGAACGGGAAGCCTGCGCTGAAGGTCGCGTAATCGGCTTTCGGGTCGGCAAACGCATAGCCTTCGCGGGCCGCGCGACGCGCGTAGATATCCAGCAGTTCGGCGGCCACGTCACGGACCTGCTCGGCAGCCTTGCGTTTGGCTTTCTGCCAGGTTTCCGAACCCAGGCGGTGCAGCGGCGCGGTTTCGTCGTCGCTGCCGGTGTAACGCGCAATCAGGTGCAGGTTGGCGACCGGGACGTACAGCTTGGCGTCTTCGGCGTAGGCCAGCATCAGGAATTCGGCGACCTGGTTTTCGACTTCCAGCGTCGCAAGCCCGAGATAACGACCCACGCCATGATCGATGTGCACCACCGGCGCGCCTTCGCGCAGCTCGGTGAGGTTCTTGATGACCGCATCGTTGTTGCCGCCGTCGGTGCGCTTTTCGCGGCGACGGCGCTGCATGACGCGCTGGCCGAACAGCGGGCTTTCTGCGATCAGCGCCAGGGCTGGTTGTTCCAGCAGCAGGCCTTCGTCAAGCGGTGCGATGGTGATTGCCAGTCGGTCCTTGCCGTCGACGAAATCCAGCCAGCTGTCGACGGTTTTGGGGCGCAGCTTGAGGCGTTCGAGCAGTTCCAGCAGTACTTCCCGGCGTCCGGCGGACTCGGCGGTGAACAGCACGCGACCGGGGAAGTCATCCAGAAACGTCGACAGGGCCGCCAGTGGTTGAGTGGCCTTGGCTTCGATGGACAGGTCCGGCAGGGACTGCGCCGGGAAGCGCTCGCGTCCGGCACCGGCGTCGACATCCTGCTGGCTGGCAACCACGCGCGGCCAGTTTTTCAGGCGCGCGAAACAGTCTTCTACCGGTAGAAACAATTCTGCGGGCGGCAGCAGCGGCCGCGCAGGGTCGACGCGGCGTTCTTCATAGCGATTGCGCACATCGTTCCAGAAGTTCTCGGCAGCCTGTTCGATGCCCGGCAGGGAAAACACCTGGGTGTCCTGCGGCAGGTAATCGAACAGCGTCGAGGTTTCCTCGAAGAACAACGGAATGTAGTACTCGATGCCGGCAGGCGTGATGCCGCTGCTCAAGTCCTGGAAAATCGGGCTGCGTCGGAAGTCCACATCGAAGCGCTCGCGAAAGCGCGCCTTGAAGCGTGTGACTTCTTCTTTCTGTAACGGGAATTCACGGGCAGGCAACAGGCGCACCGACTCGACCTTGTCGATGGAGCGCTGGGTGTCCGGATCGAAGGTGCGCAGCGTTTCGATTTCATCGTCGAACAGGTCGATCCGAAACGGCAGCTTGCTGCCCATCGGGAACAGATCGATCAGCGCCCCGCGCACGGTGAACTCGCCATGTTCGTAGACCGTATCCACATACCGGTAGCCGCTGGCTTCCAGGCGCGTACGCATGGCTTCCACATCGAGCTTCTGGCCGACATCCAGCACCAGGCTGCTGCCGAGCAGAAATTTGGTCGGCGCCAGTCTATGTAGGGCGGTGGTGATGGGAACTACCAAAACGCCATGCTCCAGTTCCGGCAGGCGATAGAGGCTGGCAATACGCTGGGAAATGATGTCCTGGTGCGGCGAAAACAGGTCGTAGGGCAGAGTTTCCCAGTCCGGGAAGTGCAGAACCGGCAGCGTAGGTGCAAAAAACTTCAGCTCTTGCTCGAGCCGCTCGGCGCTTTGGCTGTCGGCGGTCAGCAGCAGGGTGAAGCGCTTGGCCGCGCTGGCGGCTTCGGCAATGGCCAGGCTCAGTGTGGCACCGGGAAGATTGCCCCAGTGTTGTTTGCCTGCAGCGGCAGAAAGATGCGGTAGACGCAGAACTGGCACGGGAAGGTCGGGCTCCAGGCGTTGCAACAGGGGCGGCGATTGTAACGGGGGAAGGTGGTGGCTGTCAGTTTTCCGGAGTATTACCGAGTATTTACGGGCGAAAATTATGTAGTGCGCGTCGATATGACAGCCGTGCATTGCTCATAAACAAAGGCGCAGTCATAATGTAGCCCCTTTTTTCAGCCCCTACATGTGGAAGGTTCCCGTGACTCAGAAGCCCGACCAGTGTCTTGGTGAATGGATTGATCGTGAAGCTCTCGCCGAAGCGATGATCCCGCTCATCGGTCAGCTCTACCGCAATAATAATGTGGTGAGCTCGATCTATGGCCGTAGCCTGATCAACCGTTCAGTCATCGCGATTCTCAAAGCTCACCGCTTTGCGCGTCATCGTCAGTCCGATGCGGTTGAGTTGTCCGTACACGAGACGTTCCCGCTGATCAAGGCGATGAGCGAGCTCAAGCTGGGTGCCGCTTCGGTGGACCTGGGCAAGCTGGCGGTGAAGTTCAAGACCGAAGGCAATGGCCGCACGCCAGAGCAGTTCGTCCGTGAAGAACTGGCCAGTGTAGTGGGTCAGCAAGGCGCCAGCCCACGCAAGGGCACCGACGTCGTGCTGTACGGTTTCGGTCGTATCGGTCGCCTGCTGGCGCGGATCCTGATCGAGAAGACCGGTGGTGGCGACGGCCTGCGTCTGCGCGCCATCGTGGTCCGCAAGGGCGCGGAAAACGATCTGGTCAAGCGCGCCAGCCTGCTGCGCCGTGACTCGGTTCACGGTCCGTTCGATGGCACCATCACCATCGACGAAGCCAACAGCACGCTCACCGCCAACGGCAACCTGATTCAGGTGATCTACGCCAAGAACCCGTCCGAGGTGGATTACACCCAGTACGGTATCAAGGACGCTCTACTGGTGGACAACACCGGTGTATGGCGCGATGCCGAAGGTCTGGGTCAGCATCTGGCCTGCCCGGGCATCGACCGCGTGGTCCTGACCGCGCCGGGCAAAGGCAAGCTGAAGAACATCGTGCACGGTATCAACCACGGTGAAATCACTGCGGACGACAAGATCGTCTCGGCGGCATCCTGCACCACCAACGCCATCGTGCCGGTGCTCAAGGCGGTCAACGACAAGTTCGGCATCACCAACGGTCACGTCGAAACGGTTCACTCGTACACCAACGACCAGAACCTGATCGACAACTTCCACAAGGGCGATCGTCGCGGCCGTAGCGCCGCGTTGAACATGGTCATCACCGAAACCGGTGCGGCCACCGCTGCTGCCAAGGCATTGCCCGAGCTGGCCGGCAAGCTGACCGGCAACGCGATCCGCGTTCCGACGCCGAACGTGTCCATGGCCATTCTCAACCTCAACCTCGAGAAGCAGACCACTCGCGAAGAAATGAACGAGTACCTGCGCTACATGGCGCTGCACTCGGACCTGCACAAGCAGATCGACTTCGTGAACTCGCAGGAAGTGGTCTCCACTGACTTCGTCGGCTCGCGTCACGCCGGTGTGGTGGACGCCGAAGCCACCATCGTCAACGACAACCGCGTTGTGCTGTATGTCTGGTACGACAACGAGTTCGGTTACAGCCATCAGGTGGTTCGCGTGATGGAAGACATGGCAGACGTCAATCCGCCAGCTTTTCCGCAGTAAACGTTGAACGCTTGAGCTGCCCGGTCTGACCGGGACAGCAGATAAACGGGCCGAACCCTGCGCAAGCAGGCTTCGGCCCGTTTTGTTTTGTGGCTGACCATGAGAATCTGTCACGCGCAGATTTTCTGGACGATGGAGTCAGCAAGGATGAGCAGTTCGGCCCTGGACGGTTCGCAACACCCCCTCAAAAGCAGCTTCTTCCTGCTGTTTCTGACGATCTTCATCCCCTTTGGGCTGGGGCATTTTGTTTCCTACCTGTTTCGCACCGTCAACGCAGTGATTTACGTCGACCTGCAGACCGACCTGAGCTTGCCCGCCAGCAGTCTGGGCTTGCTGACTGGTGTGTATTTTCTGACCTTCGCAGCCGCGCAGATTCCGCTCGGCGTCCTGCTGGACCGCTATGGGCCACGCAGCGTTCAGGCGCCGATGCTGCTGTTCGCGGTCGCCGGTTCGGTCATCTTCAGTATTTCCAGCACCGAGACAGGGTTGTTGATCGGGCGAGGGCTGATTGGCCTGGGGGTAGCGGGCTCGCTGATGAGTGCGATCAAGGCGTGCGCCATCTGGTTGCCGGTCGAGCGTTTGCCACTGAGTACTGCCTGCCTGCTGTCGATCGGCGGGCTGGGTGCGATGGCGTCGACCACGCCTTTGCATGCGCTGCTGAGCTGGTTGACCTGGCGAGAGGCGTTTCTGGTTCTGGCGCTGCTGACCTTTTGTGTGGCGGTGGTCATACACCTCAGCGTTCCCAAAGCCTACGAGAGCAAAAACACTCGCTACAGCGATATGTTTGCTGCGGTCGGCAAACTGTACTCGTCGTGGACGTTCTGGCGTCTGGCGCTGTACTCGGTGTTCGCGCACGCCATCTACATGTCGGTACTGTCTCTTTGGATGGGGCCGTGGCTACGCGATATGGCCGGCCTGAGTGATTCCGCTATGGCCAATGTGCTGTTGTTCGGGGCCATCGCGATGGTGGCAGGGTCTCTGACGTTCGGCGCGATCACCGATTATCTGCGCAGGTTCGGCGTACAGCCGATCATGATCTGTGGCACCGGTATGCTGATCTTCATCGGCTTTCAGGTGCTGATGGCCAGCGGCTTGCCGGTATCGCCTTACCTGATTGCCATGGGCTTCAGCTTCTTTGGCATCTCGACGACCATGAACTACGCCATTGTGGCGCAATCGGTGTCGCCGGAGCTGGCGGGCAGGGTCAGTTCCTCGTTCAATCTGGTGGTGTTCGTGCTGGCGTTTTTCCTGCAGTGGCTGATGGGAGCAGTACTTAATCTGTGGCCAGCGCCCCAGGGTGCCGGTCACCCGCTTGAGGCTTATCAGTGGTCGTTGGGCCTCATGATTACGCTGCAATTGCCTGGCGTGCTGCTCTGGCTCAGCTTTCGGCCCTGGAAACGCAAGGTCTGAAAACGCAAAACCCCGGCCGAGAGACTCTCGAGCCGGGGTTTTCTTGTTGCAATGCCGCGATCGATCAGCTGGCGGAAGCCGCGACAGGCGCTTCAAGCTTTTGCCCACCCTTGCGGAACAGTATCAGCGTCGCAACCAGACCCAGCACCGCTGCGCCGGTCAGCCAGATACCTGGCGCTGCCTTGTTGTCCAGTACGTGAATCAGGTAAGTACAGGCCGCCGGGGTAAAACCACCGAAGGTTGCAGTCGCCAGGCTGTAGGCCAGCGAGAAGCCGGTGGTGCGGACGTCGACCGGCATGATCTCGGTCAGCGCCACAACCATTGCCCCGTTGTAGGAGCCATACAGGAACGACAGCCACAACTCGACCATCAGCAGGTTGCCGAAGCTTGGGTGTGCGACTAGCCACGACAGGGCAGGGTAAGCGGTGGCGATAGCCAGTACGGTCGCCGCAATCAGCAGCGGCTTGCGGCCGATGCGGTCCGAGAACGAGCCCATGATCGGCAGCCAGATGAAGTTGGACACACCAACGCAGACCGTCACCAGCAGGCTTTCAAGGTCGGTCAGGTTCAACTCGTTCTTGCCGAAGGTCGGGGTGTAAGCGGTGATCAGGTAGAACGTCACGGTGGTCATGACCACCAGCGCCATGCCGCCCAGCACCAGACCGAAGTTCTGGCCGATAGAGCGCACCACTTCACTCAGCGTCGGGCGATGCGTGCGGGCTTCGAACTCCGGCGACTCTTCCAGCGAGCGACGGATGATGAAGATGGCCGGTACGATCAGGCAGCCGATCAGGAACGGTACGCGCCAGCCCCATTCACCCATCTGCTCTGGGCTCAGCCAGTGGTTGAGACCCACGCCCAGCAAGCCGGCGAAGACCACGGCGGCCTGTTGGCTGGCGGACTGCCAGCTGACGAAGAAGCCTTTGCGACCCGGCGTCGAGATTTCAGCCAGGTACACCGAAACACCACCCAGTTCCACACCTGCCGAGAAACCTTGCAGCAAACGACCGAGCAGCACCAGCAAGGGGGCGATGACGCCCAATGTCGAGTAGCCCGGCACGCAGGCAATCAACAGAGTGCCCATTGCCATCATCGCGAGGGTGATAATCAGCCCTTTGCGACGCCCGTGACGGTCGATGTAGGCACCGAGAAAGATTGCGCCCAGCGGACGCATCAGGAAGCCTGCGCCGAAGGTCGCCAGCGACAGCATCAACGAAGCGAAAGCGCTGTCGGAAGGGAAGAAGGTTTTTGCGATGGCCGTGGCATAGAAGCCATAGACCATGAAATCGAACATCTCGAGGAAGTTACCGCTGACAACGCGAAAGATCGCTTTGCCCTTACTTGTTGTGGAGGCCATTTAGTTACTCGCTCAGGCTCGTCGGCTTGGAGTCCGTTGTCGTTTTTATCCCGTTCGCATCGCCATTTCGTGTGTGCAACTGGCGATGCACACTTGTAACAGTATGTGTAACAGGGCTCAAAGACAACCGTTTCGGCGATTTGCTATCAGTTAACTGACGCTTGACAGGTCAAGACAATTGAGAACGTGCGGCGTGTCGTTTTGATGAAACTTGATGAACAGACCGGGCGCGCAGGGAGCATTAATGGCCCTCGACCACTCAATATGAGGGTCGGCCTTGTATCGGGACGGTTCACTGGGTGTCAGAGCAGGTTATGGACGCTTTTCTGGCTTGTTCGCCAATGGCAGCAAGTCACTCTGAAGGTTTTTTATAGTGCGGGGCATGGGTTTGCGTAGGTTTGGCAAGGTTGCAGGGTGCCTCGTGTTGCTGGTGTGCAGTGGTTGTGGTCAGGAACGCAAGCTGGAAAGCTTTGGCGGGCCGACTATGGGCAGTCATTATTCCGTGGTGTATGCGCGCGCTTCCGGGCAGCCGGAGCCTGCGGCTGTGCGTCCCGAGGTCGAAGCGATTCTGGACGAGGTCGATCAGCAGATGTCGCTCTGGCGCGCGGATTCGGATATCGAGCGCTTCAATGCATTACCTGCCAATAGCTGCCAGGCGATGCCGGAACCGGTCTTGAAACTGATCGGCGTGGGCGAACAGTTGGCGCAGGAGAGCGACGGAGCCTTCGATCTGACGGTCAAGCCGTTGATGGACCTGTGGGGGTTGGGGCCTCATACGCTGTTCGAGCAGATGCCGCTGGTGCGGCAACTGGCCCGGACTCAGGCGCTGGTCGGTTATCGCAACCTGCGCATCGTCGGCGACCGGTTGTGCAAGAGTGCCGCCGTGCAAGTGGACCTCAACAGCATCGCCGCCGGCTATGCGGTCGATCGGATCAGCGAACGGATGGACGCGCTCGGCTTGCACGATTATCTGGTGCAGGCCACGGGTGAACTGAAAGTCAGCGGGCTCAAGCCCGACGGCTCGCCCTGGCGGGTGACCCTGGACGCGCCGCTCGATAATGGCACTGTCACGCAAAAAGTTTTTCCGCTGAAAGGTTACGCCGTGTCTACGTCGGGCGACTATCGTCGCTACGTCGACCATGCCGGGTGGCGCATTTCCGATACGCTCGATGCCTTGAGCGGTAAGCCGATCAGCCACAGTCTGGCGTCGGTGACGGTCATTCATCCCTCGGCGCTGATGGCTGACGGTCTGTCTTCCCTGCTGTTGATTCTCGGCCCGCAGCGCGGTTGGGATTATGCGCAAGAACATAAAATCCCTGCTTTTTTTGTGATTCGTGCCGATAAGCGCTTTATCATCCGCAGCAACGCGTCGTTTGATCATCTGGTTGTGCAGCAGCCGCGCTAAGTCAGCGGGCCGGATCATCCGGTCAGTTGCGCCATGTGCAGACAAAAATTGGCCTTCGACGCGACCAAGGGTTAATCTTCGCCGCCTCGGTGCAGCGCTAGACTGCGCCGCGTGATTTAGCCAGAGATGCCAAAGTGGCGCCTCGGTCTGTTTAAAGGAGTACGCATGGCTGTCTACAACTACGACGTAGTGGTACTGGGTTCCGGCCCTGCCGGAGAAGGCGCGGCAATGAACGCCGCCAAGGCGGGGCGCAAGGTCGCCATGGTCGACAGCCGTCGGCAAGTGGGCGGTAACTGCACCCATTTGGGCACCATTCCGTCCAAGGCCCTGCGTCACTCGGTCAAGCAGATCATTCAGTTCAACACCAACCCGATGTTTCGTGCCATCGGCGAGCCGCGCTGGTTTTCGTTTCCGGATGTGTTGAAAAACGCCGAAATGGTCATCTCCAAGCAAGTGGCCTCGCGCACCAGTTACTACGCCCGCAACCGCGTCGACGTGTTCTTCGGCACCGGCAGTTTTGCCGACGAGACCAGCATCAACGTGGTCTGCACCAACGGTGTGGTGGAAAAGCTGGTGGCCAACCAGATCATCATCGCCACCGGTTCGCGCCCCTATCGGCCGGCCGACATCGATTTCAGTCACAAGCGCATCTACGACAGCGACACCATCCTCAGCCTGGGCCATACCCCGCGCAAGCTGATCATTTATGGCGCCGGTGTGATCGGCTGTGAATACGCCTCGATCTTCAGCGGCCTTGGCGTGCTGGTCGAACTGGTGGATAACCGTGACCAGTTGCTGAGCTTCCTGGATTCGGAAATCTCCCAGGCGCTGAGCTATCACTTCAGCAACAACAACGTCATGGTTCGCCACAACGAAGAGTACGAGAAGGTCGAAGGCCTGGATAACGGCGTTATCCTGCACCTGAAGTCCGGCAAGAAGATCAAGGCCGATGCCTTGCTGTGGTGCAACGGCCGTACCGGCAACACCGACAAGCTGGGTCTTGAGAACATTGGTCTGAAAGCCAACGGTCGTGGTCAGATCGAAGTGGACGAGACCTACCGCACCAGCGTTTCCAACGTCTACGGCGCAGGCGATGTGATTGGCTGGCCAAGCCTGGCCAGTGCTGCTTACGACCAGGGTCGTTCGGCCGCGGGCAGCATGGTCGACAATGGCAGCTGGCGTTATGTCAACGATGTGCCGACCGGGATCTACACGATTCCCGAGATCAGCTCGATCGGCAAGAACGAACACGAACTGACGCAGGCCAAGGTGCCTTACGAGGTGGGCAAGGCGTTCTTCAAGGGCATGGCGCGCGCGCAGATTTCCGGTGAGCGGGTCGGGATGCTGAAGATCCTGTTCCACCGCGAGACGCTCGAGGTGCTGGGCGTGCATTGCTTCGGCGACCAGGCGTCCGAGATCGTGCACATCGGTCAGGCAATCATGAGCCAGCCGGGTGAAGCGAACACCATGAAGTACTTCGTCAACACCACGTTCAACTACCCGACCATGGCCGAAGCCTATCGGGTAGCCGCATACGACGGCCTCAACCGGCTTTTTTAAGCGACTCCGGCCGGTGGCCTGAGCCGGCCGGGGAGACCGATTTCAGTGATTCCCGAGCGTGGCGGTGGCCAAACCGGGAAAGTCTGTAATCAGGCTGTCGACGCCGAAATCAGCGAGCCTGCGCATCAGTGCAGGCTCGTTGACTGTCCATACCGACACATGCAGGCCCTGACGCTGTGCTTTCTGCAGGCGCTCCGGGGTACACAGTGTCCAGTTCAATGCCAGAATTTCACAGCCGTAGCTCTGGGCGACCTTCAACGGGTCGAGCCAGGCGTACTCGGCTACCAGCCCGCGCGAGATGTCCGGCGTCAGGTCCAGAGCGGCGCGCAGCACTTCGCGTGAGCTGGAGGTGATCGTCACCTTGTCCAGCAAGCCATGGCGCTGAGCCATTTCACGAATCGCCAGCACGGTATTGGCGGCGCGAGTGCGTGAGGCGCTTTTGACTTCCAGCTGCCAGTGCTCGAAAGCGCATTGTTCGAAGAGTTCTTCCAGGCGTGGAATCGGGCACGGCGAGACCCAGCCGGGGCCACCCTTGCGCGCGTCATAGGTCACCAGGTCGGCGGCCAGGTGTTCATTGACCTTGCCGCGCCGGTCGGTGGTGCGCTTGAGGGTCGGGTCATGAATGACCATCAACTCTCCATCCTTTGAAAGATGCAGGTCCAGTTCACAGCGGCGCACGCCGTGCTTGAGGCATTCCTGAAAGCTGGTCAGGGTATTTTCCGGTGCTTCGCCCTTGGCGCCGCGGTGGCCGTAGATAAGGGTCACGTTTACTCCTGGCTACTGATAGTGATAAAGGGGCCGGGCGTTCAATTTCCGGAGGGCTGGCCTTGTTCCAGCGCCTGACGCCGCTGCTGAGCCTGACGCTGCAATACATGGCGGGCGAGTAACTGGCGCTGCGCATCCGGGAGATTGACGAACTCGGTACTGATATAGAAATTGCCGTCGGCCAGCGTGTCGCATTGCGAAACCCTGGCGCGCAGCATCAGACCCGCGGCCTGGGGCATGAGCACCATCTTGATCGACAGTTGTTCGCCGACGGCAAAAGCCTGTTGCGAATTGAACTGAATCCCGCCTTCAGACAGCTTGACCGGCTGAGGCGCGCCCAGCTTGCCCAGTGCGGTGTGGGCAACCACTTCGCCCAGCAGGTCGATGCGCTTGCTCAGCGACTTGAGAAAACTGTTCAGCACCCGGTCGCGCTCGTCGAGCTGGCGCATCAGATGCTGCGACTCGAACTCGCTGACATGCAGCTCGCTGAGCAGGTCGAACAGCGTCGAGGTGTCCTGCATGGCATCCTGGCTTGCCTGGTCGGCGGCAGACAGGGGGTTAATTTCCAGTGCGACGCTGTCGTCGATACGGTAGTATTCGCGGCGTCCTGCTTCATCTAATGTCGACATGGCGAACCCAAGCTAGCGGCGGTGGTCAGAGAGTTTCGAGTGTAAAGCTGCACGTCAAGGCCCGCCACACGGACGTCCTCATTCCTGCGAACAAATTCCTACATGTTCAGACCTCTTTTTGTATTTATCGGCACGCGCTACACCCGTGCGAAGCGACGCAATCATTTTGTTTCCTTCATCTCCCTGACCTCCATGATCGGCCTCGCCCTGGGCGTTGTGGTCATGATAGTCGTGTTATCGGTGATGAACGGTTTCGATCACGAAATGCGTACCCGCGTGCTCGGCATGGTGCCGCACGCGACCATCGAATCGGCTGACCCGATCACCGACTGGCGCGGTCTGGCCGCGAAGGTTCAGGAAAACCCGCAGGTGCTGGCCGTTGCGCCGTTCACCCAGATGCAGGGCTTGCTGACCCACGACGGCAAGGTCCAGAAAGTGCTGCTCAACGGTATCGACCCGCTTGAAGAGCGCAAGGTCTCGATCATTGACCACTTCATCAAGCAGGGCCAGCTCGACAGTCTGTCGCCCGGCAGCTTCGGCATCATGATCGGCGACAAGGCCGCGGCCAAGCTGGGCGTCGGCATCGGCGACAAGCTGACCTTCGTTGCGCCTGAAGTGACGGTGACGCCAGCCGGGATGTTCCCGCGCATGAAGCGCTTCGAGGTGACCGGCATCTTTCACGTCGGCGCCGGCGAAATCGACGGCTTCCTGGGGCTGACCAACCTTGATGACCTGGGCCGTCTGCACCGCTGGAAGCCCAATCAGGTGCAGGGCCTGCGTCTCAAGTTCGACGACCTGTTCGCCGCGCCACGCACTTCGTGGGAAATCGCGCAGAAGCTGGGCGAAAACAATTTCTACTCGCGTGACTGGACGCGCACCCACGGCAACCTGTATCAGGCGATCCGCATGGAAAAAGCCATGATCGGTCTGTTGCTGCTGCTGATCGTGGCGGTGGCGGCCTTCAACATCATTTCCACGCTGGTGATGGTGGTCAATGACAAGAAGGGCGACATCGCGATTCTGCGTACCCTGGGTGCTACGCCGCGACAGATCATGGCGATATTCATGGTCCAGGGCACGGTGATCGGCGTGGTTGGCACGCTGATCGGCGCGGCACTGGGGATTCTGGCGGCGCTCAATGTCAGCGCAGCCATTTCCGCACTCGAAGGGCTGATCGGCCACAAGTTTCTCAACGCCGACGTCTACTTCATTGATTACCTGCCTTCGCAACTGATGGCCCAGGACGTGTTCCAGGTCTGTGGTGCAGCGTTGGTCCTGAGTTTCCTCGCCACCCTGTATCCCGCCTGGCGTGCTGCGCGCACCCAGCCGGCGGAGGCGTTACGTTATGAGTGAGTCGGGCATGTCTGATAAAGCAGTATTGAGTTGCCGCAACCTGGGTAAATCCTACGAGGAAGGCCCGGAGTCGGTGGTGGTGTTGTCCGGCCTGCAGCTGGAATTGCACCCTGGCGAGCGTGTCGCGATCGTCGGCAGTTCGGGGTCGGGCAAAAGTACCTTGCTCAACCTGTTGGGCGGTCTGGACACGCCGTCCGAAGGCAGTGTCTGGCTGGCGGGCGAAGAGTTGTCGGCGCTGGGCGAAAAGGCTCGCGGCCTGCTGCGTAACCGGGCGCTGGGCTTCGTCTACCAGTTCCACCACCTGCTGCCCGAATTCACCGCGCTTGAAAACGTCTGCATGCCGTTGTTGATCGGCCGTACGCCGATCCCCGAAGCCCGCAAGCGCTCCACTGCATTGCTGGAGCGTGTCGGCCTCGGTCATCGTCTGGCGCACAAGCCTTCGGAGCTGTCTGGTGGCGAGCGTCAGCGCGTGGCGATTGCCCGCGCCCTGATCAATCAGCCGGGTCTGGTGATGCTTGACGAGCCAACCGGCAACCTCGATCACCACACCGCGCAGGGCATTCAGGACCTGATGCGTGAATTGAGCACGTCATCGCGCACGGCGTTTCTGATCGTGACCCACGACATGAGCCTGGCCCGGCAAATGGACCGTGTCCTGCGTCTGGAAGACGGCCGCCTCGTCGAGGCCTGATCGACCCGGCCCGGCGCAATTCATCGCGTCGGGTTCCAGTTTTTATACGGTGTATTTTTCCACGGTGCTTCGCGAATGTTCAGACCGTTACCCATCTTCATCGGCATGCGCTATACCCGCGCCAAACGCCGCAAAAGCTTCATCTCGTTCATTTCGATGACCTCGATGATCGGTCTGGCACTCGGTGTCCTGGCGATGATCGTGGTGCTGTCGGTCATGAACGGTTTCCAGCGGGAAATGAGCTCGCGGATTCTCGGCATGGTGCCGCACGCGGTGATTGCCGGTAGCACTCCGGTCGATGACTGGAAACCGCTGGCCGACGCGGCGCTGAAAAACCCTGAAGTGACCGCTGCCGTGCCGTTCACCGACATGGAAGGCATGCTCTCCTACAAGGGCTCGATGCAGCCGATCCAGATCAGCGGCGTAGACCCGGCGCTGGAACATGAGGTGTCGATCGTCACGCAGCACATCACCCGCGGAAACCTCGAAGACCTCAAGCCGGGCGAGTTCGGCGTAGTGCTCGGCGACATCACCGCGCGCCGCTTTCGCCTGAGCATCGGCGACAAGCTGACCCTGATCGTCCCGGAAGTCAGCAGCGCTCCTGGCGGCATCACGCCGCGCATGCAACGCCTGACCGTCGTGGGTATCTTCAAGGTCGGTGCCGAACTGGATGGTTCGATGGGCCTGATCAACATCGCCGATGCGGCGCAGATGCAACGCTGGCAGCCCAATCAGGTTCAGGGCGTGCGGCTGGCGCTCAAGGATCTGTACAAGGCACCCCAGGTGTCCACCGCCATTGCCGCCGGTCTGGGTGAGGGCTATCGCGCCGATGACTGGACCCACACCCAGGGCAGCCTGTTCAGCGCCATGAAGATGGAAAAGACCATGATCGGTCTGTTGCTGCTGATGATCGTCGCCGTGGCAGCGTTCAACATCATTGCCACGCTGATCATGGTGGTCAACGACAAGGGCGCAGACATCGCCATACTGCGCACCATCGGCGCCACGCCGCGGCAGATCATGGCGATCTTCGTGGTTCAGGGCACCGTCATCGGCATCGTCGGTACCTTGATCGGCGGCATCCTGGGGATTATTGCGGCGCTGAACGTCAGCAGCCTGGTGGGCTGGGTCGAGCGGGTCAGCGGTCAGCACATCTTCAGTTCCGATGTGTATTTCATCAGCAACCTGCCTTCCGAACTGCAGGCCGGTGACGTGCTGTTGATCTGCAGTGCCGGGTTTATCCTGAGCTTTCTGGCGACCATCTACCCCGCATGGCGCGCCGCGCAGATCCAGCCAGCGCATGCACTGCGTTACGAGTGACAGGGCCTGAGTCACCTTCGTCGAGGCCGCAGGGCGGCCTGCGAGGGTGGCGGGGCAGAGCGGATTTTCGCTGAAAGCCGCAGGCAAACGCTATAAACTCGCTGCGTTCATTCATGATCCAGGTATCGCCATGCATCCCGCAGCCGAACACTCGCCGCTGGGCAAGTCCAGTGAATACATCGCCACCTACACGCCGTCTCTGTTGTTCCCGATCCCGCGTGCCGCCAAATGGGCCGAGCTTGGGCTCACCGCGCAGACGCTGCCTTATCAGGGTGTCGATTTCTGGAATTGCTACGAGCTGTCGTGGTTGCTGCCTTCCGGCAAGCCGGTGGTGGCCATTGGCGAGTTCAGTATCCCGGCCGAATCGCCGAACATCATCGAATCGAAGTCATTCAAGTTGTACCTCAATTCGTTGAATCAGACGGCTTTCGCGACCGTCGAACAGCTGCAGACCACCCTCGAACAGGATCTCTCGGCTGCTGCGGGCAAGCCGGTTGGCGTGCGTATTCGCAGCCTGGCGGAAATCGAAGAGGAGGGTGTTGCTGCGTTGCCGGGCGTGTGTATCGACGACCTGGACATCTCGGTCAGCAGCTACGACCGACCGCAGCCCGAGTTGCTGCGTTGTGATGACTCGCGGGTGGTGGAAGAGAGCGTGCATAGCCATCTGCTCAAATCCAACTGCCCGGTCACCAGCCAGCCTGACTGGGGCAGCGTAGTGGTCGAATATCGCGGCGCAGCGCTGGATCACGCCAGCCTGCTGGCGTATATCGTCAGCTTCCGCCAGCACTCGGATTTTCATGAACAGTGCGTGGAAAGAATCTTCCTCGACCTGCAGCGCCTGCTCAAGCCGGCGAAGCTCACTGTGTATGCGCGCTACGTGCGCCGCGGTGGGCTGGACATCAACCCGTACCGCAGCACTGAAACGCTCGACGTAGACAACCGCAGGCTGGCGCGGCAGTAGTGTCTGAGGCCCGCGGAGCGGACGCAGAGCGTCCGGAGCGACATTCCCACGCGGAGCGTGAGGAACGATAGGTGTGTGGTCATCAGCGCAGGTGCAGCGCGTCGGCGCCCACTGGCTGACGTTTCCAGGTTCAGGATTATCGTGCCGACGCTCCGCGTCGGCATGCATTGGGTGACGCTCTGCGTCACAACTCCGCCTCGCACCGCGCATCAGCGGCCGGGCGCAGAGCGTTCAGAACGGCATTCCCCAATCAGACCCCGATATTGCCCAGCGTCTGCACGATGTTGCGCAAGGTCCCGGCAATGGTCGGATGCTCCAGCTCGAAACGCTCGACGGCCAGATTCACACCATCAGCCAGGCTGCTGTCCTGCTCGTGGGTGGCCTGTTCCAGCTGAATTTTAGTTTCAATTTGTTGCATGAGTTCGCGCAGATTTTCCCGCTCGGACTCTGACATCGGCGGGTTGTGCTCCAGTTGCTCGCGCAGGGTATCGAGTTGTTCTTGCAGTTCGCGGGCAGGCATGAGGTGCTCCTTGATTGATAAGTCTGTCTCATGGACTTCGCCGAAGAGCTAAAGGTCCATGTTCACTCAAGACTAATCCAGTCTGCACCTGGCTGCATATGTATCAGGGTTTTTCGCCTTTGCTGCGACGCAGTGCGATGTCGGCCAGGCAGGATTCCAGTTCGCCCAGGTGGTCGATCACCGAATGCACCCCCAGCGAATAGAGTTTGAGTGTGGCCTGCGCGCGTCGCCGTTCGCGTTCGGCATCACTGAGTGCCTGCCATTGTGAAGGCGAGAGCCCGCACAGTGGGCCGCAGGATGCCAGGCCAATGGTCCACAGCCCGGCGTTCAGCCCGGACTGCAACAGGCGCGGGTCGCCGCTGATCAGTACGCAGCCATCCAGGTGGCTGACTTTCAGGGCCATCAATGCCATCCAGCAGGCATCCGGGGCGGGCCAGCCTGCGGTCGGGCGTGGGGCGGGAATCATCCAGTCACTCACCGGTGCAGCCAGTGCAGCGCTCACGTTTTCAGGCAGTTCATCGAGCCAGGCGCAAGGCATGCTCTGGTCACGCAGGGTCTGCAGAATAGCCTTTGCACCCGGTGTGAGCTGCGTGTGCTCATGGCCGGGTGCGCGCGAGTTTGCGGCCTGCGCACCGAAGTCCACCAGGCAGCCGCTAAGGCCGAACAGCAGGGCAGGGAAGGTTGGCAGAGGCGTGAGGACCGGGGCGAGCATGAGGATCTCTCTGAAATATCGAGAAACGCTACCGATCTTTTGTGACACTTCGATGAAGGTGCGATGACGGAGTTTATCCGGAACCCTTTGCTGACAGACCTGCCTTATTCTCGACAGAAGGCTTTATACTCCCTGTCCTAGCGTGTGGGGCGTAGCACCCGCGTCATTATTTCGATATCTCGATCAGGAGTGTCAGCTATGCCCGTGACCGGTGCAGGCTTTATCAAACGTTTGCTGCAATTGTCCCTGTGTGCCGGCATCGCGCTGGTGCCGGTGGCCGTGCAGGCCGCTGAAGATGATCCGTGGGAAGGCATCAACCGTCCCATTTTCAAATTCAACGATATCCTTGACGCTTACACGCTCAAGCCGTTGGCCAAGGGATATCAGTACATCGCACCGCAATTCGTCGAAGACGGTATCCATAACTTCTTCAGCAACATCGGCGATGTCGGCAATCTGGCGAACAACGTGCTGCAAGCCAAGCCTGAAGCGGCTGGCGTCGACACTGCGCGTCTGATCGTCAACACCACCTTCGGCCTGCTGGGCTTCATCGACGTGGGCACCCGCATGGGCCTGCAACGCAATGATGAGGACTTCGGTCAGACGCTGGGCTACTGGGGCGTGCCGAGCGGCCCGTTCGTGGTCATTCCGTTGCTGGGGCCAAGCACTGTACGTGATGCAATCGCCAAGTACCCGGACACCTACACCTCGCCCTACCGCTACATCGATCACGTCCCGACCCGTAACACCGCACTGGGCGTCAACCTGATCGATACACGTGCCAGCCTGTTGTCTGCCGAGCGCATGGTAAGCGGTGATCGCTACACCTTCATTCGCAATGCCTACCTGCAGAACCGCGAGTTCAAGGTCAAGGACGGCAAGGTCGAAGACGATTTTTAATCGCTACCTTGCATCGGCTTGAATCAATAAAGGCGACCTTGGGTCGCCTTTATTATTTTGTAAAAGTGTGAACCTGTTCCGCCCGTTTTCACTTCATCGAGATGATTGAAAGCCCCAGTTTCTGTCCACCACCTTCTTCATCATTCACCCAGACCACCTCGGTTTCGGCTTCAAGCCCCTTGAGCGCAGGATGGTCGGAGTCAATGCTCACGCTGAGTTTGTCTCCCACCTGGAACGAGCGTGGCGCCTGAACCTGCATGCCCGAGCTGGAAAGGTCAATGCACACGGCGGGAATCACTTGGCCGGCATGGATCAGGTTGACGTCTGCATCGACGCGCATGCGGATGTAATCCCGTTTTTCCTCGTAGTCGCGATCATTTCGACTCATGTACAGTCCTTCGTTTTAGTTGCTGATTTGTGAGTTCTTATAACTCTGGGTGATTTGCGATGTAAAGAGCGCAAAGTGAGGGTAGGAGCATGCTTGAAACACCCGTCGGATGGGAGTACCGTCTGCGCCTTGAAGGGCACCTCTGAAACACGACAGACTTATCAAGTTGTTGCGTGTTATTGCGGAGAGGCTAGAAGCGAATCCAGTAAGCGGGTTCCGGTAATCCCGGGCCGCCTACGCCAACCTGATCTGGCGCCGTTTGCCCCCATGCCAAAAACCAGTGCCAAGCTGCTGATTATCGATGACGACGACGTAGTGCGCGCAAGTCTTGCCGCCTACCTTGAAGACAGTGGCTTCAGCGTTCTGCAAGCGAGTAATGGCTTGCAGGGAATTCAGATATTCGAGCAGGAGAACCCCGATCTGGTGGTCTGCGATCTACGCATGCCACAGATGGGCGGGCTTGAGCTGATCCGTCAGGTGACGGCCATTGCTCCGCAGACGCCTGTCATCGTCGTCTCCGGCGCGGGCGTGATGAGCGATGCAGTCGAAGCTTTGCGTCTCGGCGCTGCCGACTACCTGATCAAGCCCCTCGAAGATCTTGCTGTACTTGAGCATTCGGTGCGTCGTGCGCTGGATCGGGCTCGCCTGCTCACTGAAAACCAGGTCTATCGCGAAAAGCTGGAAAAGGCCAATCGCGAACTCGAAGCCAGTCTTCATCTGTTGCAGGAAGACCAGGACGCGGGTCGGCAAGTGCAGATGAACATGCTGCCGATCACGCCGTGGTCAATTGACGCGTTCAAGTTCGCGCACCAGATCATTCCATCGTTGTACCTGTCCGGCGACTTTGTCGATTATTTCAGGGTCGACGAACGGCGCGTCGCCTTCTATCTGGCTGATGTTTCAGGGCATGGTGCGTCATCGGCGTTCATCACCGTACTGCTGAAGTTCATGACCACTCGGCTGCTGTTCGAGTCCAAGCGTGGCGGCACGCTTCCGGAATTCAAGCCGTCTGATGTGCTGGGGCATATCAACCGTGGCCTCATCAGTTGCAAGCTGGGCAAGCACGTTACGATGGTCGGCGGTGTCATCGACGAAGAGTCAGGTAAACTGACGTACGCAGTGGGCGGACATCTGCCATTGCCTGTGTTGTATTCCGAAGGGCAGGCGCATTATCTGGAAGGTCGTGGACTCCCGGTAGGGTTGTTCAACGAGGCCACCTATCAGGATCACGAAATCGATCTGCCCGAGTCCTTCAGTCTGACCATGTTGTCTGATGGCATACTGGACTTGTTACCCGGTGATACACTCAAAGAGAAAGAAGCCGTCCTTCCCGAATTGGTCAAGGCGGCTGGCGGCAGCCTGGATGGCTTGCAGCGGGTTTTTGAATTGGCAACGCTAGGGGAGATGCCGGATGATATCGCCTTGTTAGTGTTAAGCAGGAATCTTGAATGAGTACCGGTAGAATCCAGTTCGCCGAGCAGGAAGGCACCTTCGTTCTCAAGTTCGTGGGTGAAGTGCGGTTGACGCTGTGTTCGGCCCTGGATGCGACTATCGAGCGCATCTTCACTGCGCTGAATTTCTCGGCGGTGGTCATTGATCTGACCGAGACGCGCAGCATTGACAGCACCACGCTTGGCTTGCTGGCCAAACTGTCGATTCTGTCGCGCCAGAAGGTAGGCCTGTTGCCGACCCTTGTGACCACTCACGAGGACATCACGCGCCTGTTGCAGTCGATGGGCTTTGACCAGGTCTTCAACATCGTTGACCGGCCTCTGCCGCGGCCTGAGTGCCTGACTGATCTGCCTTCACAGGACCAGTGCGAAGAAGTGGTGAAAGCCAAGGTGCTCGAAGCGCACAAGATCCTCATGGGCCTCAACGACTCCAATCGTGAAGCGTTCCATGATCTGGTCAATGCACTGGAAGGTCAGCGCTAGGCATCAGTTGCGTCTGTCTCTTTGATCTCAGAACGGCAGGCAGCAAAAAGGGCGACACCTGCGAAGGTGTCGCCCTTTTTCATGTTCAGGCTTTTTTGGCGGAGAGCAGTGCTTCCAGCTTTTCCTGATCGCGAGCGAACTGGCGAATACCTTCAGCCAGCTTTTCAGTAGCCATGGCATCTTCGTTGGAAGCCCAGCGGAACTGGCTTTCGGTCAAGTTCTTGACCGTATCCGAACGTTTCTCACCTGCTTTATCCGGGGTAAGCTTACGCTCCAGAGTGCCGGTATCTTCCGCCAGCTTCTTGAGCAGATCGGTGCTGATGGTCAGGCGATCACAACCGGCCAGCTGTTCGATCTGGTTCAGGTTGCGGAAGCTCGCACCCATGACCACGGTCTTGAAGTCGTTGGCCTTGTAGTAGTTGTAGATGCGCGTTACCGACTGCACGCCCGGGTCTTCTGCGCCGGTGTAGTCGGTGCCTGTCGACTTCTTGTACCAGTCGTAGATACGGCCCACGAACGGCGAAATCAGGAACACCCCGGCCTCGGCGCAGGCGACTGCCTGGGCGAAGGAGAACAGCAAGGTCAGGTTGGTCTGGATGCCATCCTTCTCGAGTTTCTCAGCTGCGCGGATACCTTCCCAGGTGGCGGCCAGTTTGATCAGCACCCGATCACGCTTGATGCCTGCGGCGTCGTACAGACCGATCAAACGCTCACTGCGCTCGATTAGCGCGTTGGTGTCGAACGAGAGGCGTGCGTCCACTTCAGTGGATACGCGGCCCGGAACCACCTTGAGAATCTCCTGACCGATGGCGACTGCAAAGCGGTCGCAGGCCAGGCCGATGTCGCCCTTGCTACCGTCGAACGCTTCGCCCAGCATCTTGGCGTTGTTTGCGTCGGAAGCGGCCTTGAGCAGCAGGGAAGGGTTGGTGGTGGCGTCCTCGGGTTCGAGGCTCTTGATTGCGCCGAAGTCGCCGGTGTCAGCAACAACGGTGGTGAATTTCTTGAGTTGATCCAGCTTGGAAGTCATGAGCGTGCTCTGTCCTGTGCGGTTGGATGACATTACCCGAGCGCTGTCGACCACTCAAGGCCGCAGCGTTTACTGCTGCCGATGATAGGCCTTGAGGGACGGCATTGTCGTGAATACCTTTGTCTAGACTGTTTTTGAGCCTCGCACTGACCGCTTGTTCCCTCGATATGAATTTAACCTCTGCCGAGCGGCCTGCGCGCTGCAGGATTCACAGCGACCACTTCAGCGAGACCATCAGGTTGCGCGGGTCGCCGTAAACGCCGCTGCCGGTCGCCAGGGGAATACCTTGCCAGTATTTTTCGTCGAACAGGTTATTGAGGTTGACCCGTGCGTCCCAATGCTCGTCGAACCGGTAGCCTGCCATCAGCCCCACCACCGCATAGGCATCCTGCACGGAGTGACCGTTGCCGACCCGGTTGTAGGTCTCGCTTTGCGCCAGGACATCTGCACCCACGCGCCATTTGTTCAAGTTGCCGGGCAGGTGATAGGACGTTGCTGCCTTGAACAGGTGTTTCGGCTGATTGGGCGCAAACAGGTCGCCCTTGTCATTGGTGCGGTCCTTGACGTACTGGCTCAACACCAGTGTGTAGGAGGCTGAAGCCTGCCAGTCAGGTGTCAGTTGGCCGGTGATTTCTGCGTCGATCCCCCGGCTGCGCACTTCCCCGGCGGCTTCGTAACAGACGCGATTCTGCTGCTGGCAGGTGGCTGGCGGATTGACGATGGCATACGCGCGGTTTTCCTGGGTCATGTCAAAGACGGCCAGCGAGGCATTCAGGCCGCCGTCGAAGTATTCGCCTTTCAGACCGATTTCGTAACTTTCGCCGGTCATCGGGTCAAGCACGCCGCCTCCCACGTCCAGCTGATTCTGCGGCTTGAAGATCTCGGTATAGCTGGCGTAGGCCGAGTAGGTGTCGTTCAGGTCATAGACGACACCGGCGTAGGGCGTGACTTCCCGAATAACCTTGTAGTCGCCATTACTGGCCGAACGGTTCTGGTAGTCATACCAGCTCACCCGGCTGCCGACGATGACGTGCAACCGATCAATCGGGTTGAAACGCGCGGCGGCGTAGACACCTTCCTCGGTGGCAGTGTTCTGGCTGACATAGGCCGTGCGCGTGGCAGGATCCGGCTTTGCAATCACGCTGGGATTGAAGTGGTAGATATCGATTGGCGTGGCGCCGTAGAAGCCGCCTTTCTGATCGAACTTCTCTTCGCGACGACTGACCCCGAGCATCAGCTCATGCTGCCGGCCGAACAGCTGGAACGGGCCGGACAGTGAGCCGTCGAGACTGGTCTGCACATCCGTGGTGTCGTACTGGCCGGCGGCCTGGCCGTAGCCGGTGCCGTTGGCGGTCAAATAGTTGGAGTACATGTCTGACTCCGCCCAGATTCTGGTCGCTGCCAGCTTGCTGCTCCAGCCGTTGTCGAAATGATGGGTCAGGTCAGTGAAAAGGCTGACGTTGTGTCTGTCCCAATAGGCCCAGTCGTTGCTCAGGAACGTCGAGCGCGGCAGGTCAAGATTCTCGCCGTTCGGACCTGATGGCAGGCTGCCCCAGTCGGAGGTCGCGTCATCGCGCTGCCGCGAGGCGCCGAGGGTCCAGGTGGTCGATTCGCTGAGATCGGCTTCCAGCACGCCATAGAATGTCTGGCGCTCTTTATCGCGCTCATCGACAAAACTGTTGCCCGTTTCATAGGCCGTCACCACCCGGCCGCGCAACGTACCGGAATCGTTGAGCCGGTTCGACGCGTCCACTTCGGTACGGTAACGGTCCCAACTTCCTGCGCTGGCGGTCACGCTGACTTGCGGGGTCGCGGTGGGGCGCTTGCGGATCAGATTCAGCGTCGCCGATGGACTGCCCGCGCCGGTCATCAGCCCAGTTGCCCCGCGCACCACCTCGACGCGGTCGTACAGGGCCAGATCGGCACCGGAAATGGTGTCCAGTGTAAAGGTGCTGACGATTGTCGGCAGACCGTCATACATCAGGTTATCGATGGAAAAGCCGCGCGCCAGAAACTGCTGACGGTCCGAGCCGAACTTGCGCAGCGTCACGCCGGGTGCATATTTGACGACATCATTGAGGTCGTTCATGCCTTGATCTTCAATGCGCTGGCGGGTGATCACGCTCACCGACTGCGGCGTCTCGCGAATCGAGAGAGGCAGCCTGGTCGCGCTGCTCATCGACCCGGTCGTATACGAACCACTGCCTTGCGTAGTGGCCATTCCAGCGATTCCCGATTGAGCGCTGATATCCACGTTGCCCAGCGTCATCGGGCCATCGCTGACTGGCTGGAACACCTTCGCGGCATTGCCCTGCACCTGCGCATCAAGGCCGCTGCCCAGCAGCAGTCGGCTCAATGCCTGAGCCGGCTCCAGGCTGCCTCTGACAGCCGGGGCCTGCCTGCTTGCAACCAGGTAATCATCAACCGATATCTGCAGGCCGCTTGCCTGACTCAGTTGCGTCAGTGATTTGGAGAGCGGCTGTGCGGGCAGATCGAGTTGAACGGGGGATGCCTCGGCGGCGGCTGACAGACCGAGTACTACAAGACCGGTCAGCGAAGGGAGATACGAACGAAGCATCAGGGTCATTCCTGCAAGGGCTGAGGACGTGGCGGTACATCTGGCAGATGGCGTGCCTGTCGACAGGAGGTGACAGGCAGTGGCGGGGCGAGACTAACAACTTTTTCACACTTTACTAAACGCTAATCACTATCAGTTACATTCTCATACATATTTGCTGCACAAGCCTCGCCTGTGGCGTCGAGCGGCGCATTGGGGTAAAGATGCTGTTCAACTCGCGATCATCTGAAGGAACCAGCATGCATTCACGACGCTTCCCCATCACTGCCGCAATCGGACTTTACCTGGTGTCCATGGGCGTGTTTTCCATGGTTGCCGACGCCGCCGAGCTGTCACCCGATCAGTTGCTGAAAAAAGCCCAGGCCGAACAACCGGCCTACCTCGACACTGTCCGCCAGCTCGTTGATGTCGATACAGGCACCGGCCAGGCTCCCGGGCTGAAGACCGTCAGCGCAATGCTGGTCGAACGTCTCAAGGCGCTGGGTGCAGAAGTCTCCACCACGCCGGCAGAGCCTTCGGCGGGGGACAATATCGTCGGTACTTTCAAAGGCACCGGCACACGGTCTTTTCTGTTGATGGTTCACTACGACACGGTGTTCGGGCCGGGCACCGCCGCCAAGCGTCCGTTCAGACTCGACAGCGAGCGCGCCTATGGCCCAGGGGTGGCAGACGCCAAGGGCGGCGTGGCGATGATTCTGCATGCGCTGCAGCTGTTGCAGAATGAGCGGTTCAAGGCGTTCGGCACGCTCACTGTGCTCTTCAACCCGGACGAGGAGACCGGCTCCAGCGGCTCGAAAAAAGTCATCGCCGAACTCGCCCGCCAGCATGACTACGTGTTTTCGTTCGAGCCGCCTGACAAGGATGCCGTCACCGTCGCCACCAACGGCATCAATGGCCTGATTCTCGAGGTCAAAGGCAAGTCGTCACACGCAGGCTCTGCTCCCGAGGCCGGACGCAATGCGGCCATCGAGCTGGCGCACCAACTGCTGCAGCTCAAGGACCTCGGCGACCCGGGCAAAGGCACCACTGTCAACTGGACGCTGATCAAGGGCGGGGAGAAGCGCAACATCATTCCATCCAGCGCGTCGGCCGAGGCGGACATGCGCTATTCCGACCTCAGCGAGAGCGATCGCGTATTGGCTGACGGACAAAAGATCGTGAAGAAGACGCTGGTCGATGGCACCGAAGTGACCTTGCGAATGGAAAAAGGCCGGCCGCCGCTGGCCAGAAATCCTGGCTCCGACCAGTTGGCGAAAACCGCGCAGACGCTTTACCAGAAAACCGGTCGCACTCTGGAGCCGATTGCCATGCGTTTCGGTACCGACGCTGGCTATGCCTACGTGCCGGGCAGTGCAAAGCCTGCGGTGCTCGAAACCATGGGCGTGGTCGGTGCCGGCCTGCATGCCGACGATGAATACATCGAATTATCGAGCATCGCACCCAGGCTTTACCTGACCGTGGCGTTGATTACGCAGTTGTCGAAGGGTGATGCAACGCCCTGATGGCCTGTGAGGTGAGCGCTGAAAGGCGTGGTCTTCGGTCCGCGCCATCTGTCGAGGTATCTGGCATTGCGATTGACCTGAGCGCCGATAAACGATTAACTGTATATGTATACAGTTAATCAGAAAAGGCTCGCCTCATGAGTGTTACCTTCCTTGGCCCGTTGTCGGCAGGGGGCATCAAACTCCCGTTCATATCGCTGTCGTCCGTTGGCTCCAGATCGCCAGTGGTCGAGAAGCATGTTTCCATCTCCGAGCTTTGTGAGGTCCGTGAGCCACACGCCTACCTGGCCAGGATCGAAGACCAAGGCATGCAGGGGGGCGGCATGTGCAGCGGGGATATGCTGGTGGTCGACCGCAGCCAGTACGCCGAGCACGGTGACATCGTCGTTGCCTCGCTCAATGCACGGCAGATCTGCCGACGTTTGCACATGCGCGGCGATGTGGTGATTCTGGAATCGCAAAACCCGGATTACCCACCACTGCATGTCACCGACAACGATGACCTGATCATCCTGGGCGTGGTGACCTACAGCCTGAAAAACCTGCTGGAGGGCCGCGCTGCATCATCAGCTCATCGATGAACAGACGCATGTTCTTGCATTGCACGCCGCTGCATGATCTGCTGCCCACTCTTTGGCTTTTAGCGGAATACCGAGCGCATGCAAGAACGACTTGACCAGTTACGGCTCCCCAAGCCTCTACAGGGAGCAATCAGTGATCTGGTAAGGGCGCTCGACGCAACCAGCACTCGCGCCGACGTGGAAGCCGAAGCGGCGTTGCAGATCGAATACATTCACGGTCTGGAGACCAGCAGAAAGCTGCGCCCAGCCGATGCCGAAGCGCTTTACATCATTTTCGACGATGCAGTTCAGGCTCGTTTACAGGCACTTGCCGATTAAATTCGGTATTCCGTTATACCCTTGCCTGTGTGAACTTCACTCCATATTGTATCTGTCCGCCTGATCGGGACGGATACTTGGCTCACCCTACGAATCTGCAGTCTGCCGGGTTCATGTTCAGGTTTGAATGGCTATGCGGTTATCAGGCTTCATCCTCGACAACATCGAGCCTATCGTGCGCGAATGGACCGATTTCGCACGCACCCTGTCCACGCTCGGCGAGCCTCTGGATACCGCAGAGCTCAGGGACCATGCCGAGCGAATGCTGCGGGCCATCGCCACTGATCTGCAAACGGATCAGTCGTCGCAGCAGCAGGTCGACAAGTCGCAAGGGCACGGCGCGTCAGATGAACAGACCGCAGCGAAAAGCCACGCGATCACTCGATTGATGTCGGGCTTCACCATCGATCAGGTGGTCTCGGAGTTTCGGGCATTACGGGCGAGCGTGATCAAACAGTGGATGTCGCGAGAGGCGCTGGACACTCAACAGCAGATCGAAGACATGATCCGTTTCAACGAGGCGATAGATCAGGCCCTGGCCGAGTCTATCTCCAGCTATACCAGCGCGATCCAGGCGTCACGCAACATCTTTCTGGGCATTCTCGGGCACGACTTGCGCACCCCGCTAAGCGCCATACTGCTGGGTGCCGACGTGTTGTTGCGCACCCATGATCTGGGCGCGCGGCCAACCAAGGTCGCATCGAGGATCTATTCCAGCGTTAAGCGGGCCAACCAGATCGTTGGCGACCTGCTCGACTTCACGCGCTCACAGATCGGTCCCGGCATCCCGCTGAAAAAGACCGAAGTAGACATGCAACCCATCTGCGCGCGGATCGTTGAAGAGTCGAGTACGGTCCACCCTGAGGCAGACATTCGTCTGACTTCAGATGAACCGGTCATTGGCCGCTTCGATGGCGATCGCCTGGAGCAGGTCTTTTCCAACCTCATCGGCAACGCTATACAGCACGGCAATAGCAGCGATCCCGTCGAAGTGACGCTGGCCGTCTCGGAGAGCGAGCTGCGTTTTACCGTCCACAACACCGGCAGCCCGATTCCCGAAGACGTGCTTCCGTTCATCTTCAACCCGATGGACCGCTATTCACCCGAAAAGATGACCGACAACGGACCTTATTCAAGCCTGGGGCTGGGCCTGTTCATCGTCGACAGGATTGTCGATGCGCACGGCGGGCATATCGAGGTGACGTCGAAAGCGGATCTGGGGACTACGTTTGCGGTTGTTATCCCGTTGAGTGCGGGGTGAGGTCGCGTAGCGGCGATAGAGTTGCGAGGCAACTGAAGAGCATTCGGATCAGAGCTGCCTGTCCCTGATAACGCGCCCGTCATGGCCTGAAAGTCAGCGCAGGATAATCACACCCTGACGTGCCACACGGATGAGATGCCTGTAGGTATCCGATCTGCTGCCGTCGGGGGGAAGACGAATGATCAACAGGTCATACGCATCATCGTCCCATAGACCCATGTCTGCACACCCGTCAAAAAGCCGCATGGCCGGGCTCAGTACCGTCGCCAGACCTGTCGTTGAAACGGGCAAGTTTTCAACGCCTGCCATCTCAGTTGCCAACTGCTCTGCTTTACCAAACCTCAGCGTCCGCCAAGCCAGACGAAAGGAGCTACGGTTGATCGTCACGCCGTTCTCGAGACCAATAACGGGATTTCGGTTTCTATCGGATATCACATGTATGCTCCATGCAAACACTCGATCCTGGCTAACGCATCACTTCATCGAGCTGATTCAGACTCAGTCCCGATTGTAGAAAATCCAGCCCCTCTGGTTCTTCCAATCCAAGTAAAACAGTGGAGATCTGCCGGTAGGCGTTACGAAACAATGAACTGCCCAGGCTGATCCGGCGAACGCCGACTGTCCTGAGTCTGTCAATCGTCATACCGAAAACAGGCAGGACGTTGAGAGGTTTGCTGATCGCTCTCTGAATCGCCTCAAGGTCCTCGATCGACTTCACGCCGGGTGCGAACAGACAATCGGCTCCAGCTTCTTCAAACGCGACCAGCCGTTTAATAACCTCGGTCAACGAATACGCGTGCGCTCCAAGCAGATAGTCGGTCCTGGCGGTGACGATGAAATCGGCATCGAGCGCGTGGGCGGCCTCACTGGCAGCGCGCACTCGATCGCACGCTTCTTCGATGGAGAAATACAGCGGGGTGTCCGGGTCATGATAGTCGGATATATCCTCAATGGACGCACCGGCGCAGCCGACGGTCAGGGCTCTTCTGAAGTGCTCCTCGACCTTGCCCAGTGTTTTCGCCAGACCGTTCTCCAGGTCTGCCGTCACGGGTATGTCCACTGCCCGAACGATGCGCTCAATCGCCGCAAAGCGATCTTCATTGTCCATCGAGGGAGATGAATCGCGGTAGCCCTGTGCATAGGCAATCCCCGCGCTGGTGGTGCCGAGGCTGGCGTAGCCCAACTGCTGAATGAGGCGCGCGCTTCCCTCACACCAAGCATTGGGCATGACGAATAACTCATCGTGTTCATGTAACTTTCTGAATGCCTGGCTGGTGTTCATGGCGCCTCCCTGAATGGCCAAGCATAGTCCTCTTCGCAGCACGCATGATTAAAAAAAAGTGAAGGGGCTTAAAAAAGTTTGAACAGACAACAAGCAGCCCCTGTGGAATGCTTTTATCCACTTTATCGCAAGGACGTCGACTGATGAAAAGGATTGCTTCTGCTGCGTTGTTTATTGCGTCCTGTACCACCGCTTTAATGGTGAGCGCGGCGCCACTGCCTGCCAGTTCAGCCGCAAATATAGACGGTGTGGAAATTCATACCGTCACGCTAAAAACTGACGCGATGAAAATGGCCCTCTGGCGTGATTCGCCGAAAGGGACCCACACTCAAACAATGAAAGAGTCACAAGTTGTTCTGTTTATTCATGGCGCAACCATTTCAGGTAATCTCTCGGCCGGGTACGCCATTGACGGTTATTCCTGGGCCCAAGACGTCGCCAATTCAGGACGCGAGGCCTGGGTGGTGGACCTGCCGGGGTATGGTCGTTCTGATGATTATTCGGAAATGCGCGAGGCCAGTCCACACGCCAACGGTGAATCGGTGGGCAATGCCAAAAGCCTGGTGCCCGTGATTGATGCCGCCGTCGACTATGTATTGAAGTTTACCGGTGCTAAAAAGCTGACGATTATCGCCACGTCCAGGGGCGCGATACCGGTGGGGTATTACCTGAGCGCGCACGGCGAAAAAGTAGACAAGGTCGTGTTCAACTCGCCCATCGTCCGGCGTGATACCACAAGCCCGGAGATTGTCCGAGGCTTGTTCGGCAGTGCCGAAAGACCCGACAAGAGCTTTTATGAGATTCCGGTCGACAAGCGATTGTCCATGATAGAAGAAGACCGTCCGGCGGGCACCGAGACGCAGCTTGAACAAGGGTTTATAAAAAACTGGCCCGGTGATGCAGCGCTGGAAAGAGCGCATCAAAAGAACATGATTAAAGTACCCGGAGGCTTTGCCCAGGATATCTACGATGCCTGGCATGGCGTGTATTGGGACCCTGCCACAATCACGGTGCCTGTGTTAATCACACGCGGTGATTATGATCATGTGCTGACCACCGCGGCGGATATCGACTGGCTGTACACACACCTGAGCAATGCTTCCAGTAAACGGTACGTGCTGATCGATAAAGGCACCCACGCCATGTTATTTGAAAAAAAGCGTTTCGAACTCTATCGCGAAGTACGGGTTTTTCTGGAAGGCTCATATAACCGATTGTCACTGGCCTGTAGTTTTTGCGGTGGCCGCAACTAAAGCAAGGAGCAGATCATGTTGAAGAAAGCACGCATTGTTAAATTTCCAGGCGTTTTCGACGAGCGGGTATACAACGAGCGGGTTTCACGCAGCGGTTGTTTTCTCGGCAACTCGAAACTGGAGCAGATGGCCAATCAGGGTAAGCTTTCCAATGCTGTTGTCGGCGTCGCAGGCGCAGGGGGTATTGGCGGTGCCGTGGCCCTCGGGCTGGCACGGTTGGGTGTAAGGCATATCAAAATTGCCGATCCCGATTCTTTCGAAATCAGCAATATCAACCGACAGTTTGGTGCTTCAGTGGAAACCGTCGGTCGTAACAAGGCGTTGGTGGTTGCCGAGCTGGTTCACCGTTTGGCGGGGGACGTGAGCGTTGATGTGTTTCCGGAGGGTATACAGAAGCACACCGCTGAAGCGTTTGTGGAGGACTGTGATCTGGTGCTGGATCAAATGGACTTCTACAGCATTGGCGAGCGCTATGCACTGCACAGGGCGTACCGTAACTCAGCCAGGTGCAAAGGCTTGCTGGCATCCTCGGTGGTCGGTTGGGGCGCCAACATCTACAAGTTCGACAAGGCAGGCCTGACGCTGGAGGATTTTTACGATATTCCGGAAGAGGCGCAGATGACACCTGAACTGGTCGAAAGGCTGGTCATGCTCCAGGCCTCTTATCAGCCTCGTTTTCCGAGCATTCCCGATATTTTCAGCTGGATGAAAGACACAGGAAACGTGCCTATTCTTTCCGTGGCACCGACGGCCTCGCATTACCTGATTCTCTGTCGCTCAGCGCTGATGCTTTGCGACCTGGAGGGCGCACCGTACAGCACCGAACTTCCCCCCATGCCCAAGTATTACTGGTTCGACGGCTCTACGTTCGACAACGGTATTTATGAGTTCGACGGCACGTGGGCAAACCCCGAGGAGCATCGCAAGCACTTCAATGTCAATTGAACCAGCTGGCCCCGATCGGGGCCAGCCCTTTGAGGAAGGCGCCGTGAACGAAGTGCTCGATACTCAGGAACGGCACAATATTTCCAGGTTCCTCCTGGCCTCCAGTCTGTGGTTCATTTGTGTGGGAATACAAAGCGTATTTCTGCCCTGGGTACTGATCAGCGTCGTTCATGCATCGGCCTTTCAATTTGGCATCGCCCAGATGTGCCTGATGTTGCCGGTGCTGCTGCTGGTGATCTATGGCGGTTATGTTGCCGATCGCAAGCCGGTGCGCAGGTTATTGGTCTGCGTGTACCTGGGTGGCGCGCTGACGGCATTGGTCTTCGCCGTCTGGAGCTACCAGTCCGCAATAACCTACGCCAACGTGCTGGTGTATGCGTTGGCCTTTGGCGTGCTGTCGGCCTTTTGTGCGCCTGCCAGAGAACTTTACTTGAATGTACTGGGCAAGAAACAGTTGCAAAAGATCGTCACTATAAACATCGGGATTGAGTTCGGGATTCAGACGGTGGGTTTCGCCATTGGAGGTTTTGCACCGCAGGTGGGCGTCGGTCTGATGTTCTTGTTGTTGTCGCTTCTGTTCGGGATGTCGTCCCTGGCCGCCTCTTATATTTCGGTGACCACGCCCAGCAAGCCTCATTCCGGCCTGATCGCTGAAACCAGTACCGCGCTGCGGTTTTCCATTCAGCACCCGGTCATCTTCCCGGTACTGTTATTGAACGGCCTGATCGGTGTGTTCTTTCTGGGCTCGTTTTTCGTCATGCTGCCCCTACATATTTCCCGGTTGCCGGGGTACGACGCCTCGTTGTTGGCGCTGTTCAATATCGTGTTTATGGTCGGGTTGATCGCTTCCGTCATTGTCTTGACCGTCAAGGGCGGGATAGAAAATAAATTACGGGCACTGATCAGTTCCTGCCTGCTCGCGTCGTTACTGCTGGCGGTTATCCCGTCCGTGCTCACAGAGTGGATTCTGTTTTTAGGGGTATTGAGTTGGGGGTTTCTGGGCGGTATTGCCCTCAGCATGGGGCAGACGCTGATTCAGGAAAATGCCCCTTCAGGCAATAAAGCTCAGGTGTTAGCGTTACTGATGTTGTTTTTCATGGGGGGCAGTCCGATAGGTTCTTTCCTGCTGGGAACACTTCTCGAGTTCGTTGAAGCGCCCGTCGTAGGTGTCATCAGTGCAGTCGCAATGATTGTTTCAATAATGGCAGTTTCCTATACCTACACGCTATGGAATGCACAACATGAACGGATCGACACTGTCCTTTGACGAAGCCACGTCGAAGGATTTCAAAGGTAACGTGTTACTTGCAAACTCTGATATCGAACTCGCCCTGGTCAAGGCTGTTTGGCAGGAAGTGTACAGCGAGGAGTTAGGTTGGCTGGACGGGGATGACACCGATCCTCGCAATGATCGCTACCATGCCAACTCGGTCTACCTGCTCGCCACTGACGACGAGGGAGCCGCCGTGGGGGTCATGCGCATGATTATCGACGGGGACCAAGGTCTGCCCATCGACAATTTTGCCGACATTTCCGGGATACGGGCAACTGCGCAAGGCGCGCTGATCGAATGTGCGCGACTCATGGTTCCGGCCAGGCACCGTGATCAGATATTTTCGGCTTACCCCTACGGTATTTTTGCTGCCTTGGTAAAAGCGGCTTTGCAGTATTGCCTGAAAGAAAAAAACTACGACGTCCTTGCCAATTGTTTTATCGATACACCTCACACACCGATAAAAGCACTGGCCCACATGGGGTTCCGTGACTTGAACATTCGCTTTCGAGACGAGTTGCATGAAACGTCAGAGTGTACGGTTCTGCATTTGGACATCAAGGACATGCTGTCGATATTTTACGGGCCCGAGAAAAGCCTGGGGCATTACATCATGGCGCGAGCGTAGTTTAATTTTTCCGGGCAAGGGAAGCAGGCATGAACCCATCAATGGCTATCTACGAGCGTGAGTCGAATGTGCGTTCTTATTGTCGCGACTGTGACGTTGTGTTTGCGACGGCGCAAGGGGCAGTGATCGAAGACGTCGAGGGGCGGCAGTTCATCGATTTTTTTGCGGGGGCCGGATCACTGAACTATGGCCACAATAACCCGCGTTTGAAAAAAGAGCTGTTGGACTATATTCAGCAGGACGGCATCACGACCACCCTGGACTTTCACAGCGCTGCGAAGTCTCGGTTTATCGAACAGTTCGAGCGGATTATCCTCACGCCGCGGGGGATGAACTACAAACTGCAGTTCACCGGGCCCACGGGGACCAATGCAATCGAGGCCGCCTTGAAGCTGGCCCGCAAGATCACCGGACGCACTTGCATCGCTGCGTTTACCCATGCATTTCACGGCGTCACGCTGGGCTCGCTGGCGCTGACCGCCAACGCCGATAAAAGAGCCGTCTCTGGCGTAGAGCTGTCAAACGTCGTTCGGCTACCTTATGACGGATTTCTGGGGCGTGACATTGACAGCGCGCATATCATTGAAACGATGTTCTCCTCAGCAGGCGCAGGTTTCGAGCCGCCGGCGGCCATTATTCTGGAAGTTGTGCAGGGCGAGGGCGGTTTGAATTGCGCGCGGCCGCAATGGTTACAGAGAATTCAACAGCTGTGCCGGGCCTCAGGTGCGCTACTGATCATTGACGATATTCAAGCAGGTTGCGGTCGTACGGGCACGTTTTTCAGCTTCGAATCTGCCGATATATCCCCCGACATCATTTGCCTTTCAAAGTCCATCAGCGGTTATGGTCTGCCGATGTCACTGGTGCTGATAAAACCGGAGCACGATCAGTGGGCGCCCGGTGAACACAATGGCACCTTCCGTGGAAACAACACTGCATTCGTGACGGCTGCGGCGGCACTGAGCTATTGGCAAGACAATGCGTTCGAGCGCTCGATAGCGCAACGTTCCGCCGTCCTGCGCCTTGCACTGGAAAAAATAATTGCTCATTCACCCCCCGAGGCTGTCCGCATTGTCGGGAGAGGGCTGTTCATGGGATTGAGATTTGGCGACTCACGGCGCGCGAGCAGACTGTCTGCAGAATGCCTGTCCCAAGGTCTGCTTGTGGAAACCTGTGGCCCCTTGAATGAAGTGCTCAAGCTGATGCCGCCGCTGACCATCGATCTGCCTGTACTAGAGCGCGGACTGGACATCTTGAAACGTGCCTACCTATCGACCTTACACAACGAATCATCGCGAGGGATTGCCTGATGGATTTAATGGTTGGAGATACCCGTACATTGTCTGCCCGTGCGTTGGGCAATGAGTTCATCCTGCAAGAGCTTGCACAATTAAGAGACGAACTGATCCAGCAGGTTTTCGATCATCCTTTTCTGGTTCAGTGCCGTGCGGCAAGCATGCCGATAGACCGGCTGAAGAACTTTCTCGTGCAACAAGGGAAATACAGCCGTTATTTCACGCGGTACATCTGCCAGTTAATGAGTCATCTTGAGGGTGATGAAGATATTCTGGCAGTGTTCGAAAATCTTTTCGAAGAACTGGGTTTTGGTGAAGTCGCCGAACCCACTCATTCGGCTATCTACCGTGAGATGTTGTGCTCCTTCGACCTGAACCTGGAGGCGCACGCCACGCTTCCTTCCACGCAGCACCTCATCGATACAATGATGAACTTTTGCAAACAGCCCAATGGTATTTATGGACTCTCGGCGTTGTGCCTGGGGGCCGAGGCCATTGTTCCTCATCTGTACAGTGACATTGTCACTGGCTTCTCGGGTCAGGGCGTTGCTGCAGAGAGGCTCAGGTTTTTCACGTTGCATATCGAATGTGACGATGGTCACGCGGACACCCTGTTGGCGATTCTGTCGCGTCTGGTGATGGAAAAACCGACTCGTTTTGAAATAGTCCGGCACGCCGCCGTCATGATGATCAAGGCGCGACTTGAGTTTCTCGATAAACTTTGAGGTGAGCATGAATAACCATACTTTTTCTTCCGGTGATTTCGTGCATGTTCCCGCCAGTCTGGCCGTTGGCGAGGACGTGGGCACGCTGTTACATGAAGGGGTCAGAACAACCACGCTGGACGCGTTCAGCAAAACAAGAAAGCACGAAGTTCATGTTGTCGACCTGCCGTCCAGGTCGATAAGTATGACCTTCGGTGCGCTGCAGCCGCTGCAAGGGTCGGGCCTGCATCGGCATAACTATGAAACCATCATCTATATCATTTCAGGCACCGGTTTTTCGATGGTAGGAGAGACGCTCGTTGCCTGGACAGCTGGAGACGCCGTTTATATTCCCGTCTGGCGTTGGCACAAACACGTCAATACATCAGAGGACGCAGAGGTCACGTACATCGCCTGTGAAAATACACCTCTGCTGCAGGCGCTTGGCGTCGCGTTGCGGGAGGAAGCTTCCTGAACGAAGCTCGGTATCCGTGCCGCGGAGGGGAGTCTGGACGTACCGAAGTTTTCATCTGTAAATGAACGGTCAGAAAGATGATCGGGGCGCAGAAAATCGATTCAGCCCGCCGTTTTTTAACCCTATGTCCTCTGATGCTCAGGAATACTTTGCGAATACCCGCCAAATGGCCTAACTATAGAGGGAAGGAAAGCCGGGGTGCAGTGGGAAAACCCCGGAGCGGGAAAACACCCGGTCAGCAAAGTCGACCATCCGCTTTGCACCGGGTAAACAGGGAAAACGGATGTCTCGAATCTTTGATGTTGATACGCACCTTTGGCGCACGTTCAAATCGGTGAGCGAAACTCGAAGTATCACGCGGTCTGCGGTTGCGCTGTGCAAAACTCCACCAGCCATCAGCATGCAGATAAAAAAGCTGGAAGCACTTCTGGAACTGAAGTTGTTCGTCAGAGGCGACGACGGATTTCGGCTGACGGTCATTGGCGAAGAAGTATTGGCGGCCGCTGAAAAGATTCTCGCCATGCATGACAATCTGTTCCGCCTGAAGAACAAGAACCCTGATAGCGAATTGCGTCTGGGCATGCCGGATGATTACGCACTCTTTTTCCTGCAAGGGATTGTAAAAGCCCTGGCTCGATCAAACCCCGATCTCAAGATAAAGCTGGTCTGCAAGACGTCGTCGTTCTTGATAGACGACGTCGACCAGGGTCGACTGGACATGGCCGTTGTCGCAGTGCCGGAATCTCGGGTCATGGAGCATTCTGAATACATCAGGCGTGAAGAACTGCACTGGATCGGCGATGCCAGGCTGATCAGGGCAGGGCATCCGATACCGTTGGTGCATTTTCCCGATGGTTGCATATGCCGAGAGGTCTCTGTCCAATCCTTGCAGTTTGCCGGGATGGCGTCCGAGATACGATTCACCTCAGAGTCCAATTTTGCCGTTTTCAATGCCATCAGTGCCGGTGTAGGTATCGGCGTGGGCGAGTTATCACTCATTCCGGGCGATACGCCTATTATCACAAGCTCGCTGCTTCCCGCATTGCCCGCGATACGGATGTCTGTACTCTCTAACGACGATCGCATTTCCAGAGCTGTCCTTTCCAGAATAAGCACCAGCGTTGTGAGGAGCATCAATGCTGTATGCGAGCAGAATATCCTCGGAAAAAAACGCCCGGAAAATGCCTTTGCCGTTGGCGCTTTTTGACACGTTCAGCTCCCGTGCCTGAAATCCGGCTGCGAATCAGCACGTCATCAGGGCTATCGCTTTCCTGATAAACTATCGGCCTTTCCCGATTGATCGCGTCTCTGCGTGCGGGCCACTGTGTGGTCCCACGTATCGCTCGATTCAATTGAGCCATTTTCTCGCTGACCGCCTCTCAATGATGCATGTTGTTGAGGCCAGCCAAGGGATGGCGATAACTCGCCGCGTAAAAGACCAATCCACATGAACATCGAAAACAACGAAGCCTCAGCAAACATTGGCGATCCGCTTGCAACAGTGTCCCGCCGCTTCTCCGTCGCCCCGATGATGGATTGGATAGACTGAGCACGGGAGCCCCGTTTCTACGGAGTTGGGAAAGCGCAAGAGAATGAAATGTAGCAAATTTTTAGCAGCGGCTCCGCTTGTAGATCGCTCAATCCCTAATGGGCCATCTCATAGGATGGCACGCTTGCGTTTGATTTGAGCTTTCGAGCTTGCGCCGGAGGTTGAATCGTCATGCATAGACTGTGCCGTATAACTGTGACTGCTAAGTCGCAAAAGCACCCAGCTTAGAGCGCCTGGAAATTAATGATTTAAAGGGCTGGCGCCTATGTGTGATGCTAATATACCATCACACATAGTATTGTATTTTAGGGAGGGATCTCGAGTGCACATCGTCAAGTCATTCACAATTGAAAAGCTCTGGGGCTCTGCCCCTGCAATCCAAATAGATCTAGATGATCAATTTAACTTTCTCATCGGCCAAAACGGCTCCGGGAAAACTACAGTAATTAACCTTCTCGCTGCTGTGCTTACCGCTGACTTCGAACGTTTAGATCGCATTGATTTTCAGCGAGTTGTCGTAGTGTTCAAAGAGTTGTCAGGCCGTAAAAAAAACCCTTCTATTGAAGTGACTAAAACTAGAAAAGAAGGCCTTCCGTACTTTGATATAAACTATATTTTTCGTGACTCTGTACGGGGTAAGCCTCAGCTATTTGATTTGGATGCTTTAGAGCAAGAGCGTTTCTATCGAGGCTCGCCTTCAAGATTGTACCGCGATCGTATGCTAAAAGAAAAGTTTGCTGATCTTAAAGAAAGTCTGCAGTCTCTTGTGCAAATATCATGGTTGTCCGTGCATCGGAATATAGAGGACGTTAGAGGTGCTGAGGAACGTAAATTTGTTCCGGCTATCGATCAGAAACTCAAAGATTTGAATAACAGCCTAGTGCGCTACTTCTCAAGCTTGGCTAAGGAGTACGACAATCAGACCATCGAATTTCAAAGGAAAATATTTTTGTCGGTGTTGACTCCAGAAAAAGAAGAGTCGATCTTTAGTTTTGCTAAAGATGTAGATTTGGAGGATGAAAAAAATACTCTCGCTGAAATATTTCAAGTTCTAGGCGTTGATCCTAAACATTATAATCATAAGTTTAAAAATCATTTCGATAAACTTAATAGTGCGATTGAAAATACTCGAGCTAATGACAAAACTGTTCGGGCTGAAGACTATACTACGTTGTACGGTGCATGGAAGGTTCATGCTCTAGTGGCAGAGTACGAAAAGTTGCAGTTGGAAAGAATGAGGATATTTAAGCTTAGGGATTCGTTCCTGAGAATTCTTAACAACCTGTTTGAAGGCAAGAAAACAATATCTATTTCTGAAAAAAATGAGATAACTTTTTTGCAGGAGTACCGATATTCTGTATCTGAGGAGTTTAAAAGAAGAGTTATTCTTCCTGAGGAGCTCTCTTCTGGTGAAAAACAGTTGCTCATTATACTTGGTGAAGCGCTTCTTCAGCAGTCGGCTCCTTATGTATATATAGCAGATGAGCCTGAGCTTTCTTTACATGTTTCTTGGCAAGAGCAGCTAACCGGTGCTATATCTCAGCTCAACCGTAATGCTCAAATTATTTTTGCTACGCATTCTCCAGATATCGTTGGAGTGCACTCAGAGAGCATCATTGACATGGAACGTCTTTTATCATGAGCTTTACAAGGACTCGAAGCGGATTGAAGAACTTCAGACGTTTCTTCAATGCTGACTTGACCGTCTACGTAGAAGGGCGGGTTGAAACAAATGTTGCGCTTGAGGATCTGAGCAGGCCTGATAGCAAGTTTTATTCTTCTTTATGCTCATTGTACCTTGATGGTATGACGATCAAAATCAAACTCACCGGAAGTAAAAAGAATGCCTTGGATTATCATTCCAAGATTATCGAGCAAGAGATACCAAATTCCCTAGTGATAGTTGATAGGGACTATGATGGTCTTTTATACCACAGGTTTGCAGTTCCACGTTTGATCCTGACGCGAGGGTATAGTTGGGAGAACGATTTTTGGACTTATAACCTAATAGTGGAGACTTTAGAAACTGCAACTGCTACTACAAACGTAGCTGGTGTAGCACAGATCATGCGAAGACTAAGTAGAGGTCTTGCAAGAATCAGTTGTGTCAATGCTGCAGCACACTGCAATGGGAAGTCTTTTTTTGACTCTAAAGGGAACTCGAAAGGCATACGCATTGATCCCTATTCCAAATTTCCGGTATCAAGGTCTGAGTTTTCAAGATTAGTGGAAAAGTTTATGGCCCATGAGTTTTGTGAGTCGATGGCGAATGTTTATAAGTCTGCCAAAATGCTGCCTGCAATGAATGTCACTCAAGGCCATCTGTGGGAGTACGCGGCTCTTTTGGTGATTTCAAAGCTATATAACTCTATAACATCTACTGCACTAAAAAATAATCAGATTTTAATGAATATTGCATTAACCGCTTTTGCGCGTAATCCGCGTGATTTTCTGGATGAAGCTACGATTAGCTACTATCGTGATGAGTTTCGTCGCGCCGTCTAGTAGTTTGAAGTAATCTGATAAGGGTTGTTGTTGCGGATTCTGCGCTTTCGACTAATCTACGTACTCCTTATCCCATCCATATCTTAAGGTATTTACTAATGGTCATAAGTAATTTGAAAAAATATTCTACAGATTTGGATGAGCTTTTAGCTAAGTCTGGGATGGTGAATATATCTTTAAACTATGAGGCTTTTGGGCATGCAAAATTCCACAAAGCCTATGCAGATAAATTTTCTGCGGAAAAAGCAGATGATTTGATCAAAGAGATCAAACCATTTCGCGAGGTTTATCAGCACTGGTACTCTGAGGCGTTGCCATTAGTTAGACAATTATTACCTGATCGATTCAGTGATTTTGTTAGGCTATACGAAAAGCCTAAGTCGCGTAAGCAAATCGATTTTGAAAGTTATCGTTTGGAGGATGCTTGTCAAGGTCTTCGCACATCTCAAGGTGGGACCGTCAAGGCGGATGCGTCATCGGCGATCCCTCTTCTAGCTCAGCAGATAGCAATCGTTGAAGCAATAAAACGTAGGTTTGTCAGCTCTTTATTTGACATTAAACAGCTGGTGCAGGCAGATTTATTCGATTCTGAGCTGGCCGGTGCTAAGGAGCTTCTGAAGAATAAATTCTCCCGTGCGGCTGGGGCGATAGCAGGAGTAGTACTTGAAGGGCATTTAAAAGTAGTTTGCGATAACCACCAGTTGCCCAAGAAATCAGGAACTATATCTGTACTTAATGACGCGCTCAAAGCTGCAGGTGTCATTGAGTTGGTGCAGTATCGGCATATACAGTTTTTGGGAGATGTCAGAAACAAATGTAGTCATAAAAATCTAGATGAGCCAAGTTTTGGTGATGTTGAAGATCTAATCCAAGGTGTTGACAAAGTCATCAAGACAATTTTTTAATGATTGTGTATTGCCGTTTCCACTGTTTACTGGAAAGCTGAAGAATTGCTCTTTAGAGGGTTGAGTGCCTGCCATAAAATCGGCGGGCACTCATTTTAAGCCGCTCTTCCCATCAACTGGTCTTGTTCTCTAGTTGCTTTATCGCGTTGACGATCAATGTAATCCGCTAGTTCTTTAAGATGCACGCCAAGTGCGGCTTTTTGGCTATTCGCTCCAAGACGCACAACGGGAATATCGATTGTAAGCGCTCCATGAACCCCACATTCCAAGTGCTTACATGATGCTCGATGCTGTGCTCCCGATTTCTCAGGAGCCCGTTCGCCATGATGCGACCCGATGCAAAAGTCGAAAAAGTCTATCTCTACCCCAAGCCCGTCGACTTCCGAAAATCCATCGACGGCCTCGCTGCCCTGGTCGAGTTGGACATCAAGGTCGCCGTCTTCGACCCCGTGCTTTTTGTTTTCCTCAACAAGCCGCGCAACCGCGTGAAGATCCTGTACTGGGAGCGCAACGGCTTCTGCCTTTGGCTCAAGCGCCTGGAGTCTGAGCGTTTCAAAACATTGCCCGATGTGACCGACGAAGCGATTGTCCTGACTGTCCAGGAACTCAACTGGTTGCTCGACGGTTTTGACCTCTGGCGTAACCGTCCCCATCAAGTTTTGACGCCGCGATTCGTGGCTTGATTCGGTATAATCCAGGGCATAAATTCCGTGCCCGAAAACCTTCCCGACGATCTTCAACTTCTCAAGCAAATGCTTGCGAAGGTGCAGTCGCGGGTCGGTTTTCTTGAAGAGGAAAACGCGCTGCTGCGTCAGCGCTTGTTCGGACGCAAGTCCGAGCAGACGGCTGATCCTGCCACGCCTCAGCTAGCCCTTTTCAATGAAGCAGAAAGCATCGCCGACGTTGCCGACGAATACACGGAAGAAGAGGTCGCCGCACCCGCCAAGCGCCGTGGCAAACGCAAGCCGCTACCTGCTGATCTGCCGCGTATCGAGGTCATCCACGAACTGCCAGAGCACGAACTGACCTGTGTCTGCGGTTGCCGCAAGCATGTTATCAGCGAAGAAACCAGCGAGCAGCTTGAAATCGTGCCGATGCAGATCCGCGTGATCAAACACATCCGCAAAGTCTACGGTTGCCGCGACTGTGAGACCGCACCGGTCACTGCGGACAAACCCGCTCAGCTGACTGAAAAAAGCATGGCCAGTCCGAGCGTTCTGGCGATGCTGCTGACCACCAAATATGTAGACGGTTTGCCGCTTCACCGCTTTGAAAAAGTACTGAGCCGCCACGGTATCGATATCCCTCACCAGACCTTGGCACGCTGGGTTATCCAGTGCGGCGAGCACTTCCAGCCGCTGCTGAATTTAATGCGCGACAGCCTGCTATCCAGTCGCGTCATCCACTGCGATGAAACGCGGGTGCAGGTGCTAAAAGAACCTGACCGCCAGCCAAGTAGCCAGTCGTGGATGTGGGTGCAAACCGGCGGCCCGCCGGACAGACCAGTAATCCTTTTTGACTACTCCACCAGCCGAGTGCAGGAAGTGCCTACACGCCTGCTCGATGGCTATCGTGGCTACGTCATGACCGATGATTATGCCGGTTACAATGCACTGGGCGCCCAAGCTGGAGTTGAGCGTTTAGGGTGCTGGGCCCATGCGCGTCGCAAGTTCGTTGAAGCACAGAAAGTGCAGCCCAAAGGTAAAACGGGGCGCGCGGATATCGCGCTGAATCTGATCAACAAGCTTTACGGCATCGAACGCGACCTAAAGGCTTGCGGCGACGCTGAACGTAAGATCGGTCGTCACGAACAAAGCCTGCCAATACTGGCTCAGTTGAAAAGTTGGATCGAAAAGACGCTGCCACAGGTCACGGCTCAGAACGCCTTGGGCAAAGCCATCAGTTACCTCGCCAGTAACTGGAGCAAGCTGGAGCGATACGTCGAGGAAGGCTACCTGCCAATAGACAACAATGCCGCTGAACGCGCGATCCGCCCCTTCGTGATCGGGAGAAAAAACTGGCTGTTTAGCGACACGCCCAAGGGCGCGAAGGCCAGTGCACAACTTTACAGCCTGGTCGAAACTGCCAAAGCCAACGGCCAAGAGCCCTATGCGTGGCTGCGCCACGCACTGGAAGGCCTGCCAACGGCGACATCGGTTGAAGATTACGAAGCCTTGCTGCCGTGGAACTGCTTCCCCGTATCGCCTAGCTGAGCGCGCCAGCCATATTAAGACCGGTGGGGTTTATGGAGCGCTTACGATAAATTTGAGTGGTACAAGGTTGAAAGAGCAGTGGGCAATAGTCGGAATCAAGGTCCCGACCTCCTACTGCCTATGGGATCCAAGCTAGACTGATCAGTAAAAACGTCTAGAATCATTAAACACTAAAGATAAAAATCGATCTTTACATATCAATCAAAAGGAGCCAAAAATGGCAAGCGCAGCATTTACCGCACTGCCGCTAAGCAAGCTATTGACACCAGTTATAAGTGATCTTTATAAAGAAGCCAAAGGAAAGGTTAAAGAAGAGCTATCCAAATGGAACACCAGCAAAAACATAAAAGATATAGCGACAACACTAATAAAAATTGACAACGTTAAAACCATATGGGCACCAGAAGCAGACACACCTCTTGAAAAATTCTACTACCCTTCAAAAATAACCTTACCCAACAAAACGCTAACCATCAACAGTTACGAGGATTTACCAAGCGGAAACATAGTTATTGAAGGAATAGTCGGCCAAGGCAAATCAATATTTATGCGACATCTAGCCGCATCTTTTATAAAACCGAACCTGCCAACCATAATCCCTATATTTATAGAATTAAGACATATCACCTCAAAAAGAACACTCACCGAACTAATAAATATATTTTTAAACTCAATCAATGTAAAGTACTCTCCTGAAACACTTTACTATTTAACTTCATCGGGAAAAGTCTCACTAATTTTGGATGGGTTCGATGAAATACCCAGTGAATGTATCTCTGACACTATCCTAGAGCTACAAACCCTGCAAACATGCCACCCCAACATGAAGATAATAGTATCGAGCAGACCCAAAAGCCACATCCAGAACGCAATAGGCTTTAAAGTAATTCCACTGGCACCGCTCACTTCCGCAGACTACCACCCTTTTATTTCCAAGTTAATTTCACACGAAATTAGACGTCAAGAAATCCTGACAGCCATTCGGGAGTGTCCGACCAATATAAAAGGACTTATAACAACTCCACTTATGCTAACACTAGTACTCATAGTATATGAAACAGAACAAGTAATACCTTCTACGCTTTCGGATTTTTTCGACCGGCTTTTTGGAATCGTATTTGCTAGACATGACAGGTTGAAAGCTGGATTTAATCGCCAACATCATAGTGGCCTGCCGGAGTCAAAGCTAAAGAAATTGTTTGACACATTCTGCTTTATGGTTATTCAAAGCGGGCAAGGTAGAACGATAAGTCAGTCGGCGTTCAATCGAGCCTTTGAAGACGCTGTGGAATACGACCCGCAATACAAATGCGAAAGTGAAGACTTCAAAAAAGATATAATTAATGTCGCTTGCCTTATGATAGAAGAAGGCTTCAACAAGATAACATTCCTACACAAAAGCATTCTAGATTATCACGCAGCAGCATTCATTAGAGACCAGCCCGACAACTTAGCCCAAAAATTCTATGAGGCAGCTTATACACATGCAAATCGATGGGAGCATGTGATAGATTTCTTGAAATCCATAGACTCGTATCGCCACGCAAAAGATTACGTTCTGGGAAACTTTCCAGAAGATCTTCGTGAACTACAATACATAATTGAAAGCGATGAAGAAAAACCGTTACTAGCATATCTAGATAAAATAGCACCTAACGCAGTAATGCGAATCTTAACCGATAGCAGGACAGAGTTCACGAGCACAGGAACAATATTGTCAGGAGCAATTGCAGCTAGCGCAGAGCATCTCCCAAGTGCTTTCTTCAGGCTGATAAGAAGTGCATCGCCCGATGAGATAAAAAGAATAGTTATCCTTAGCGGCTCAGATGACACAGATGAACCACCTCTACTAACAACAAAAGCAGTCATAAGCGTTTTAGGAAGTGACGCAATAAAACAGTACCTTAAAGAGAGAGAGTTTTCGTTGAAAACCGAGTACGAACGTTCACAAGCTCATGTAGAGCAAGATAAAGTAAGGAGCGACCGATTTATCGGAATACTATCCAGGAACCGCAACGCCCTAGACTAACGAATATCAAGACGAAAAACGGCCTGTAGCTTAACTATGCTATAGCACACGCAACAGGCCAAAATCACAAAAAACAAGAGCGCTCAAGTTGCGGCACGTCTAGAATCACAGCACTTAAAACATTCTATTAAGATCTTGCGGCTCCCAGTTCATTACGACCATCTCACTAGAGACAGTACCTTTGCCTTGCTTTTTGTTAGAAATACTGTAGCAAACATTTAGCACCTCGAAGTAAAAACCATTGAAAACTTGCCGAATGTCTGGATGGTCATTAATACTGACCATTACCTTTCCTTTGCACCGCCGCATGAAGTCGGCCATCCGTTCATAATTCTCAAACGGAAAATCCACCCCGTACCCAGCCGTCTGCCAATAAGGCGGGTCCATGTAGTGGAAGGTGTGGGGCCGGTCGTAGCGCTCGGCACAATCCAGCCACGGCAGGTTCTCCACATACGTACCGGACAAACGCTGCCAGGCCGCAGAAAGATTTTTTGATTTTCGGCCGCAGTTTAGTCAAATAATAGAACGCATGTTTAACTGGCTGAATGAGAATCGTCGCATCGTCATGCTTCGACAAGCTCGCAACATATTACGACGATGGTCTCATTGGCCTGCGTTATGCGGTACTTGCGACACTACTTTTTGTATAGAGCCTAGCTTTCCAAATGAAGGGTCAGCTCTTTCAATATAGGTGCAACAGACATAAATGAACCGCAAATAACAATAACATCCTCCTCCTCTGCATCTTCGCGAGCAGCATTCCATCCAGCCGTGATATTTGAGTATACGCCAGCGACATCAAGATATTTTGAAATGTCGTTAGCTGAGGAGCTTCTTGGGCCGGCAGAAGTACCACAGCAAAACCATTTGCTGGCTACCGATTTTAATTCGCGAATAATACCGGCGATGTCTTTGTCAATAAGCACGCCAATCACAATAAGAAATCTTCCTTTGACTTTAAGGCCTTTTAGACGTTGGGCCAAGTACGCAGCTGCATGAGGATTATGCGCTGCATCAAGAATTACAACGGGCTTACCTTGAATAATCTGAAACCTTCCTGGCAGATTATCCGTCGCTAGCATTTTTTTCACAGCATCCGGATCAAAATGTAATCCGGATGCGCGCAGCGCTGACAGTGCTGTAGCCATATTTGAAATAGGCATTAGCGGCAATGGGAGCTCGTTTATTACGCCCTGTTCGTCTTGGTAAGACCATGTGTTTTCAAATGCCTGCCAATCCCAGTCCACACCTAGCTTTAGTGGGATCGAGCCGATCTGGGTAGCCCATTTTTTTAAGGTTTCAGGTGGGTAAAGCTCTCCAATGATGGCAGGTTTGTCGGATCGGAATATACCCGCCTTAATCAATCCGATACTTTCCTTATCTTTTCCAAGCCACATCTCGTGATCGAGCGCCACATTTGTTACAACGGAAATGTCAGCATCGACGATGTTAGTAGCGTCATCCCGTCCTCCCATGCCAACTTCGATTATCGCTACGTCGACTTTTTCGCATTTCATTATATGAAGCGCGGCAAGCGTATTGAATTCAAAAGGCGTTAAAGTTGTCTCCAGTCTGGCTTTATTTATCGTATGGAAGGCACTGGCGAAGCTACTTTCAGGAACGCTATTTCCTTGTATTCTGACCGTTTCCTTGTAGTCATGCAGATGAGGTGAGCTGAATGTGCCAACTGTGTAGCCGGAGTAAATAAGGATTTTTTCAATGGCATGACACGTCGTGCCTTTGCCGTTGGTCCCACCTATCAAAAACGTGAATTTGGCCGGCTTTTTAATATGCATTTTATCGGCTACTGATTCAACTCTACTGAGGCTCATATCAATAACTTGTGAGTGTAGACTGTCTATATAAGAAAGCCAGTCAGCCAAACTAGACGATTCAGTGCAGATTTGGGTCATGATAGGTCCTGTGATGTCAAGATCGCATGAGTACATGGTGCATGTGGCGAAGAGATAACAAAGCTTCGCACCGCTGGCAAATATCGGGATTTTTAAATTATAGTATTTAAAGTGACATCCAATAGTGCGGGCAGGAAGTGCACTGGTGGCATAATGGTACCTAGCCGTTGTCTAGGTTTTTCCTAGCCTTGGGGCGCATTAGGTGCTAGACAACAACGACCTGTCTGGTGAATACTAAATCACACATGAACGCTCGGCGTGACTGGAGCTGGGGGAGGGCGCAGAAAATGAATATCATAAGGTATAGTGCCTACACTCTAGAGGCTAGCATCGCTGCGATCTTGGCTAAAGGTCGCTTGATTGAATTTTATTTATACTCTGGATGATGCAATGACTGCTTTACGATTCTCGCAGGCTACTCTCGTGGTGTTTATATTTTTTTACTTGCTATTGGTTGGCTATAATAACATGGTTGACTATGGGTCGAATTTTGCTTTCGTACAGCATGTCTTGTTGATGGACATCATTTTCCCCAGCAACCCACTTGCCTCTCGATCAATAACGAATTCAACTCTCCATCATGTAGTCTACTGGATTATTATATCTGGAGAGATAGCATCGGGCGTATTGTGTTTTTTGGGTGGGTTGAGACTTTTTCGAAATATTCGCAGCGAAAACTCAATTTTTACAAAGAAGAAAAACTTGGCTATAGCTGGTTTAACTATAGGTATTGTTCTTTGGTTTTTTGGGTTCATGACAATTGCTGGAGAATGGTTTCTAATGTGGCAGTCTCAAAAATGGAATGGGCAGCAGGCTGCGTTTAGGCTTATTGTTTGCATGGGTGTTGTTTTGATTTACCTGATACAAAATGAACCCGGCTCCGTCAATTCATGTGGTTCAGAACCAAAAGAACCACGTTCGTGAGAAATCGACACGCGCCGACTCCTCATCTGGCGTATTCAACCAACAGAGATCCTTTAAGTAGCGAGCTGTGAACTTCGGATTTGATTTAGAACCGACATCAGTTTATGTCATGGATGAAGCCCGTAAAACCTAGCTTCGCATTAAGGTGAGTGCATGAGTGACTGATCTGCTATGTCTATAGGCTAGTCTATCAGACACTGGCTGCATACAACAAAATCTACTATGAGTCACCATCGCCCATCCCAACCAATTTGTTGCTCATTCAGAAGGCTACTCCTGTTCACTGTTATGCGGCGTTCACTCGTTCTCTGGTTCATAAACTATCCTTATCAAACAGTGGCGGCGTCAATGCGCCAGATATCAGGGTAGTCGAGAGACGTGCGCGCTATGCGAAAATGGGAGCAAAACGTACCGAGAGAGATGTTTTTGTTGTGGCATCCACCCTTGATAGCAGGCCCTATACCGCATTCGTCTGAGTTCCATGCTTTTCTCGGTTATGCAAAAAATATGCTAGGCGAAAAAAGACTATTAGATTCGGGGGCTTTCTTAGAGTCTGTGTCGCTCCGGATAAGCACAGTGTGAAGTTAATTGTTGCATCATCGTTGGGTCGTGCGTGCGCCAAGGTCAACCTTCGCGTCCAAAATTCGCTTGAGCCATCCCCAGCCCTGATATGGGTCACCACGCCCTCGCAGGTGTGTGTAACGTCGCAAAGAATTCCAGTCACGGTGCCCCGACACGCTCGATACCCTGGGGATGTCCCTGTCCATCTCGAAAAGTCTGCTTATGCCGTCGTGTCGCATGTCATGAAAGCGCAGATCTTTCAGCTCTAGATACTTACAAGCTCGTGTGAATGCGGCAGAGATCGAATCTGAGTTATAGGGAAAAATCTCTGCGCATCCTTTAGGCATGCTCTGCAGGATCGCCCAAGCTTCGTCAGGAAGGTGGCACCAGACGTCATTCCCGATCTTCTGTCCGGGATTTTTCATGTCTCTCACCAAGACTGCCTGGCGTTTTTCATCCAGATCGTCCCAGCGAATGCGGGTGATTTCTTCCTGCCTACGCGTGGAAAATATTGCGAACCCCAGCACTTTGGGCATATTGGTCGAAGTCGGCTTACGTATTTGCATCTCAAAAAAGTGGGCAAAAAGGGCATCGAGCTCATCGTTAGTGGGTCTCCGAGTTCGCTCCTTGCTTTTGCTGACCATGCCTAACTTACGCAGGACGATCCGCGCATCCGACGTTGCGTGAGGGGCGACGTCATATCCCCATGCTGGCTTTGCTACGGACAGCACCGCTCCGAGATGCGACAGATCATTGCCTACGGTTTGCGCCTGGACTCCGCCGCCTTCCTTGCCCATTCGCCATTGCGCGTACTCAACCAGTTTCTGACTGGTCAATGCTGAATCTGCCACCTCTCCCAGCCAGCTTTCACTGATTGCATTGAGGGTTGCCCGCTTTGTCTTGCCCAGAGGGCGAACCTTCTCGTACTCATCAAGGTATCGATCAATCATCTGTTTGACGCTGACAGTCTTGCGGTTCATGCGCTCAATCGCACCTGGTACGGCCAGCTCGGCCTCACGTCGTTTCATCCACGCGTGAGCCACCCACTTGCGGTCGAAGGTTCGGGTTTCCTGATAAACTGGCTGGCCGTTTCGATTGATCCGTATCTGCGCGTAGTCAGCAGTCATGTCGTCTTCGCGCTTGAAGGGTCTGATCGTTCCTATTTTGAGTGGGTACATTTTTGATTTGGGTTGGTACACATTACCAACGCGTTACAAAATCCAAGCAAAGATGCCCATAAACCGCTGTATAAAAGATCAGTATCGATGAGCATCGAAGAAGTAAAACAACCCGTAAACGCTGGTGAATCGGCCCCAGTACTATCCCGCCGCTTCTCCGTCGCCCCGATGATGGACTGGACCGACCACCACTGCCGCTACTTCATGCGCAAGCTCTCAAAGCATGCCTTGCTCTACACCGAGATGGTCACTACCGGTGCCTTGTTGCATGGCGACCGTGAGCGGTTCCTGCGCCATGATGAAACCGAGCATCCGCTGGCATTGCAGTTGGGTGGCAGTACGGCGGCGGATCTGGCTGCGTGTTCGCGTCTGGCGCAAGAGGCGGGGTATGACGAGGTCAATCTGAACGTCGGTTGCCCGAGTGACCGGGTGCAGAACAACATGATCGGTGCGTGCCTGATGGCGCATCCTGAGTTGGTGGCCGATTGCGTGAAGGCGATGCGCGATGCGGTCGGTATTCCGGTCACGGTCAAGCACCGCATCGGTATCAACGGCCGTGACAGCTACGCCGAGTTGTGTGATTTCGTCGGCAAGGTTCAGGAGGCGGGTTGCCAGAGTTTCACAGTTCATGCGCGTATCGCGATTCTCGAAGGGCTGTCTCCCAAGGAAAATCGCGATATTCCGCCACTGCGTTATGACGTGGTCGCGCAGTTGAAGTCTGACTTTCCCGGCCTGGAGATTGTGCTCAATGGCGGCATCAAGACGCTGGAGCAGTGCAGTGAGCATTTGCAGACGTTCGATGGCGTGATGTTGGGGCGTGAGGCTTATCACAACCCGTATCTGTTAGCGCATGTCGATCAGCAGTTGTTCGGCAGCACGGCGCCGGTCATCAGCCGTTATGAAGCGTTGGAGTCGATGCGGCCGTACATCGCGGCGCACATTGCCAGCGGCGGCAACATGCACCACGTCACCCGGCATATGCTCGGTCTGGGCCTGGGTTTTCCTGGCGCGCGGCGTTTCCGGCAGTTGCTGTCGGTCGACATACACAAGGCCGAAAACCCCATGCTGTTGCTGGATCAGGCCGCGGCGTTTCTTGAAGGGCATTGATCGCGTGTGCGGTGCGTTAATCTGAGCTGAATCAAAGGAACCGCTTATTCCAGTAGCGGCGGTATCGGGCTGCGGTTATGTTGAGCGCACAACCCAACAAGGAAAAAACGCCCATGCACAAAGTCCTGGTTCCTTTCGACGGCTCCAAGCACGCCATGCGTGCCCTGGGCTATGTCATCGAGCTGTCTGGCGAGCTCAACAAGCCGCTTGAAGTGCATGTGCTCAACGTGCAGGCCAGCCCCATCGACTACAGCCTTTATCTGGCGCCCGACATGATTGATGGCGTCAAGGCCGGCCTGACCAATGAAGGCAAGCGGGTGCTGGCTGATGCGGTTGCGTTGTTGACTGCTGCTGGTGTGCCGTTTCTGGCCCACGTCGATCTGGGTAATGTGGCCGAACAGGTCGAGGCCGCAGTTCAGCGACTCGACTGCGACGCCGTGGTCATGGGCACCCGCGGGCTGGGCAACATTGGTGGCCTGCTGCTGGGCTCGGTGGCCACGGGGGTGATCCACGAAGCATCGGTGCCGGTGACGCTGATCAAATAATCACTGCTGCGCCAGCGTGCGCGGCTGGCGCAGCAGTTCGATATTTTCCGCAGGCACCAGCTCGCGCAGCGATTTATACAGTGCGCGGGTTTCCAGCAGGTTCCAGATGCGCAGCATGGTTTCCAGGGCATCCAGCGGCTTGCTGATGAAATCCCGTGCGCCCAGTGCCAGCGCGCGCAGGCGGGTATCGCGCGTCGCGTCGGCGGTCAGCACCATGATCGGCAGGTAGTCATTGGTCGGGATGCGCCGGTTGAGCTGCTCCAGCACTGCAAAGCCATCGAATTCGGGCATGTGCAGATCGAGCACCACAAGGTCGGGCTCGAAGCTGTTGAACAGGTCCAGCGTGCGCAACGGCTCGGTGCTGCTCAGGACATTGGTCAGCCCCTCGCGGGCAAGCAGTTGCTCCATCAGATCAAGGTTGGGCCGCTGGTCGTCGATGATCAGAATGCGAAAGTCGCCGGTCATGTGGGCTCCGGTAAATACTGGTCCAGGAGGGCAAGAAACACCGGCACCTGGATGGGTTTGATCACAATGGCCGTAGCTCCGGCCTGTTTCAGTTCGCGATGGGCTTTATCACTGGTATCGGCAGTGATCATCAGCACGGGCGTCTGAGCGGTAGCCGGCAGTTGGCGCAGACGTTGCAGCACTTCAAGCCCCTTGATGTCCGGCAGGTTGAGGTCGAGAAGAATCAGCTGTGGCGCATGCTGGCGCGCCAGGTCGAGCCCCAGTTGGCCCTGCATGCTCGACAGCAACTGGATACCCGGTCTGCGTTGCAGCAGCGTTTCAATCAAGGCCATGCTCGACAGGTTGTCTTCGATGCACAGCAGCTTGCCGTGATAGGCCGGTCGGGCAGGCGAGCGGGCATCAGGCGTTATCTCGAGGCGAGTGTCAGCTTGACGCGGCAGAGTGGCGGCAGGCGGCTGCACCCGCACAAGCGGCAGCGCCAGTATGAACCGGCAGCCTTCGTCTGGCGTGTTCTGTACGGACAGTGTGCCGTGCATCATCTCCAGCATGCTTTTGCTCAGCGCCAGTCCCAGCCCGGTCCCTTCGACGCTCGGGTTGGCATCCAGGCGTTCGAACGGCTTGAACAGCTGTCCGATACGCTCCGGCGCAATCCCGTAGCCGGTGTCCACTACGCTGATCGTCACCTGCTCGGCGGTCTGCTCGATTTCAATCCGTACCTGACCAGCGGGCCGGTTGTATTTGATGGCGTTGGACAGCAGGTTCAGCAACACCTGAATCAAGCGCTGGCGATCAGCGACCACACCGATATCGTCAGGCAGGCTCGGCAAGGGCTTCAATTCGATATTGGCGTCGGCGGCCATTGGCGAGACCAGCACCAGGGCTTCTTCAAGCACGTTCGACAGGGATACCGGCTCGAGGATCAGGGAAACATGCCCGGCTTCGATTCTGGCGATGTCGAGCACTTCATTGATCAGCTTCAGCAGATGCTGGCCCGCCCGCAGAATATGACCGATTTGCGGGCGCTGGCTGGCGGGGGAGTCCATGTCCAGCAACTGGGCAAAGCCCAGAATCGAGTTCAGCGGCGTGCGCAGTTCATGGCTCATGCGCGACAGGAATTCACTTTTGGCCCGGCTGGCGCGTTCGGCTTCCTCGCGCGCAGTGCCCAGGGCAATTTCGGCAACGCGACGATCACTGATGTCACGGGTGATCTTGGAGAAACCGCGCAGTTCGTCATTGCTGTCGTACTGTGCGGTGATCACCACACTGGCCCAGAAACGGCTGCCATCCTTGCGTTGGCGCCAGCCTTCCTCGGTATACCGGCCGTTGACGGTGGCCTCATGCAGCGCCATGTCGGGGTGTTGCGGACACTCCTGTTGCAGATAGAACACCGAAAAGTGCTGGCCGATGATCTCCTGCTCCGTGTACCCCTTGATACGTTCGGCCCCTGCGTTCCAGGTGGTGATGTAGCCGTTGCGGTCCAGCGCGAAGATGCCGTAGTCCTTGACGCCTTCGATGATCAGCCGCAAACGCTCTTCGTTGTCGCGCAGTGCGCGTTCGCGTTCGGCCAGCAACTGGCCGGCTTCGACCAGCCGGGTGCCGAGCTGGCCGATTTCGTCCTTTTCAGGCGGCTGGGGCAGCAGCGGATGCCCGAGCGCCAGACGCTGGGCGTTGCGTTGCACCTGATGCACCCTGGCGACGATGCCTTTGGACAGCATCAGCACGGCAAGAATGGCCCCGAAGATTCCGCAGGCCGCTGCCAGCAGGGTCGACAGCAGCAGGCGCTCGCGGGTGGCTGCGGCAGCCTCGGTGCGTTCGGCAAGCAGCGCGTCTTCACGTTCGCGCATGATGCCGATGCGTTCGCGCAACTGGTCGAGTACGTACTTGTTTTCGATCAGGATACGGGCGACGGTTTCCCGGTCCTCCCGATTCATCGAGCGCAGTTTTTGCAGGCCTTCGACCTTGGTGCTGATCAGCGGCTCGATGGCTTTCAGGTGTTCGCGCATCTGCTCGTCACGCACATTGGTGTTGAGCCGGGCCAGCGCCGCCTCGATCAGCGGTTGCGCGTTGAGGTAGCCGGGCAGGAAGTCTTCCTGGTGGGTCAGCAGGTAGCCACGCACGCTGGCCGCACCTTCTGCGATCTGGGTGTGAAGGGTCTGGATATCGCCTTGCACAAGCAGCACACGCCGTACGTCTTCCTCTGCCCGAGCGGTCTGGCGCTCGGCGATATAAATCAGCACCAGCGAGAACATCAGAATCGCCAGTGGCAGCGAAATGGCCACCAGTGCCTTGCCGCGTAGCGGAAGGTCTTCCCAGCGACTGCTGGCGTGTGCCGTCATTGCCAGTCGCTCGTCGATTGGCTCACCAGCCCCAGTGCCACACCGCGTACCGCCGCCTGAGTGCGGTCCGAGGCGCCGAGTTTGCCGATGACCTTTTCCACATGGGCCTTGGCCGTGCCGGTGGTGATGCCGAGTTTTTCGCCGATTTCCCGGTTGCTGAAGCCGCCCGCCACCAGCCCGAGTACCTGGCGTTCGCGCGGGGTGAGGGTTTCCGGCAGGGCTGCACCACTGGTGTTGCGTTCGGTCATGCGCCGCAGCAGGCGCGCGCTGACGGCGCTGTTCAGTGCTTCTTCACCACGCGCCACGCGTTGCAGGCCGTCGATCACTTCGTCGCGGCTGGCATCCTTGAGCAGGTAGCCCACCGCACCGGCGCTCATGGCGGCCTCCAGGTGATCGGTGCTGTCGTCCATGGTGAAAATCACCACTTTCAGCCCCGGCATGCGCTGTTGGAGAATTCGTGCAGCGCCCAGCCCGTTGAGCACCGGCATGCGAATGTCGAGGATGGCGATGTCCGGTTGCAGTTCCTGGCACAGATCGATGGCTTGCTGGCCGTCGGCTGCCTGACCGACCACTTCGAACTCCGGATGCCCCGCCAATAGCGAGACGAACCCGGTACGCGTCACTTCATGATCGTCCGCCAAAACCAGTCGCACAGTGTCAGTCATGTCATTGCCTTGTCTGCGGTAAAAGGAACGATGGCGCGCAGTCGGGTGCCGTGCCCGGGCCGACTGACGCAGGTCAGGCGGCCGCCGAGCAGGCTGGCGCGCTCTTGCATGGCCACCAGGCCCAGTTTCTGGACGCCTTTGCCATTAAACGGTTTCTGGGTGATGAAACCACTGCCGTTGTCTTCCAGCAGCAGTGAAATGTGCTCTTCACTCAGTTCCAGGGCCAATTCTACGCGGCCTGCACTGGCGTGTTTGAGCACATTGTTGATGCCTTCCTGGGCAATACGGAACAGGGCGATTTCCAGATGGCTGGGCAGGCGGGTCAGGGAGCGCGAGCGCCAGTGCACCGCGACTCCGGCTTCGCGCAACCGGTCGGCGTCCTTGTCGACTGCCTGCAGCAGGCCGAAATCGTCGAGCACGCTAGGACGCAGGCCACTGATCAACTGTCGACCTTCACCCACGCAGTGCTGCGCCAGCTTGAGAATGGCCTGCAGATCGGCGTCCAGCGGCTCGGGCAGGTCCGGACAGCGACCGGCAAAGCCCTGCAATCGCTGGTGCAGACCGGCCAGTGTCTGAGCCAGACCATCATGCAGGTCGTAGGCCATGCGCTTGCGTTCGTCTTCCTGAGCGGTGAACAACTGGCGGACCAGTTCGGACATGGTCTGCTCTCTGACCACCAGCGCGTCAAGCAGCCGATTGTTTTCCAGGTGTGCCGCCAGCAACGTCGCCAGCAATTGCAGCGACTCGATGTCCTCGTTATCCGGAGCATTGATGCCCACGCTGTTGGCCAGCAGCAGGGTGCCAAAAGAGCCTTCATCGGCGCCACGTAACGGTAACAGCAGCATGCACGGCAGATCGGCAGCGGGCCGCTCCAGCCATTGCGGGCCGATGGCCAGCGGGTCGGCAGCGGTTTCAAGCGTGGCGAGGCGTTCTGCACTGCCATGGCTGGCGGTGGTCTGCACACCGTTGTCGGCGCTCCATTCCAGCAGCAGGCCATGGTCCATCGCCACGAATGCGCACGCGCGTTGCAGCACGCGCTGGCGCATGGCTTGAGGTGGCAGATGGGTCAGCTCCTGACCGGTATCGACCAGCAGACGAAGACGTGCGGCGCGGCTTTGCGACTGGCGATACTGGTTGCGGATGGCCAGTGCGCTTGCCGGGTCATGGGGAGGACTTTGCATGGGGTGCTCCAGCGAGGGTTGATGCCCGCGCGGGCATAACAGAAGTAAGGCTATTAGAACTGTATCAGGAGGTGAAGCCCATCTGCCGATCGGCATACACAGATAACCCCGGTTGGCCGATGGCGAGCCGTGGCGGGGAGGGCAAAGTGGCACTCACTGAATCCCTGAACAGATCCCCGTAGGAGAGTAGCGATGAAAACGAAATTGACCGCCCTGGCCCTGTTGCTGGCTGTAAGTGCACCGATGGTTCACGCTGCTGCCGAGCCGTCCGGCTATACCTACCGCATGGTGGCCGAGACGCCAAGCAATGTGAACGACAAGGAGATCGCCGGTCTGTTTGATCGCTGGAACAAGGCCCTGCAAACCGGAAACTCCACTACCGTCGCATCGTTGTACGCGCCGGACGCTGTCCTGCAGCCTACGGTCTCCAACAAAGTGCGTGCCACTCCGGCAGAGATCAAGGACTACTTCGACAAGTTCCTGGCACTCAAGCCGATTGGCGAGATCAACTACCGGGAGATTCGTCGCCTGGGGCCTGATGCCGCAGCGGACAACGGTGTCTACACCTTCACGTTGACGGCGCCGGACGGCAAGAAGACCAAGGTGCAGGCACGTTATTCGTTCCTCTACCACCGCGTCGGCAACGAGTGGAAGATTCTCAACCACCACTCCTCGGCGATGCCGGAAGTGCAGCCCGAGTATCAGGTCAGCCGCTGATCTGTCGCCTGCCAGGCTGAAAACAAAAATCCGGAGCCAGTGCTCCGGATTTTTTTTGCCTGTCTGAACCGCCCGCAATCAGGCTTCGGCCTGGGCGCCATTGACCTTGCGGCAATGAATCAGCGCATCGCGGATCATGAAGTTGACCAGCGTTGGCGACACACCCAGTTCCTTGGCGATGTCCTTTTGCGGCACACCGTGCAGGCGGTACATCTCGAACGCATAACGGGTGCGGGGCGGCAGCTCGGTCAGGGCGTCGGCAATTTTCTCCAGGCTGGAGAAATTGATATGCGAGATTTCCGGCGATGCACCCTGAATCACCACATTCAGACCCTCGGCCTCCGGGCCGGTGTATTTCTGTTCCAGCGCCTGTTTGCGGTAATGATCGATGGCCAGGTTGCGCACGATCTGAAACAGGTAACTGAGCTGTGCCTTGAAGGTCAACGTGGCCTGCGGTGCCGAGCGCAGTCTGAAAAAGGCATCCTGCACGACGTCTTCGGCGCGCGAGCGGCAACCCACGATGCGGGCCGCGATCTTGACCAGCAGCAAGTAGTTATCGACGAATGCCTGGAGTAAGGGTGAGTCGCACTTACTTGTGATTACGTGTTCCGTCATGGAATTCACCTTGCTGCTTTAACAATGGAGGGGAGGGCCGCATGGAAGGAGCAGCGCCATCACATGGGGCGACAAATTAGCCTTAATGATAATTATTGTCAAATGCGAAAGCCAATCAGCGCACTTTAAAAGGGCGCTTTTGTCGTGCATGTTCTCGCCGCGTGCATCCGCCTAATTATTTGCAGACGCCATCCGTTCTCATTGGTGACAGGCCCGACCACGGTTGCGGCCAGGGAATACCTCAGGAGAACCCCATGCGTTCCGATCACGCGCATCGCCGCTTTTACATCCGCGCCCACAGCCGGACGCTTTCGATATGAGCACGCCGGTGAGCCTGACGCTGTTCTGTCTGCCTTATTCCGGGGCCAGCGCGATGTTCTACAGCCCCTGGCGGCGCAAATTGCCGGAGTGGCTGAACGTGCGCCCGCTGGAGCTTCCCGGCCGTGGCATGCGCATGGACGAGCCCTTGCAGACCGACATCGTGCAGCTGGCCAGTCATCTGGCCGACGAGATCAGTGCCGAACTGGACAAGCCCTATGCGCTGTTTGGCCACAGTCTGGGCGGGCTGCTGGCCTTTGAGCTGGCGCACGTCTTGCGCGAGCGCGGTCTGCCTGCGCCGCTGGCACTGTTCGCATCGGCGACTGCCGGCCCGGTGCGTCGCGATGTCAGCGAATACGCCACTGCGAAGACTGATGCGCAACTGCTCGACCGATTGCGCACGTTAAAAGGCACCAGCGAAAACGTCATCGCCAACCAAGAGCTCATGCAGTTGATGCTACCGATCCTGCGCGCCGATTTCCTGCTCTGCGGCAGCTTTGTGTATGGCAAGCGCGAGCCGCTCAGCGTGCCGATCCATGTATTTGGCGGCAAGCAGGACAGCATCAGCGTCGAGCAACTGCTCGACTGGCAGGAAGAGACCTGCACCGGCTTCTCTCTAGACATGTTCGAGGGCCATCACTTTTATCTGGTCGACGAGCAAACGCAGCTGCTCCGTCTGCTGCGACGCTATTGCGAACAGCACCTGACCCGCTGGCGCAACAGCGCATCACGGCAAATGAACCGGGCCGCCGGTTGACCCTGTTTGCCCCACGCGCGGCCTCCTTGCAGGGCGCGCGTCTTTTTTGAAATTCAGATTTTATCTGGCACGCCGAATCTAGCAGGAACCCCATCATGGATGCGTTTGAACTCCCCGACACTCTGGCTCAGGCTCTTCAGCGTCGCGCCTTGCATACGCCGGATCGGCTGGCGCTGCGTTTTCTCACCGATGAGAACGACCAGGGCCTGGTGTTGACCTACCGTGACCTGGACCTGCGCGCGCGGACCATCGCTGCTGCGCTGCAACGTCAGGCTGTGCCGGGGGATCGGGCGATTCTGCTGTTCCATAGCGGGCCGGACTATGTCGCGGCGTTCTTCGGCTGCCTGTATGCCGGGGTCATTGCCGTGCCGGCTTATCCGCCGGAATCCAACCGTCGCCATCACCAGGAGCGCCTGCTGTCGATCATCGCCGATGCCGAGCCGCGTCTGCTGCTGACCGGCGCCGATTTGCAGCCTGCCTTGCTGCAGATGGACGAGCTGGCCGCTGCCGATGCGCCGCCACTGCTCTGTGTCGACACGTTGCCTGCTGCCCCGGCACAAGAGTGGCAGGGCCCGCAGCTGCAGGCCGACGACATCGCGTTCCTGCAATACACCTCGGGCTCGACCGCACTGCCCAAGGGCGTGCAGGTCACGCATGGCAATCTGGTCGCCAACGAGTCATTGATCCGCCACGGCTTCGGCATCGACGCCAACCCGGACGACGTGATTGTCAGCTGGCTGCCGCTGTACCACGACATGGGCCTGATCGGCGGCTTGTTGCAGCCGATTTTCAGCGGCGTCCCGTGCATCCTGATGGCCCCCGCGTACTTCCTCGCCCGGCCATTGCGCTGGCTGGAAGCCATCAGTGAATACGGCGGCACCATCAGCGGCGGGCCTGACTTTGCCTACCAGCTGTGCAGCGCACGGGTCAGCGATTCGGCGCTGGAGCGTCTGGACCTGAGTCGCTGGCGCGTGGCGTATTCGGGCTCCGAGCCGATTCGCGAAGACAGCCTGAGAGCATTTGCCGATAAATTCGCCAGTTGCGGCTTCACGCCTGACAGCTTCATGGCGTCCTATGGCCTGGCCGAAGCGACGCTGTATGTGGCCGGTGGCAAGCGCGGCAAGGGTATTCCATCGCTGCGCCTGAATGCGCAGGCGCTGGCGCGCAATGTCGTAGAACCGGGCGACGGTCAGCCAGTCATGAGCTGCGGCACGGGCCAGCCAGGGCATGGCGTGCTGATCGCCGACCCGGTCAGCCTGCAGGTGCTTGGCGAAAATCAGGTTGGCGAAGTCTGGGCCAGCGGGCCGAGCATCGCCCACGGTTACTGGCGCAACCCTGAAGCCACCGCCAGGGCGTTCGTGCAGCATGCCGGGCAGACCTGGCTGCGCACCGGCGACCTGGGTTTTCAGCGTCACGGCGAGCTGTACATCACCGGCCGCCTGAAGGACATGCTGATTGTCCGTGGCCACAACCTGTATCCGCAGGACATCGAAAAGCTCATCGAGAGTGAAGTGGATGTCGTGCGCAAAGGCCGGGTGGCGGCGTTTGCCGTCACTCAGGACGGTAGCGAAGGCATCGGCATCGCTGCTGAAATCAGTCGCAGCGTGCAGAAAATCCTCACGCCCGACGCGTTGATTAAAATCATCCGGCAGACCGTGGCCGAGGCGTTTCAGGAGGCGCCGAGTGTCGTGGTGCTGCTCAATCCCGGCGCGTTGCCCAAGACCTCCAGTGGCAAATTGCAGCGCTCGGCCTGTCGCACGCGTCTGGCCGACGGCAGCCTGGACAGTTACGCGGTGTTTCCCGCGAGCGATACCACTCTTTCAGCCCATACCCCAGGCAGCGGCTCGGAGCTGCAAGCGCAGATCGCCACGGTCTGGTGCGAGCAGTTGCAGTGCGAGCAGGTCAGTGCCGACGACCATTTCTTCCTGCTGGGCGGCAACTCGATCATCGCGACCCAGGTCGTGGCCCGCCTGCGCGAAACGCTGGGGATCGACCTGAACCTGCGGCTGCTCTTTGAGGCGCCGACGCTGGCGGCCTTTGCGGCACAGGTCGGAACGCTGCAGACCGCCGCATCGCAAGGCGACAGCCAGACGCAGAGCGCCATCGCCCGACTGCCCGGCAACGAGCATCTGCCACAGTCCATGGCCCAGAACCGCCTGTGGTTCCTCTGGCAGCTCGACCCGCATAGCAGCGCCTACAACGTTCCCGGCGGGCTCCACCTGCGTGGCGAACTGGACAGCACTGCGTTGCGCTCCAGCTTCCAACGCCTGATCGAGCGCCATGAATCGTTGCGCACGCGCTTCTACGAGCATGACGGCGTGGCCTTGCAACGTATCGATGCGCCGAGTGAATTCCACCTCGATACCCTTGATATCAGCGACCTGCCCGGCGCCGAGCGTCAGGCACGTGCCGTGGCGATTCGCGAACAGCAGGCGCGCCTGCCGTTCGATCTGCAACACGGCCCGTTGCTGCGCGTGACCCTGCTGCGACTGGACGAAGAAGAGCATCAACTGCTGGTCACGCTGCACCACATCATTGCCGATGGCTGGTCGCTGAATGTGCTGATCGACGAGTTCTCGCGCCTCTATGCCTCCGCTGTTCAGGGCCAGACTCTGGAACTGGCACCGTTGCCGCTGCGTTACGCCGATTACGGCCAATGGCAGCGCGAATGGCTGACGAACGGCGAGGCCGAGCGCCAGTTGACTTACTGGCAGCAGCAACTGGGTGGCGAGCAGCCGGTCCTGACGCTGAACACCGACCATCCGCGTTCGGCCCGCCAGCAGCACAGTGCCTCACGCTACAGCCTGCGCCTGAGTGCAGAGCTGAGCGCCGCCGTACGCAACACCGCGCAAGCCTGGCAATCGACGTCGTTCATGTTCCTGCTGGCGGGGTTCCAGACCTTGTTGCATCGTTACAGCGGGCAAGCCGACATTCGCGTCGGTGTGCCCGGCGCCAATCGGCCACGCCATGAAACCCAGGGCCTGATCGGCTTCTTCATCAATACGCTGGTGCTGCGCGCACAGTTGGACCCGCGTCTGCCATTCTCGACGCTGCTGGCCCAGACCCGGCAGGCGGCGCTTGAAGCCCAGGCCCATCAGGACGTGCCGTTCGAGCAACTGGTCGAAGCGTTTCCGCAGGCGCGCGAGCACGGTCTGTTCCAGGTCATGTTCAACCACCAGCAACGCGACCTTGGCGCCTTGCGTCGTCTGCCGGGGTTGCTGGCCGAAGAACTGCCGTGGCACAGCCGCGAGGCCAAGTTCGATCTGCAACTGCACAGCGAGGAGGACCGCAATGGGCGCCTGACGCTGTGCTTCGATTACGCCGACGAACTGTTCGAGCACCACACCATCGTGGCCATGGCTCAGCACTATGTACGCCTGCTGACGCAGGTCAGTCAGCAGGCCCAGCTCGCGCTGGGTGACGTGCAACTGCTCAGCGCCGAGGAGCAGGAGCAACAGGCGCAATGGAGCGCCGCGCCTTGCGCACCGGCCACGTTGTGGTTGCCGGAACTGCTGAATCACCAGGCGCGGCAGACCCCGGAACGTATCGCGCTGGTGTGGGAGGGCGGCAGCCTCGACTTCGCCAGCCTGCACACGCAGGCCAACCGCCTGGCGCATTACCTGCGCGACAAGGGCGTTGGTCCGGACATCAAGGTGGCGATCGCCGCCGAGCGCTCGCCGCAGCTGTTGATCGGGCTGCTGGCGATCCTCAAGGCGGGCGGGGCTTACGTGCCGCTGGACCCGGACTATCCAATGGATCGACTCGCCTACATGCTGCAGGACAGCGGGGTCGAACTGCTGTTGACCCAGAGCCATCTGCTGGGCGACCTGCCGAGCGCCGAAGGCGTGTGCACGGTCGCCATGGACACGCTGCACCTGGACAACTGGCCGGTCAGTGCGCCGCGCCTGAACCTGCACGGCGACAACCTGGCGTACGTGATTTACACCTCCGGCTCGACCGGTCAGCCCAAAGGCGTCGGCAATACCCACGCGGCCCTGGCCGAGCGCCTGCAATGGATGCAGGACACCTACGCACTGGATGAAAGCGACGTGCTGATGCAGAAGGCTCCGATCAGCTTCGACGTCTCGGTGTGGGAGTGCTTCTGGCCGCTGATCACTGGCTGCCGCCTGCTGCTGGCAGGCCTTGGCGAACACCGCGATCCACAGCGCATCGCGCAGCTGATCAACGCGTATTCGGTGACCACGCTGCACTTCGTGCCGCCGCTGCTGCAACTGTTCATCGATGAGCCGCTGGCGCAGCAGTGCAATAGCCTGCGTCGCCTGTTCTCTGGCGGCGAAGCGTTGCCCGGCGAGCTGCGCAACCGGGTGCTCGAGCAACTGCCCGGTGTACAACTGCACAACCGTTATGGTCCGACCGAAACCGCGATCAACGTTACCCACTGGCAGTGCCGGATCAGCGATGGCCTGCGCTCGCCGATCGGCCGCCCGCTGGGCAACGTGCTGTGCCGGGTGCTGGACAGCGAACTGAATCCGCTGCCACGCGGGGTGGCCGGGGAGCTGTGCATCGGCGGTATTGGTCTGGCGCGTGGCTATCTGCGGCGTCCCGGGTTGACTGCCGAGCGCTTTGTCGCCGATCCGCTGGGGCAAGCGGGTGAGCGCCTGTATCGCACCGGGGACCTGGTGCGCTGGGCCGCAGATGGCGCGCTGGAATACCTCGGTCGTCTGGATCAGCAGGTCAAACTGCGCGGTTTCCGCGTCGAACCACAAGAGATCGAAGCACGCCTGCTGGCCCAGCCAGGCGTAGGCCAGGCAGCCGTGCTGCTGCGTGAAACCGTTGCCGGGCCGCAACTGATCGGTTACTACACCGCCGAAGCCGGGCAGAACGTCGAGGCTGAGCGGATCAAGTCGGCGCTGGCTCTTGAGCTGCCGGATTATATGGTCCCGGCGCAGCTGGTGCGCCTCGACAGCATGCCCCTGAGCCCGAGCGGCAAGCTGGATCGTCGCGCCTTGCCCGAGCCGCAATGGCAGACCCGCGAGCACGTCGAGCCGCAGACGGATCTGCAAAAACAGATCGCCGCTGTCTGGCGACAGGTGCTGGGCGTGCCGCGTGTCGGCCTGCGTGATGATTTCTTTGAGCTGGGCGGACATTCGTTGCTGGCCACGCAAATCATTTCCCGCGTGCGTCAGGCGTGCGACATCGACCTGCCGTTACGGACGCTGTTCGAAGCCAGCGAACTGGGCGCGTTTGCCGCACAGGTTGAGGCCATTCAGCAGTCCGGCGCACGCAGCAGCCTGCAACCGATTGCCCGTGTCGACCGCAGCCAGCCAGTGCCGTTGTCCTATTCCCAGCAGCGCATGTGGTTCCTCTGGCAGATGGAACCGGACAGCCCGGCCTACAACGTCGGCGGCATGGCGCGCCTGAAAGGCGTGTTGAACATCGAGTGCTTCGAGGCAGCGCTGCAAGCCTTGATCCTGCGCCACGAAACCCTGCGCACCACGTTCCCGAGCATCAACGGCGTAGCGTGCCAGAAGGTCAGCGAGCAGTCCGACCTGCGCGTGCAGTGGCAGGATTATTCTGCGTTGCCCGTCGAGGCTCGTCAGCAACGCACTCAGGCGCTGGCCGACAGCGAGGCGCACCAGCCCTTCGATCTGGAAACCGGGCCGTTGTTGCGCGCCTGTCTGGTCAAGGCGAGCGACCTTGAGCATTACTTCGTCCTGACCCTGCACCACATCGTCACTGAAGGCTGGGCGATGGACATTTTCGCCCGCGAACTGGGGCAGCTTTACGAAGCCTTCCTTGAAGGACGACCATCGCCGCTGGAGCCGCTGGCGGTGCACTACCTGGATTACAGCGTCTGGCAGCGGCAGTGGATGGAAGCCGGCGAGCGCCAGCGCCAGCTCGATTACTGGACCGCGCAGCTGGGCAACGAGCATCCATTGCTGGAGCTGCCTGCGGACCGGCCGCGTCCGCCGGTGCAAAGCCATAAAGGCGAGCTGTACCGCTTCGACCTGAACGCCGACCTGGCCGCCAAAGTGCGCACCTTCAATGCCCGCAACGGCCTGACCCTGTTCATGACCATGACCGCCACCCTGGCGGTATTGCTGTACCGCTACAGCGGCCAGAACGACCTGCGCATTGGCGCACCGGTGGCCAACCGCATTCGTCCGGAAAGCGAAGGGCTGATCGGCGCGTTCCTCAATACCCAGGTGCTGCGCGTGCAGCTTGACGGGCAGATGAGCGTCGCCCAACTGTTCGAACAGGTTCGCCACACGGTGATCGAAGGCCAGTCGCATCAGGACCTGCCGTTCGATCATCTGGTCGAAGCCCTGCAACCGCCACGCAGCGCAGCCTACAACCCGCTGTTTCAGGTGATGTGCAACGTGCAGCGCTGGGAATTCCAGCAAAGCCGCGAACTGGCGGGCATGACCGTCGAGTACCTGGTCAACGATGCGCGAGCCACCAAGTTCGACCTCAATCTGGAAGTCACCGAACTGGACCACCGTCTGGGTTGCTGCCTGACCTACAGCACCGATCTGTTCGACGAACCGCGCATCGCACAGATGGCCGAACACTGGCTGAACCTGTTGCAGGCGCTGCTCGCTGATCCACAACAACGCCTGAGTGAATTGCCGCTGTTGCAGGAGACAGAGCGCCAGCAACTGCTCGACAGCCTCGGCGTCGAAGCAGGTGAGCAGCGGCTCGACCAATGCATTCACAGCCTGTTCGCCGAACAGGCACACCGGCGTGCAGACGCGCCGGCGCTGACGTTCGCCGGGCAAACCCTCAGCTATGCCGAGCTGGACGCCAAGGCCAACCAACTGGCCTGGATGCTCCGCGAGCGCGGCGTCGGCCCGCAGATTCGCGTCGGTCTGGCGTTGCCGCGTTCGCTGGACATGGTCGTCGGCCTGCTGGCGATCCTCAAGGCCGGTGGTGCGTATGTGCCACTGGACCCGGAATATCCGCTGGAACGCCTGCACTACATGATCGAAGACAGCGGCGTTGGCCTGCTGTTGAGCGACCGTGCGCTGTTTGCCGCACTGGGCGAGTTGCCTGCCGGTGTTGCCCGTTGGTGCCTGGAAGACGATCAGCCGTCGCTGGCGTCTTTCTCGTCCGATGAGCTGCCGTTCATCAGCTTGCCGCAGCATCAGGCGTACCTGATCTACACCTCCGGTTCGACCGGCAAACCCAAGGGCGTGGTGGTGTCCCATGGTGAAATCGCCATGCATTGCCAGGCGGTGATCCGGCGCTTCGACATGCGCCCTGACGATTGCGAGCTGCATTTCTATTCGATCAATTTCGATGCCGCCACCGAGCGCCTGCTGGTGCCCTTGCTCAGCGGCGCCCGTGTGGTGCTGCGTGCTCAGGGGCAGTGGGACGCCGAAGAAATCTGCACGCTGATTCGCCAGCAGCAGGTCAATATTCTCGGTTTCACGCCCAGCTACGGCAGCCAGTTGGCGCAGTGGCTGGCGACCCAGGGCCAGACCCTGCCGGTGCGCATGTGCATCACCGGCGGCGAAGCGCTGACCGGCGAACACCTGCAACGCATCCGTGCGGTGTTCCAGCCCGAGCTGTTATTCAATGCCTATGGCCCGACCGAAACTGTGGTCATGCCGCTGGCCAGCCTGGCCCCGCAACAATTGGAGGAGGGCGAAGCCAGCGTGCCGATCGGGCGCGTGGTCGGCGCACGGGTGGCGTACATTCTTGACGCCGATCTGGCGCTGGTGCCCCAGGGCGCGAGCGGCGAGCTGTACATTGGCGGAGCGGGTCTGGCGCAGGGCTATCACCAGCGCCCCGGCATGACTGCCGAACGCTTCGTGGCCGATCCATTTGCCAGCAATGGCGGGCGTCTGTACCGCACCGGCGATCTGGTGCGCCAGCGCGCCGACGGCTTGGTGGAATACCTGGGGCGTATCGACCATCAGGTGAAGATTCGCGGCTTCCGCATCGAACTGGGTGAAATCGAAACCCGCTTGCTGGAGCACGCAACCGTTCGCGAAGCCATCGTGCTGGCGCTGGACACGCCATCAGGCAAGCAACTGGCGGGCTATCTGGTCAGCGATGTAGCCGGGCAGGGCGACGAGCAGCAGGCGCAATGGCGTGAATCGCTCAAGTCGCACCTCAAGGCGCAACTGCCGGACTACATGGTGCCGACCCACCTGATCCTGCTCGACAGCATGCCGCTGACCGCCAACGGCAAACTCGACCGCCGTGCCTTGCCTGCACCGGACCCGGAACTCAATCGTCAACACTACGTAGCGCCCGCCAGTGAGCTGGAGCAGCAGCTGGCGGCAATCTGGTGTGCGGTGCTGAACGTGGAAAAAGTCGGCCTCAACGATAATTTCTTCGAACTGGGCGGCGACTCGATCCTGTCGATTCAGGTGGTCAGCCGGGCGCGTCAGCTAGGTATACATTTCAGCCCGCGTGATTTGTTCCAGCACCAGACCGTGCAGACCCTGGCCGCCGTGGCGACCACCCGCGAACTGATTCAGGCCGAGCAGGGCCAGCTCGACGGTGCTTCCGGCCTGACGCCGATTCAGCACTGGTTTTTCGACACGCCGATCCCCGAGCGTCAGCACTGGAATCAGTCGTTGCTGCTGGAGCCGCTCAGCGCGCTGCACCCGAACCTGCTGGCGCAGGCGTTGCGTGCGCTACTCGAACAACACGACGCGCTGCGCCTGAGTTTCATCGAGCATGAGGGTACGTGGCAGGCAGAACACCGCGCAGTGACAGCCGACACCCTGTTGATTCAGGCGCAGGTCAGCGACATGGCTGAATGCGCAGCCCTGTACGCCGACACCCAGCGCAGCCTCGACCTGCACAACGGTCCGCTGCTGCGCGCCTTGTTGGTCGACGGTCCGCAGGGCCAGCAACGGTTGCTGATGGTCATTCATCACCTGGTGGTCGACGGCGTGTCGTGGCGTGTGCTGCTCGACGATCTGCAAAACGCTTATCGTCAACTGCGCGACGCGACGCCGGTGCGCTTTGCGGCGAAGACCAGCGCTTTCCGCGACTGGGCCGCGCGTCTGCAGGCCTACGCCGGCAATGAGTCGTTACGTGAAGAACTGCATGTGTGGCAGCGCCAGCTGGGCGGTTCTGCGACGACTCTGCCGTGCCATAACCCGCAGGGCGGTCGGCAAAATCGTCATGCGCAGACGGTCAGCGTGCGCCTCGATGCCGAACGTGCCCGGCAATTGCTGCAACAGGCGCCAAGTGCCTACCGAACCCAAGTCAACGACCTGCTGCTGACCGCGCTGGCCCAGGTGGTCTGCCGTTGGAGCGGGCAGCCGTCGACACTGATTCAGCTTGAAGGTCACGGCCGTGAAAATCTGTTCGACGACATCGACCTGACCCGCACGGTGGGCTGGTTCACCAGCGCCTATCCGCTGCGACTGACGCCAGCGCCGGCTGCCGATTCGGCACCGGGCGACTCGATCAAGGCGATCAAGGAGCAACTGCGGCAGGTGCCGCACAAGGGGCTGGGCTATGGCGTGCTGCGTTATCTGGCCGATAGCGCCAGCCAGGCCGCCATGCAGGCACTGCCGGTGGCGCCGATCACCTTCAACTACCTTGGCCAGTTCGATCAGAGCTTCGCTGACGATGCGCTGTTCCGTCCGCTGCAAGAGTCGCCAGGCGCGGCCCACGATCCGCAGGCGCCGCTGCCCAACGAACTGAGCATCGACAGTCAGGTGTATGGCGGCGAGTTGTTGCTGCGCTGGACCTTCAGTGCCGAGCGCTACGAACCCGCTGCCATCGAAGCGCTGGCGCAGGATTACCTGAGTCAGTTGCAGGCGCTGATTGCCCATTGCCTGGCCGATGGCAGCGGCGGCCTGACGCCGTCGGACTTCCCGCTGGCTGCCCTGGATCAGGCGCAGCTCGACGCGCTGCCGGTTCCGCCAAGCCAGATCGAAGACGTCTATCCACTGACCCCGATGCAGGAGGGCATGCTGCTGCACACCCTGCTGGAGCCGGGCACCGGGCTGTATTACATGCAGGACCGCTACCGCATCGACAGCGCGCTGGACCCGCAGCGTTTCGCCCAGGCCTGGCAAGCGGTCATCGCCCGTCACGAAGCGCTGCGTGCCTCGTTCTGCTGGAACATCGGCGAGACCATGCTGCAGGTCATTCATAAACCGGGCAGCACGCCGATTGATTATCTGGACTGGCGTGACGTGCCGGCGGAGAAGCAGGAGCCGCACTTGCAGGCCCTGCTCAAGTCCGAGCGCGAGGCCGGTTTCGCGCTGCTCGATCAACCGCCGTTCCACCTGCGCCTGATCCGCGTCGACGAGGCGCGCTACTGGTTCATGATGAGCAACCACCACATCCTGATCGATGCCTGGTGCCGCTCGCTGCTGATGAACGACTTCTTCGACATTTACACCGCGCTGGGCGAAGGCCGCGATGCGCAACTGGCCCCCGCACCGCGCTATCGCGACTACATCGGCTGGTTGCAACGCCGTGGTCTGACGCAGGCACGTGACTGGTGGCGAGATAACCTGCGCGGCTTCGAGCGGCCCACGCCGATCCCCAGCGACCGGCCGTTCCTGCGTGAACATGCGGGCGACAGCGGTGGCATGGTGGTGGGCGACTGCTACACCCGTCTCGATGAACGCGACGGCGCACAGCTGCGCGAACTGGCGCAGCAGCATAAACTGACCGTCAACACCTTCGCCCAGGCGGCGTGGGCGCTGACCCTGCGGCGCATGAGCGGTGATCGCGACGTGGTGTTCGGCGTTACCGTCGCCGGGCGGCCGGTGGAACTGCCGCAGATGCAGCGCACGGTCGGCTTGTTCATCAACACCATCGCCCTGCGTGTCGGCATGCCGGCTGACGACCAGCGTTGCAGCGTTCGCCAGTGGCTCGGCCAGTTGCTGGACAGCAACATGCAACTGCGCGAGTACGAATACCTGCCGCTGGTGACCATTCAGGAAAACAGCGAGCTGCCCAAGGGGCAGCCACTGTTCGACAGCCTGTTCGTGTTCGAGAACGCGCCGGTCGAGGTCTCTGTGCTGGACCGTGCGCAAAGCCTCAATGCCACCTCGGATTCCGGTCGCACCCACACCAACTACCCGCTGACCGCGGTCTGCTATCCGGGCGATGATCTGGGCCTGCACCTGTCCTACGACCAGCGCTATTTCGACGAATCCACCGTGCAGGGCATGCTCGGTGAGTTCAAGCGCCTGCTGCTGGCGCTGGTCGAAGGCTTTCATGGCGACATGGCCGAGCTGGCGCTGGTCAGTGAGCAGGAACGCGCTTTCCTGACCGAGGGTTGCAACCAGAGCGACCACGCTTACCCGCTGGATAAAAGCTATGTCGAACTGTTCGAAGCACAGGTCGCGGCGCATCCGGAGCGCATTGCGGTCAGTTGCCTGGATCGTCAGCTCAGCTATGCCGAACTGAATATCGCCAGCAACCGTCTGGGCCATGCCCTGATCGAGGCCGGTGTCGGTTTCGATCAGCCGGTTGCCGTGCTCGCCGAGCGTGGCGTTGAACTGCCGGGCATGATCATCGGCAGCTTCAAGGCCGGTGCCGGCTACCTGCCGCTGGACCCGGCGCTGCCGAACTCCCGCCTGAGCGGCATCATCGGCCAGAGCGCCACGCCGCTGCTGGTGTGCAGCGCTGAGTGTCTGGAACAGGGCAGGGCGCTGCTTGATGCGCTGCCCGAAGCGAGTCGACCGCAGTTGCGGGTCTGGGAAGACCTGCAGCAGAGCGATTCCGCGCAGCACAACCCTGGTCGCCACAGCGCGCCGGACAACCTCGCTTATGTGATCTTCACCTCAGGCTCCACCGGGCTGCCGAAGGGTGTGATGGTCGAGCAGCGCGGCATGCTCAATAACCAGTTGAGCAAAGTGCCTTACCTGAGCCTGAGCGACCGCGATGTGATCGCCCAGACCGCCTCGCAGAGTTTCGACATTTCGGTCTGGCAGTTCCTTGCCGCGCCGCTGTTTGGCGCTCGGGTGGATATCGTGCCGAACGACATCGCCCGTGATCCGCAGGCGCTGTTGGCGCATATTCAGGCGCAGCGCATCAGCGTGCTGGAAAGCGTGCCGTCGCTGATCACCGGCCTGCTCGCCGAACCCCAGGCAGCGCTCGACAGCCTGCGCTGGATGCTGCCGACCGGTGAAGCCATGCCGCCGGAACTGGCCAGCCAGTGGCTGCAACGTTACCCGCAGATCGGCCTGGTGAATGCCTATGGTCCGGCCGAGTGCTCCGACGATGTGGCGTTTTTCCGGGTCGATGCGCAGTCCACTCGCAGCGCTTATCTGCCGATCGGATCGCCGACCGACAACAATCGCCTGTACCTGCTCGACGATGCGCTGGACCTCGTGCCGCTGGGTGCCGTCGGTGAGCTGTGCGTGGCAGGGGCCGGCGTCGGTCGCGGTTATGTCGCTGATCCGCGGCGCACCGTGCCGGTGTTCGTGCCGCATCCGTTCGGTGCGCCGGGCGAGCGTCTGTACCGCACCGGTGACCTGGCGCGGCGGCGCAAGGACGGCGTGCTGGAGTACGTCGGCCGGGTCGATCATCAGGTAAAGATTCGTGGCTATCGCATCGAGCTGGGCGAAATCGAAACCCGTCTGCTGGAGCATCCGGCCATCCGCGAGTCGGTGGTGCTGGACGTCGCTGGCCCATTGGGCAAGGTGCTGGCGGCCTACCTGGTGCCGCGCTCCACGACGCAGGATCACGAGGCCTTGCGTGACGAGGTGAGAAACCACCTCAAGGCCAGCCTGCCGGACTACATGGTGCCGACGCATCTGGTGCTGCTGGAAGCCATGCCGCTGACCCCGAACGGCAAGCTGCACCGCAAGGCCCTGCCGGCGCCGGACGTCAGCCTGGTGCAGCAGGATTATCAGGCACCACAGACGGAAATGGAGCAGCAGCTGGCGACGATCTGGGCCGATGTGCTCAAGGTCGAGCGCGTGGGCATTACCGACAACTTCTTCGAGCTGGGCGGGCACTCGCTGCTCGCGACCCAAGTGGTGACCCGTGCGCAGAAGCGCTTGCAACGTAACGTGCCGTTGCGGGCAATGTTCGAGTTCAACACCGTTCAGGCGTTGGCGCAGCACCTGGAAAGCCTTGGTGGAGCACAGGTCGACGAGCAGAAATTCGATCGTCTGGCGGACTTGATGGCGGAGCTGGAAGGGCTCTGATCAGCCTCTCGTCGGGACGCCGGGGCTGCGGATAAAAAACTCGTTACTGAGTGTAAATCCGCAGCTCGCTGGCGCGTTTTCCAAGGACCGAACACACACCTGAAGCGGCATGCGCCAACGCTTATGTTTCAGGTCATTCAAGCCGCGTATTGAGGGTTGCACAGATGTCAGTCGCTACCAGGTTTATCGATGATCAGCCGACACGGGTTGCCCCGGCTGCGGCTGAGATGCTCTACCAGTTCGACGAATCGCCACTGCTGGCCCGACAGAGTCGCCAGGAGTCCAACGCACGCAGCTACCCGCGGCGCATACCGCTGGCGCTCAAACGCGCCAAGGGGATTCACGTCGAGGACGTCGAAGGGCGGCGCTTCATCGATTGCCTGGCAGGCGCGGGCACCCTGGCGTTGGGGCATAACCATGCGGTGATTATCGAAGCGATCCAGCAAGTGATCGCCGACGAGTTGCCGCTGCATACGCTGGACCTCACCACGCCGGTCAAGGACCAGTTCGTTCAGGACCTGTTCGGCCTGCTGCCGCCAGCGCTGGCCGATGACGCGAAGATTCAGTTTTGCGGCCCGACCGGCACCGATGCAGTGGAAGCCGCGTTGAAGCTGGTACGCACCGCTACCGGGCGCAGCACGGTCCTGTCATTTCAGGGCGGTTATCACGGCATGAGCCAGGGCGCATTGAGCCTGATGGGCAGCCTGGGGCCGAAAAAGCCGCTGGGTGCGTTGCTCGGCACCGGCGTGCAGTTTCTGCCGTACCCCTATGATTACCGCTGCCCGTTCGGGCTTGGCGGCGAACAGGGCGTGCGCGCCAACCTGCATTATCTGGAAAACCTGCTCAACGACCCGGAAGCCGGCGTGCAATTGCCCGCAGCGGTCATTCTTGAAGTGGTGCAGGGCGAGGGTGGAGTGATCCCCGCTGATCTGGACTGGCTGCGCGGCGTGCGACGCATCACCGAAAAGGCCGGCGTGGCGCTGATCGTCGATGAAATCCAGAGCGGTTTCGCACGCACCGGCAAGATGTTTGCCTTCGAGCATGCCGGGATCATCCCGGACGTGGTGGTCATGTCCAAAGCCATTGGCGGCAGCTTGCCACTGGCGGTGGTGGTCTATCGTTCCTGGCTGGACACCTGGCTGCCGGGCGCACACGCCGGGACGTTTCGCGGCAATCAGATGGCCATGGCTACCGGTTCTGCCGTAATGCGCTATCTTCAGGAACACTCTATTTGCGAACACGCGACAGCCATGGGCGCGCGTCTGTCCGGCCATTTGCGTGCCTTGCAACGTGACTTCCCGCAGCTGGGCGATATTCGCGGGCGCGGGCTGATGCTCGGTGTCGAGCTGGTCGACCCGTCCGGTGCACGCGATGCACAGGGTCATCCGCCGCTATTTGCGCGTCTGGCCCCGCTGATCCAGCGTGAATGCCTCAAGCGCGGGCTGATTCTGGAACTGGGCGGTCGACATGCCAGCGTGGTACGTTTTCTGCCGCCGCTGATCATCACTGCCGAACAGATCGACGAAGTGGCAGAGATCTTCGGCCGTGCGCTGAACGCCGCTGTCGCCCAGGTTTAATTTTTCGACGTAGTGATACGTTCAATCCCTATAGCTGCCATGAATTGGCGCGGCAGCCCTGAACACACATGGAGAGCAGCAATGACTTCAGTATTCGATCGGGAAGACATCGTCTTTCAAGTTGTAGTCAACCACGAAGAACAGTATTCCATCTGGCCCGACTACAAGGCGATCCCCAATGGCTGGCGCACCGTGGGCAAGAGCGGCTTCAAGAAAGAATGCCTGGCCTACATCGAAGAAGTCTGGACCGACATGCGCCCCCTGAGCCTGCGCCAGAAAATGGAAGCGCAGACGGCCTGATTGACGGTCTGCACGGATACTTCGATTATCGTGCGACGCTCCGCGTCGGTCTGCACGGACAATCCGATTATCGTGCGACGCTCTGCGTCGTCATGCCGTTCCGGACGCTCCGCGTCCTCTTTGCGACGCAGAGCGTCGAGAACTGTATTCCCACGCTGGAGCGTGCGGAACGATAATCTGAACTTCGTGCTGAAGCTCTGCGTCAGGCAACTCAACTATCGTGCGACGCTCCGCGTCGTCATGCCGTTCCGGACGCTCCGCGTCCTCTTTGCGACGCAGAGCATCGCGAAATGCAATTTCCACGCTGGAGCGTAGGGAACGATAATCTCACTCCTTGCCAGCCAGCACCCCGATAATCCCCTGAATATCACCCTGCAACTCCGCCAGCGGGTCAGCGCCGTCAATCCCCAGCACCAACAGCTTGCTGCCAGCCGCCTCGATGGCGGCCTTGACCGGCGCGGGTGGCTGGCGGTGATCGAGCACCAAGGCCACGTCGTTATCCTTCAGGGTCGCGCTCAGTTTGCTCAAGGCTTCTGGCGTCCATTGCTCGTCCGTCAGTGCCTGAGTGTCGATCAGCTCCAGATTCAGCCCGCTGATCAAATAGCCGAAGCGATCCGACAAACTCACCACACTCAAATTATCGGCACCGGCCAGCGCGGCTTCGCTGCTGGCGCTGAGCTTGAGTAGCTGCTGTTTGAACGCCGCCAGATTGGCCTCGATTTTCGGTTTGGCGGCCGGTGCCAGGCGCACCAGGTCCGCTGCCAGCACATCCGCCATACGCCCCATGTTATTGCTCGCCAGCCACGGCTGACTGTTCAAACCGTCGGTGCCCTGACCCGACTGTACGGCGATGCCCGGCAGACTGCCGTCCACCGGACGTGCGGCATCGATCTCGACGATACGAATATTGCTGCGCCGTGCATTGGGGTAGAGCGGGTCATCGGCCCAGATCGAGCGTAAGCCGATTACCGCGTCGGCGTTGTTCGCCAGCCCGCGCAAGGCATCGGCACCACGCCCGGTGAAATACGCGGTCTGACGCGAGCCCGGCAGGTTGGCCGCGGCAGCGCGTTCCAGCACCACACCGCTGTCCTTGAGCAGTATTTCGCCCAGGCCATAAGTGATCGGCAGGCTGGCCAGCACTCGCACCGGTTGCGGTTTATCGGTTTTGCTGTCGGCCGCCTGCAGGCTGTTGCTGAACAGGCCGGTGATGAGCAGCGCCAGACTCAAGGTACGTAACGTGGGCATTTATCCAATATTCCCTTTCAGGCTCGGCAGCGTGCCGCGAGCGATGGCGGCCAGGGCGAAAGCAATGCCCGCCACCAGAATGATTGCCGCGCCGGACGGCACCGGCAGGTCGAAGACGATGGGCAGCAGGATGCCGCACAGGGTGCTGATGGTCGCAATGGCCACTGAAATCCAGAAAAAGCCCTTGAGCGACTGACTCAACAAGCGTGCCGCCGCCGCTGGAATCACCAGCAACGCACCGACCAGGATTGCGCCGATGACTTTCACCGCCGCGACCGTGATCAGCGTCACCAGAATCACGAACAGGTAATCCAGCGTCTTTACCGCCACGCCGCGCACCGCAGCCAGCTGCGGATTGAAGCTGGCCAGCATGATGCGGTTGTACAGCGGCAGGCTCAGGCCCATGACCAGCGAACCGACGATCAGCAGCACCAGCAGGTCGTTGCCGTTGACGGTCAGCACCGAGCCGAACAGCACGTTTTCCAGAATGTGCACGTTGATCTTGCCGGCCAGCACCAGCAACAGGCTCGCGCCCAGTGCCAGGGAGACCGACAGGAACACGCCGATCAACGTGTCCGGTGCCAGCCCGGTGCGGTTGCGCAGGTAATTGAGGACGATGCCGAACAGCAGGCAATAGCCGAACAGGGCACCATAGGGGCCGGTGTAGGGTTCGCCGAGCAGAATGCCAATCGCCACCCCGGTCAGTGCCGCATGGCCCACTGCTTCGGAGAAAAACGCAAAGCGCTTGACCACCACCAGCGTGCCCAGACCGCCCAGCACCGGGCCGATCAACAGCCCGGCGAGCAGGGCGTTGACCACAAAACCGTAGGCCAGCGCCTCGGGCAGGTAACCGGAAGAGGCGAGGCCCTGAATGAACAGGCGAAAGGTTTCGTAATCCATTACGCGATCCTCCCGGCACTGCTATCCATCGTGCGCGGGTGCGCGGAAAACAGGGTCAGCAGCCGTTCCGGGGTCAGCGCGGTGGCGGCCGGTTCATCGAACAGGATGCGTCGGTTGAGCCCCGTGACCTGATCGGCCAGACGCCTGACGGCATCCAGATCATGCTCGATCCACAGGACCGTGACCCCGCTTCGGCGCCAGTCACCCAACAACCGCTCAAACACCTGAATACCCGCCTCATCCAGCGCCGACATCGGCTCATCCAGCACCAGCAATTGCGGCGCAGGAATCAGCCCCTGCGCGAGCAGCACGCGCTGCCGCTCGCCACCGGACAGCGCGCCCATGCGCCGTTTGCGCTTGTCCTGCATGCCTACCCGTTCCAGTGCCTCGCCAATCGCTGCTGCGTAGTGCTTCGACAAGCCCAGAAACGCCGGGCGTCGCTGACACATGGCCGCCATGAAATCGTCCACGGTCATCGGCAGGCCACGGTCGAACTCCAGCGCCTGCGGAACATAGCCGATCAGCCCCGGAGCGGCAGGCCACAGCAGGCTCAACTGGCCTTGATGCGGTGTCTGCCCGAGCAGGGTCTTGATCAGCGAGCTTTTGCCACCGCCGTTCGGTCCGACCAGTGCGTGTACGCTGCCGGCGCGCACATTGAAGTGAACCTGATCGAGAATCGTGGTGCGCCCGAGGGTCAGGCTGACCTGACTGAATTCGATGCCCGGCCCCTGGCTAATGATGTCGAGGTGCTGTGCAGCCGTCATGCGCCCGACTCCTGAATGGCCCGTACCACCGTGTCGAGGTTGCCGGCCATTTCCTTTTCGTACTTGTCGGCGGTGTACTCGCCATAGGAAATGTGCGACAGCGGGTACAGCCGAACTCCGGATTCACGCTGAATGGTCTCGACGTAGGTGGACGGGAAGTCCATCTCCGAGAAGATCACTTTCACATCCAGCTCACGCAGTTGGTCGATGGTTTTTTTCAACTGACTCGGGCTGGGCTCGATGCCATGCGCCGGTTCAACCACGGCGGTGACTTCCAGGCCGAATTCGCGCAGCAGGTAGTCGTAGGCGGCATGCACCGTGGCCACGCGCAGGTCGGCATTGGGTGCCTTGGTCAGTTTGGCGAGCGCGTCGGCGCGCATCTGGCGCAGGCGCTTGCCGTAGGCGCGGGCTTTGGCGGTGTAGGTTTTGGCATTGTCCGGGTCCAGCTTGCCCAGCTCGCGGGCGATATTGTTGACCTGCGCAATGGACGCACTGATCGACAGGAAGGTGTGCGGGTTGACCACTTTGCCGGCACCTCGCGCCGCCACCCCGGTGGCCGCCAGCAACGGCACATCGGCGTTGGCCTCGATGGTCTTGATGTTCGGCGTTTCACTGGTGGCGATCATGCGGTCGGCAAAGTCGTCATGGCCGACGCCGTTGAGCACGATCACATCCAGCGAACCGATGCGCTTGATGTCCTCGGCGCGCGGCTCATAGGCATGCGGGTTGAAGCCCGCCGGGATCAGCGGCACGACGTCGGCCTTGTCGCCGACGATATTGCTCACGTAGCTATAGTAAGGGTGCAGGGTAATGCCGATGCGCAGGCGTTTGGCCGGTTCGGCGGCGAAGCTGGACGGCGCCAGCAGGGCGACCATCAGCCCCGTCAGCAGGACGCGCAGCAAGGGACGGCGTTTGAGTGAAATAGGCATGGGCAAGCGGTCTTCTTTCAAAGGAATGCGGAGTTTCAGTGCGGGTGCTGACGGGTCACGCCAGCATCGAATTGCGCGACGACCTGTTTCCAGCCTGAATCGATCAGGGCCTGGTCACCGAGGTCGCTGACCGCCGCCGGCGAGGCGTTGCGGTTGATCCAGATGTCCGGCTGCTCGCCGGAATCGACACGCATCAGAAACGAACCGGCCACGCTCGGCGTCCGGCTCAGCCCCAGATAGGACTGCTCGATCATCTGCCAGGCGTGATCGCCACGGCTTGCCGAACTGGCATCCCTGGCGAACGGCGCAAAGCCTTCATCGGCCAGTTGCTCTGGGGTGATCGGTGTCTGCTGCTCGGTGGCCAGCAGGCGGATTTCATCGAGGGTCACGCGCAGGTCGGCGTAAATGCCTTGTTCCGCAGCGCTCAGGTCGCGTCGTGCGTCCAGTTGATGGCTGGAGACGCTGTGCGTTTCCTGAGTATCACGGTGCAGGCTGATCACGCCGGCAGCGCTGCCAAGGATCAGCAGGCACAGCAACAGGACGTACAGGGTTTCATGCCCGGCGCCTGCCGGACGGACGATATGTCGGGTCGGTGCGCTCATGGGGCCTGGATATCCGCCTGATCGATTTCCACCACGTGACCGGGGCCGGCGTCGAACAGCACGTAGAACTCGGAGGCGGGGCGTTTGAAGGTCACGGTCGAGTCTTCGCCGAGCTTGCCGGGCACCAGAATGGTTTCGTCGTAGCCGATCACGTCCAGGGTCACACCCGGTGCACCACTGCCGTCGGAAAAACCGCCGGTGCAGCGGATCTGCTCGGTGTCGATCTGTTTGCATTCGCACATCGGGTTATGCGCCAGGGCGTTGCTGCTCAGGCCAAGCAGGCACAGGGCACTGGCCGTCAGCCAGCGCAGGGAAGGGCGGGCACTCATGGTTGGGCTCCTTGTTTTTTCAGCCACGCCACGGTGCTGGGCGAAGCCTGTTGCAGGGGGATGGAGGTCTGATGCACGGCGCCGTCCCAGCCTTCCATGGTGATCCACAGCTCGGCGTCGGGATCGGTGTTTTGCGCAATCTGCATGAAGGCGCTCATGCGGTAGCCACCACCGAAGAAAATCACCCCGGCGGTGCGCAGGCTGCGCGGTTTGCCGATGCGCAGATAAGTGGCCTTGACCCGGTCGATGCAGGCGTTGCACAGCGCCGCATTGAAACTTTTCATGTAGCCCGATGGGCCGGAAAGGCGCGGCGCTTCGTTGCGGTCCTCTGCCAGACGCAGGCTCCACGGGCCGACCTGAATCTCGCCGACCTCGCGCTGACCAAGGCCCTGATCGCCACGATCCAGTGAAACATCGGAGAAGTACTTGGGCATGAAACCCAGCGGGATCAGCACCAGCAGCACGTTGATATGGAAGCGCCATTTGTGCCAGAAACGGCTCAGTGACGATGCAGGTTGTGCAACAGTGGCGGCCTTGCTCACAGGCTGTTCTCCGGGGTGCGGGTCGCCAGCGGCGAGGGCGAGGTGTTTCGTGGGGTTGCAGCGGCCGTTGCCGGGCGGGCTCGGGTTTCACGCTTGAGGGCGTTGAGCGTCGCCAGTGCAGTACGCTTGCTCCAGATCAACAGGCCGCTGAGCACCATCATGCTTAGCAGCAGACCGAAGAACGCCCAGATCAGCTTGATCCAGATGCCGCCGAAATCGCCGGTGTGCAGCGGACGCATGGACTCGGTGACGAACTCCAGTTTGTTGCGGTCCGACAGCAGGTGCGAGGCGGCAATCTCGCCGCTGTACGGGTTGATTTCGGCAGTCTGGAACATCAATGGATACCAGCTGCGCCCACCCACCTGCAGGTTGCTGTAGGCATTGAACGGCGGCGTGATGAAGCTGGCTTCCAGGCCCGGAATCCGCTCCCTGGCGATTTCCACGGCGCGCTCCAGGCTGATGGTCGGCGCGGGTCTGCCGTCGGCAGTCAGTGGTACGGCGCTGTGCGGGATGATCGACGCGACCTGGGATTTGCTGGAAATACTGATCTGGTTGTCGCCCAGAATCGCCTGGATCAGAAACCACGTGCCGGTAATGGAAATCACCGCAATGAACCAGATCGACCAGACGCCGCTGAGGCGATGCAGGTCGCCCCAGAAAATCCGCGGGCCCTGGCTGAAACGCACGGGCTTGAAAAAGCCGCGCCAGAATTTCTTGTAGACCACCAGCCCGGTCACCAGCGACGCCAGCAACGGCAGGCCGAGAATCGACACCAGATACCAGCCCCACGAATAACCGTTGGTAAACGGCACCAGCCACCAGCCGTGCAGCGCGCGGGTGAAGCGGCGGAAGTCGAACGACGGGGTAATGCCCTGAATCACCCCGGTGTAAGGGTTGACGTAAGCCGGCACCGAACGCCCGTCGGGGTAGGTGATGAACACGCTCAAGGCGAAGTAGTCGCCGTCCGGCTGCATGATGGTGCCGACGATCAGGTCCGGTTGGTTGCGTTCGATGGTGGCGCGAATCTGTTCGAAGTTCAGGCGCCGGGCATCATCGGAAGGGCGGTTGTCACGCATCTCCGGGTTGGCCAGCCACATGATTTCCTTGCTGACCACGGCCAGCGTGCCGGTCACACAGACGATCAGCACGAAGAACCAGATCGGCAGGGCCAGCCAGCTGTGGACGAGAAACCAGATTTTTGAACGGGACTTCTTCGACATGGATAAACAATCTCGATTCACGATGTGGAGCGGCCGCAGGGCGGTCCCCTCTGTCTGTACGCGCGGGCGATATAAAAGCGTCACATTAAGTCAAAGACGAATGAGAACTGAATTCCTATAGGAATTTTTTGCGTTTAAATGCAAAAAATTGTTTCAGGACGGCCGAACACCTCCGCATGCCGCATGAATAGGGCGGTACGGTTAATTTTTCAGCGGCGCAGTACGTTCAATCTGGACATTGGTGTTGCGCCAGGCCGCAGGGGCTCGGGCGCTTTTGCCATCAAGGGAGAAACATCATGAGTCATGCGTTGAGTTTGGATATCCGGCCGTTGCTGGCAGGGGCGGGCAGCTTGCCGATGCTGGTGCAGGCACCCGAGCCCGGTCTGGACTTGATGGAAGCGCTGGGCGAACTCAAGCCGCTGGTCGCCGGGCACCTGTACAGCGCCGGCGGGATTCTGTTTCGCGGCTTCGAGGTCGGTGGCGCAGAAGCGTTTCGCGAGTTCGCCGCCGGTTTCGGCGATCCGCTGCTTAACTACGAGTTCGGTTCTACGCCGCGGAGCAACGTTACCAAAGGCGTGTACACCTCGACCGAGTACCCGGCGCACCAGAGCATACCGCTGCACAACGAGCAGGCGTACACGCTGGAATGGCCGATGAAGATCTGGTTCTACAGCATGATCGCGGCGCAGACGGGTGGCGAAACACCGATCGCCGACAGCCGCGAAATCTACCGACGCATCCCGGCGCGCATTCGCGAACGCTTTGTCGAAAAGAAACTGATGTACGTGCGTAACTACGGCAACGGGCTCGATGTGGAATGGAGCCAGGTATTCAACACCGAAGATGAGTCTGTGGTCGAAGCCTACTGCCGGGCGCACAACATCGAATGCGAATGGAAAGACGACGGCGAACTGCGCACCCGGCAGATTTGCCAGGCAGTATCGCGCCACCCGGTGACCCACGACAGCGTCTGGTTCAACCAGGCGCACCTGTTCCACATCTCCAACCTGCAGCCGGAAGTGCGCGAAACCCTGCTCGACGTAGTGGACGAAGAAGACCTGCCGCGCAACGTCTACTACGGCGACGGCTCGCCACTCGAAGAAACCCTGCTGGACGAAATCCGCGGCGTACTCGACGAATGCACCGTCAGCTTCCCATGGCTGGAAAACGACGTCCTGATGCTCGACAACATGCTCACCGCCCACTCCCGCGCACCCTTCACCGGCAAGCGCAAAGTCGTGGTCGCCATGGCGCAGGGACATTCGGATAAGTAACCGCCTATAGATCATCGTGCCCGACTTTTGATTATCGTGCCGACGCTCCGCGTCGGTACGCCGTTCTGGACGCTCCGCGTCC
>NZ_JARVSW010000001.1:0-158741 GCF_030208985.1 Pseudomonas sp. MEJ108
GTGAGAGTAGGTCATCGTCAAGATTGAATTCCAGAAACCCTCTTCGCTTACGCGTCGAGGGTTTTTGTTTAAGTAGAAGTCACCAAAATTCGCTGGAACGTTACCTGTTAACGGATCGGCAACAGAATTTCTTGACGACCATAGAGCATTGGAACCACCTGATCCCATCCCGAACTCAGCAGTGAAACGGTGTATCGCCGATGGTAGTGTGGGGTTTCCCCATGTGAGAGTAGGTCATCGTCAAGATTGAATTCCGAAACCCCTCATCGCTTACGCGATGAGGGGTTTTGTCGTTATGGGGCATCAAATAAAAAAGCCCGCTCAGGCACTCGCTCCGAGCGGGCTGCTGTGATGCAGCATCAATCAGCCAAACAGGCTGCGCACGTTACTCATTGCGCCATCTGCAAACCCCTGAAGAAACGCCTCGAATGCATCCCCTTCAGGCCCATTCTCAACAGGGTCTGCAACAATCGTCCAACTGGCGATGCAGGTATCGCCGTCACCGGTTGCTTCAACAGTCATTGCCGCCCACAGATTGCTGACCGGCAAGCTGGTGTGGATCAGTGACCAGGTCATATAAAGCGCTTGATCGTCCCAGGAGTTCAGTTGTTCGATGGCCACGTTGCCATCCTTGAACAGCTTGCTGCGAACCGAGCCCGGACCTTCGCCAGTGACTTCGATGCTCTCCAGCGCCGGTATGAATGCCTGGAAGCCACCGAAATTGCCGACGACAGCCCACACGCTGGCCGCATCACCGGAGACGTCCACGGCGGACACCACTCGGCATGCCTCTGGGTTCTTGATAAGGGTGTCGGGTTTCAGATTGCTATGAAGTGTGTTCATGTCGTTCTCCATTTATCTCAGGGGGGTAATGGCTCAGATGAAGTCGATTTCTTTCAGGTAATCGCAGCCCCTGCGCAGTAACGCCGGAGTCTTTTGCGGGTATTGCTCGCCCATGCGACGAATGCCGTTCAGGGTGTTGCGGTGCTCGATCATCGAGATATCGCCGATGTCTTCTTCAAACCCGTCCAGATAGAACCCCAGCACGCCAAACAGCGCGTTCTGGCTGTCGACGCGCCTGAGTTGCATCTGCCATTGCTCGACGCTGACCAGCTCGAACTGACGCCCTGCCTCGCGGAAGGCGTGCACGTAGTCGCTCCAGCTCAAGGGCTCGGGGTTATGCAGGTTGAACACCGCGTGTTCTGGCTGGTAACGGCTGGCATGAAAGCCGATGAAACGCGCCAGAAAGTCCACTGGCATCAGGTCGAAGTTGATGGCGAACGCCGGAACCTGACCCAATTGCAGCGAACCCTTGAGCATCAGCATCAAGCGGTTTTTCTGTGGCTGACACACGCCGGTAACGCTGTTGAAGGCGATGTTGCCGGGGCGATAGATGTTCACCCACACACCTTGGTCCCGGGCACATTGCAGGATGCGCTCAGCCACCCACTTGGAGAGGTTGTAGCCGTTCTTGATGTAGATCGGCGGGGTCGCGGCAGCGGGTTGTTCAAGCACATTACCGGCGGCATCGATGGCACTGCAGGCAGACAACGTCGACACGAAATTGAAGATCTTTTTACTGCGCCCTTCACACAGCTTGAGGCATTCAAAGACCGGGGCGACATTGTCTTTGACCAGGCTTTCATAGTCCTGAACATGGTTCACATTGGCAGCGTTGTGCACCAACGCACCAAACTCGAGATCCAGCCGCTCATACACCGCTTCACTGAGCCCCAACCGGGGCTTGGTCAGGTCAGCGGGGTAGACCTTCACGCGGCTCAGGTCCAGGTGATCCAGACGGTTTTCCCGCAGGGCATGTTCGAAGCGCTGTTGCGCGCTTTGTCCAGAAGCCTCGCGCACCAGGCAGGCTATCTCGGTCGCCCCCCGGTTGAGCAGCGCTTCGACGATATGCACACCCAGAAAGCCATTGGCACCCGTGACAATCACTTTATGAACATCACCCAGCCTGCTGACGGGCAATGTAGCCAGCTGAAAGTCCGGGTTCGCATCCCGCAGGGCCTGAGCACTGAGGACTCCGGCAGAAGTGCCGTCACTGGCGATTAGGCTGGCGAGCGTCAGCACGGTCGGTGCTTCGATAAAACGATTGATGGGAATGCTGCGCCCAAAGCGCTCACGAACCCCCAGCAACAGGCGCGACAGCAGGATCGAGTGACCACCGAGATTGAAAAAGCTGTCATCAGTCGAGATGTCGTCTGGCGGCAGCTCCAACAGCTCGCCCCATAGCTCCAGCAGCGCCCGCTCCTGCTCCGTCTCGGGCTGGCGACGAGCGTGCTGCCCGATAAAGCTCAGCGGTATTTCCAGAAGCGCTTTGCGATCGACCTTGCCGTTGCTGGCGAACGGCATGCCGGGCAACATCTTGTAGACGGCGGGATGCATGTAATCAGGCAACAGGCGTTGTACATGCGCTTTCAGTGCCTGTTCGTCATGCTCAAGGTACGGTTGAGCGAGAAACGCCAGAATTCGTCGCTGTCTGTCGATCACCACGGCAACCTGTCGATACAGTCCGCTGTCACGCAGGCAATGCTCGATCTCTTCCGGCTCGACCCGAAAGCCGCGAATCTTCACCTGATTATCACGACGACCGCTGAGGACGATGCCGTCAGCCGTCCACTTGGCGATGTCGCCGGTGCGATAGGCACGCATAAGCTGGCCATCCGGCTTCGTCAGCCACACATAGCGCTCGGCGGTAAGCGCGGGATTGTTTACATAGCCCAGACAGACGCCGGGACCGATGATGTACAGCTCACCCTGAGTCTGTTCGGCCACGGGCTGCAATTGCTCGTCCAGAATCCACGCCTGGCTGTTGGCGATCGGTCGGCCCAGATGTCGGTTGCTGCTGGACGGCCCGAACTCGCAGGCGGTGACCAACACCGTGGCCTCGGTGGGGCCGTACAGGTTGTGGAAATGACATTGCCTGGTGAGTTGCGCAATCACGTGCGGCTCACAGACGTCGCCTCCGGTCATGACATGCTCAAGCCCCAGCGGTTGATCCAGCGGCAGGATGCTCAACAGCGCCGGCGGCAGGAATGCATGGGTGATGCCTTGTTGCAGCGCGCTGACCAACTGCAACGGATCACGTCGCTGGTCTTCATCGGGGACCACCAGCTCGGCGCCACTGAGCCAGGTGGGGAAAATGTCGATAATCGATGAGTCGAAACTCAGCGTAGAGAATTGCAGCACCCGGCTGTGTTCACTCAGGCTCAAATGCTCGGCATACCAGGCGGTGAAGTGGCTGAGATTGCGCTGGCTGAGCAATACGCCTTTCGGCTGTCCCGTGGTGCCCGACGTGTACAGCGCCATGCAGGGCGCATCCTGATCGGTAGCAACGCGTACATGGGTTGAAGCTCCATCCCCCACAGGAACCGCAGCGATATCCAGCGCCGGAAATTCCGCAGCCGCCAGCGGGTGCGAGCCATCGTGCAGCAACAGCATCGCTCCCGAGTTTTCCAGAATGTACTGCTGACGCTGCACGGGCTGGCCGGGATCAAGTGGCAGGTAAACCGCACCGCAACCCAGAACCGCGAGAATGCCCGCATACAGCTCGGCTGACTTGTGCAGGCAGATACCGATCACGGCAGGTGTGCCGGCTTTCGCGAGCGCCAGCAACGGCTGCAGCAAGCTTTGGATGGCAAGACTGTGCGCGTGCAGTTGCCGATAGCTGAGCGTCCGGTTGCGAACGGACAGTGCCGGGCGTTCGGCAAACTTCAGCAGCGCCTGCTCCAGCCGCTCGGTGATGGGTGTTTCGGACAGTTTCAGCAGATGCGGTTGATGTGTCTGATTGAAACGATGCTCGAACAGCAATTGATCAACCGCCTGCAAGCCGTGCTGCCGATCGTTCCGGGCGGGTGTGACGCTTGTCAGATCGTTGAGACAGTCGTCGTCTCTGGATAACCGGCTGATCTGCAATGTCGCCAGATCCACCATGGCTGCGACAGCGGCATCACGCAGTACCCGCCCGTTGCCTGATTCCTCGACCGCAAGCCACTCATGAACGATCAAACGTCGAGCCTCGGCTGCGCCATGCCAGCACAGCAGCTCTAGCCGAGGTAACCCGTATTCCAGTTCCCCGCTGATACCGACCCGCAGTCGCAGCTGCGTGGAGTGGCCGAACGCATTCAGTTGTTCCTCGAACAGGTCCAGGCTGCCGTCTTCGATCAGCACGCCGCCATCAGGCACCGTCAACGCGTCCAGCGCCTGCTGATCAGACAGATGCCGCACGCCATGCCCGTGGTCCAGCAGCTCGCTATTCAGTTCACTCAAGGTCAGGCTGTGACCGATGAGCACAATCTCCAGGCGCTTCATTGCAGCGTCCCCTGCGCAGGCAGATAGTCCGCCAGCGCCCGCTGCACACAAGGATCGTCCAGCATCGAGCTGTTCTTGAAGAAACGCACGATGTTGGCCACCAGTGGATGATGGCGGTTGACTGGAAAACTCACAGCCCTGGTCTCATCCCTGAGCGCCTGCTTGACGGTGTCCGGCACCTGCAGGTGGTCGATCAGGGTGAAGTCGAAGCCATTCTGAATATCGTTGGTCAGGTATTGAGCGATGAACACCGGCATGATGCGGGCGATGGATTCCCGGTCCTGTTGGGGAGCGGTATGCCAATAGATGCGTACCAGCCGCGCCCAGAAGCCCGAGTGACGCCCCTCGTCCAGCAAGTGGTCGGCCATCAGCCCCTTCACCGATTGCTTGACCGATTCGTCCTTGGCAAACGCCGCCACGTCATTGGTCACGGTGTTCTCCGCGATGGCGACACAGATCAGCTCCACCGCGCTGCGCAGATGCTCGGGGGCCAGAGCCAATGCGGCGGGAATGGCCCGGCTGAGTTCAATCTCGTCCGGCAACGGGATAGGTTCTATGCCCGTCAGGGCGATGGTCTGTTGCATGAAGTCCATCGCCACCAGTGCGTGGTAGTCCTCATCGACCACCACCGTCATCGCGTCATAGCGACAGGCAAACGGGAAGCGAATCGCGAAGTTGTCCTTGGCGATACTGCGCGCGGTCCTGTCGACGATCTCGGTCTCGAAGATCACCACATCGTTGATGAACTTGTAGAGGCTCTGCACCAGCGCGTAATCGCGCCAATGCGCGCACTCGCGGGTGAACGTGTCACTGAGCACCAGCGGCTGTCGGCTGAGGGGGTAGATGAGTTTTTCATCGTTCTCGACCATCCTGCGTGGACGCGTACGAATGGTGGCGCGACCTTCCCACGCATCGATGAACGACATGTAGTCTTCTGCTTTCATGATGGCTTCCTTGTAAAGGCTTCAGGGTGTTGCGAGCGGGTCCTACGCGCTGGCCTGCATGCGCGGCGTTCGCATGCTCAGGCGCAGCGTGTCCCATAGCCGGATCCTGCTTTCCACAGCCGCGATGGCGGTCTGATAAACCTCTCGTTCGCGCTGCGTGTCGCCAGCAACCAGACGAGCCAGCAACTGCTCTGCTGCCGGGCCGTGATCTTCAGCGTCCACTTCGATGTGGCGCTCCAGGTAGTAGCGGAAGGTGGGTGCCTGGTCGGCGGTGATGCCCCAGTCATCGAGGATGGTCTGGAACATCAGCGGGATGACACTCTCGCGACCATGCAGAAAGGCCGCAGCAACGCTGTGTGCCGGCGCATGCAGGGCGATGTCGAGGGTGTGTGTCACGAATGCCGTCGCCGCCTGCCCCGCGTCGACGTGTTGCAGCGCAGTGGTGTAACGCATGCCCTGTCTCTGCAGTTCGATGAAGCGCTCGATCTGTACCGTGCTCGCGCCAATCTCGCGCATCGCATCCAGGTACAGCTCGAAGTGGCTGTAATGACCCGCGCCCAGTCGGTCATCGGACTCCTCCCCCAGCACGATCTCGTTGATCAGGCGGGCAGCGGAAGCATCTGTCGGCGGCAACCACGGCAATTGGGTGCAGGTCAGTTCCTGTTGCAGGCGCTTGGTCAGCGACATGAAATCCCAGACCGCGAATACATGGGTTTCCATAAAGCGCCGAAGTACATCCAGTGTGGTGATTTCTGCAAAGATCGGATGACGGCCAAGTTCAACTTTCTTGTGTGCGAGCAGTGTTTTTTCACAAAGCATAGTGATGTCCCTATTGTCATGGTGGTGGTCAGTGGTAATGCAGTTACTCAAGGGGTGAGCGTTATCGGCAGTGCGACGATGACACGTAATAAAGTCCCCGAATGCGAGGCGAACAAGGGCCTGAAGTGTGAGGGCTGATTTGCCACAAACACGCATCGGTTATTGAATTACACGATACAGCGCAACGCCGGTTTACCGAGCCTTGGCCCTTGTGGGGCAAGGTGTTCACCCCGGCATGCCGTCGATAACACGGCCGGCGAAGAAAACTTAAAACAAATTTAACAAGGGCTGCAATCGTTTTTTAATAATAATTAAAGGGGGTGTTTTTTGAGGGTGTAAGTGGCTATATAAAACGTCGGGTGTACGTTTTACAGGCGCGCAGACAACCCTTCCGACTGATTAAGTCAGAATTATTAATAATGAGCGAATGCCTCGCCCAGCGTTGCCGATGTGCTGAATAATCAGGGTTCTGGATTTTTTTAATGGGCGAAGTTGGAAATGACTTCCACTGTCTGTTTGCCCCGTTCAACAACTCCTTATCCATTGAGTTCATATGAACAGAGAACCGCTCCGATCCTGCGCGAGCCGTTCAGCCGTAGCCAGGGAACATCCTCCGGTTGGTTTCCTCAGCGTCACGGCCGAGTTTGCCTCATTCCAGCGTTGGGCCATCCGGCAGATCAGGAAAATAGCGATAAAAACGCCATGCCGGGGTTGAGCCTGGCGATACGCTGACGAGGTGTGAGGCGGAGGACGGGAGGTACAAGCGGCCAATCCGCAGACGTTGTGTCACCGCCTGCTGGATAGACCGCCTTGATGATTCAGGCGGGGTTTTTCTTCGCTGCGCGGGGCGGCTTGGCCTTGGTGGCCTTTTTGCTGTTCAGGTATTGAGTGACAGCCTGAACGCCTCGGTTGAGGTGATGCTGCAGTGCTTCGACACAGGGTTCGATCGCTTTCTGCTCGGCGAGCCGCAACAGTTGCCAATGGTCATCCTGAGAAAGCTTGCCCAGGCCCATATCGGACAGATTGAAACGCAGGAAGCGTTCTTCTTCGTTCAGGCCTTCTTCAACCAGACGCATGAGACGCGTGTTGTGGCTCTTGGCATACAGCGACAGGTGGAACATCCGATTGAGTCTGCCGATCTGGCCGAAATCCGTCTCGACTTCAAGCTGCTCGATGTAGCCCTTGGCCGCCGCCAGATCGTCGGCATCCAGCAACGGGATAGACAGACGCAACGCTTCGGATTCCAGCAGTATGCGCAGGGCATAGGCGTCCACTGCGTCTTCGGTGATCAGCGGCGCGACCACCGCGCCCTTGTGCGTTTCGACACGCAGCAACGACTGCGCCTCGAGCTGGCGCAGTGCTTCGCGCACAGGCATGCGGCTGACGCCAAACAGCGTCGCCAGTTCCTGTTGGCGCAATGCCGTGCCGCTTGGCAGGCTGCCATCGATAATGGCGTTTCGCAGCTTTTCTTCAATCACGGTTCTGGCAAGGTGCGCCGGAGGCTGCTCATTGCCCAGTACGGAGCCCAGAAAGGCTTCTCTATCTGATTTGCGCATTGGCCTACTTCTTCATCAACCCTGGCTGGACAATGTCCAATTAATCGCTTTGTTGCCGACAGACTAGCCAAGACTTGCCAGTCCGTCGCGAAAATACAAACATCATCATGTTTAACGGCGAGCAGCGAATCGCGCTGCAGCCCGGCGAACTCGACAAAATACGCGTCTATCTTAGCGCTCATCGACCTCACGTACCGAGTGCGTATTCACAGGTAACAGGAGTTTCACGTGTTGTTTTTATGACAGCGCGCTCTGAAACGACCGGTCCAGAGCGCAACAGTGACACGCTCGCGGCATAAGGCCGCAGGCGTGATCGTTTCAGCGCGTCAGGCGGCCGGAAACGAAGTGCTGAACGTCATTGAAGCCGGGCGTCGACGCATGGCCGGGGGTCACCAGCGAATCGATGAACGCTTCGTCCTCAGCGGTGATATCCACCGTGAGTGCCTTGGTATACCCGTCCCACTGCTGCTCGGTTCTTGGTCCGACGATGGCTGAGGTCACGGCCTGGTTGTTGAGGACCCAGGCAATGGCGAACTCGACAATGCCGACGCCTTTGTCCTGCACATACGCCTGAATTCGCTGCGCGATACGCAACGACTCCATGCGCCATTCGGTTTCCAGCAGTCGCTTGTCCTGACGTCCGGCGCGGCTCTCGCTGTCGGGAGCGATGTCCGGAGCGTATTTACCACTGAGCACACCGCGGGCGAGCGGGCTGTAGGGCACGACGCCCAGGCCATGATGTGCGGCTGCAGTGATCTGCTCGACCTCGGCCTGGCGGTTGACGATGTTGTACAGCGGCTGGCTGATGACCGGCTTGTCCACGCCCAGGCGTTGCGCAACGTTGACGATTTCAGCAATTCGCCAGCCGCGGAAGTTCGACACGCCCCAGTAGCGGATCTTGCCTTGCCGGATCAGATCGCCAATCGCCGACACCGTCACTTCCAGCGGCGTGTCGTGATCTTCCTTGTGCAGGTAATAGATATCCACATAGTCGGTATCCAGCCGCCGCAGGCTGTTCTCGATGGCATTGAACATGTGCTTGCGGTTCAGACCGGCCCGATTGGGCACACCATCGGACGGGCCGATCGCGACCTTGGTGGCCAGCACCCAGTCGCTGCGCTGTGCCGCGATGGCCCGGCCGACGATTTCCTCCGAGCGCCCGGCGTTATAGACATCCGCCGTGTCGATGAAATTGATGCCTTGATCCCTGGCCTTGTCGATGATGCGCAGCGATTCCTCGGCAGCGGTCTGCTCACCGAACATCATCGAGCCGAGTGTCAGTGTGGAAACCTTGAGGCCGGACTGGCCAAGGGTTCGATAATTCATGCTCAGCATCTCCATGTCATTCAGGCGAGCTCAGGCAACCCCCACGCCTTGAGCGGGAAGTCGGCCAGCGAGCCCAGCAGCAGGTCCGCATGCTCGTATTGCTCGACCGGCATATGCGAGTCCGGCACGGCCACCGCGTACATCCCGGCAGCCTTGGCGGCGGTCACACCGAATGGCGAGTCTTCGAAGACCAGGCAATCGGCGGGCGAGACGCCAAGACGGCGGGCGGCGACCAGAAAGATGTCCGGGGCTGGCTTGGCAGCGCCGACTTCCGGGTCGTCGGCGGTGACGACGGTGTCGAACAGCTCGAACCATGCGCGGTGCAGGGTGGTCTTGGCCTCGAAGTAATGCACCGACGAGCTGGTGCCCACGGCGATCGGAATATTATGCGCAGCCAGATGACGGACCAGCGCTTCGGCACCCGGCATGGCTGCGGCGCGCGGGAAACGCTCTTCAAGCATGGGCTCTCTGACTTCGAGAAACTCGTCGATCGACATCGGCAGCTCCAGCGCCTTGATCACGTAGTCCGAGAAGTCCCGGGCACCGCGGCCAATGGTGTGCTGCTTGACCGACCAGTCGAAGGTGCGACCGTGGCGGCTGGCAATCAAGTGGGTGACTTCGGTGTAAACCCCCTCGGTGTCCAGCAACAGGCCATCCATGTCGAAAATGACGGCCTTGATCGGGCCTCGTTGTTTTTGCTGCTCGCTCATGTGATCACGTCCTGTTCGCAAATTCGTTTCAGCCTAACGTTTCCGGGAAGGCTGTGGCTAGGGTCTGTTTCAAAACCTTTCCGCGGGATTGGCATGCGCAACAAAAGGCACAAGGCCATGTCCAACGCGCTTACAGAAGGGCGACGCGCCCACAGAAATGGCCATGAAGGCTGGGCTCTCGGGATCTGCCGATGATAGTCTCTCGCGGCTTTCAATCGGCGCTGCCGCTCCCGGTACGACTTTCCCATCATCAGAACGGATATCTTCACGTCACTATGAATAAATCAGCAGGTATAGCGATTGGCGTCATCGTCGTAGCGGGCGCACTGGCTACGGCTGGTGCCTGGTACACCGGCAATCAACTGGAAGGCGCGCTGAACGACTCGATCAGCAAGGCCAATCAGGAGCTGGCCAAGTCGTTCAAAGGCACGGACACCAGCGTCAAACTGGAAATGCTCTCGCTCGACAAGCACTTCTTCAGCAGCACGGCGCACTACCGCGTCGACATCCAGAACCTGTCCGATAGCACCCAGGGAGGCCAGTTCTTGTTTGTCGACCATATCGAGCACGGCCCCATTCCGCTGTCGCATCTGAAAACCCTGAACCTGCTGCCGGTCATGGCCCTGAGCAATTTCCAGATGGAAAAAAGTCCAAGCGCCGAGAAATGGTTCGCCATGAGCAAGGACGTTCCACCGCTCACGGGTCAGGCCAGCATCGGCTATGACCGCGCCACCAAAGGCACGCTGCAGATGGCTCCGCTGGAAATGACCGACGTCGACGGCACGTTCCGTTTTTCAGGTCTGGACCTGAACGCCGAGTCGTCCGCCGACGCGGAGAAATTCAGCCTTGCGGGCAACATGGACAATTTGCAACTCAATGTCGCGTCGCCCGACGGCCCGGTCAGCATCGAAATCAAAGGCATGACCTTCGACACGGGTGGTACCAAAGGCAAGTCCGGTTTCTATCTGGGCCACACCAACATGAAAATCCAGAACGCGGGTTTCCAGGTGGTGGGCAAGCCACAGGTGCAGATTCGCGATTTCACCAACACCAACCTGGCGCAGGAAGATGCCGGTAACCTGGCAGCCCAGATCAACTACGATGCCGGCATGATTGCCTACGCGGGCAAGGACGTCGGTTCTGCGCACATGGGCTTCAAGATCGCCAACTTCGATGTGCTGGCGACTCAGGCGCTGTATCAGTTGTATCAGGATAAAATCCTGCCTCAGCAGCAACAGGCCGCGCAGAAGAAACGTCCGTTCCGCCTGGAGCTGAGCCCGGCTGATCAGGAGCTGATGAACACCCAGATGAAAACGCTGCTGGCGGCCAAACCGCACATCGAGCTGGAAAAGCTCTCGCTCAAGACTAGCAACGGTGAAAGCCACATGCGTATCGCCGTGGACCTGGCCGATCCAGGCCCGCTCGATCAGCCTTCCGATGCGCTGCTCATGAAGAGCCTGGGCGAAGTCAACGCCAAGGTCGTCCTGTCCAAGCCGATGATTCGCGACCTCGCGACCCAGCAAGCCATTCGTGAAGGCCAGACCGACCTCAAGGTCATCGCCGATCAGGCCAAGGCCGCTGGCGACATGGCCAGCGCCATGGCCGAGATGATGCAACTGGCCAAGGTCGACGGCGACAACATCGTCTCCGACCTGCATTACGCCAACCAGATGGTCGACTTCAACGGCCAGAAAATGACCGTGCAGCAGTTCATGAGCAACGTCATGGGCAAGGTCGGCGTGCTGGGTAACCAGTAAGCCGCCTGTAACTCGGTCTGCGTCAGGACGGGCAATATGCCGTCCTGACGCAGGCGCTGCTACTGAGTCAGCCCGCGCAGGGTATCCGCCAGTTGCCGGGTACGCTGCGAGGTGCCCGCCGTCATGTCGCTGGAGCCTTCCAGTTCCGACAGCAGCCCCGTCAGCGTTCCGACCTCAAGGGACTGCTCCTCGATGTGCTGCGCCACTTTGCGAATCTCTTCGGCCAGGCGCTCGATATCGGTGCCGATGTCGTTGGCGTTCTGCGACGTCTTCTGCGCCAGCTGGCGCACTTCATCGGCCACCACGGCAAAGCCACGTCCCATTTCGCCCGCCCGTGCAGCCTCGATGGCGGCGTTCAGCGCCAGCAGGTTGGTCTGTCCGGCGATCTGCTGGATCGTCTGCACCACCGACTGAATGCGCAGGCTGGACTTGGCCAGCTCCCGCGAGCCCAGCACCACCTCGTCAGCCTGACTGACCAGGCTTTTGACAGTGCTGCCCGCTTTGTCGATAACCGTTTCCTGCTGGGTGATGGTCTGCGACAGCTCGTCCATCGACACATGCAGCTCGCCAGAGTAGTGACGCAACTGAGCGGCGATTTCTTCCTGATCATGGTGGGCCTTGACCAGCACCTCGCCGAGGTCGCTCAGGCCACCGAACACCGGGCGGATCTGCTCGTCCAGACCACTCGGGTCAATGGTTTGCACGAAGTTACGCTGCTTGAACTGATCGATCTGCTTGACCACCACATGGCTCAGACCAGCCAGCTTCTTGATCTGCCGGCGCAGAAAGAACGCCTTGAACTCGCCGTAATAGGCGATGAAGTTATCGATGTAGTCGTCGCGGAACGGCTGGCCTTCGGGCACTTTGAAAAAGAACACGGCGGTGAGCGTCTGGTTGAGGTTCAACCCCAGAATCTCGCCAAAGGTCGAGAAGCCCACCACCGGCGTCGCACCGAACACATCGTTCATCCGGCCCAGCTCACTGCCGTTGTTCAGGCGCCGCAGGATGCAGTCGCTCAACAGACCCAGCAGCGGCTTTCCGGACTTGCCCTGCAGAAAGCGCGCGAAGTCGTTGCGCGTGGTGTCGATCATGGATGTTCGTTTGACCATCACCAGCTCTTCGCCGGGCGCCACGTCGCAGAACAGGTGAACCCGCTCGCTTTCATAATCGATGCGCGCAATCGAGCGCACGAACAGCTCTTCGCCCACCCGGATGGCGAACGAGTACTGCGCCAGCTTGCCTTCGAGCTCATGCCGCTCGCACTTCAGCGCCTCACACAGCGCCGCAACCATCGTGGTGATCTCGCCTCTGGCGTTGACCACCTGGCTGATGTAACGCTCCTCCAGGGAGGCCGTCAGCACACTCAGGCTCAGTGGCGTCGGCTCGAAGTTCTGGCTCTTGAAGACGCCGAAGCGCACGTTTTTTGCGCTCTTGAGAAACACCACCTGGGCATGATTTTCGTAGCTGCGTTTGCCGTCGTGAATCAAGGTCTTCTTGAAGTCGCCTTTGCCCCCCGCAGAACCGCCGACGAACAGGCACGGAAAGCGCCCGGACTCATACAGCGCTTCCATGAAGAACGACTCCGACGCCGACAGCCCGTCGAACGTGACGTAGGCCAGCGTATCGCGGTGGTCGATGGGGGTGTTGATCTGCGTGCGCTTGATCGAGTCGGTCAGGCGCGCAATGCGCTCACGCATCGACAGTCGCTTGCCCGCGCCGCGAATGTCTTCGCTGTGCAGCGGAATGTGTAACACCTCCGCACTCTTGATGACGCTTGAGTCGAACAGCGCAAGGACAATCCTGTCCCACTGGTTATCCGCCGCGCAGTACAGCGAATCATTGCCCGAGCACAGTTCGCCTGACGTTGTGCACAGGCTGATCTTCGCGTTGGGAAAGCGCGCAGCGACAGACTTGGCCACCTGATCGAAGTCGACGTGCGGCGAAACGAAACCGGTCAGATAGACCGGATCGAAGCTCAGCGCAGACAGCTTGGCGTTCAATTCTCGGGCGGACGTAATGACACTGATGGCGCCCTCGGTCCGCGATGTGCCGGCCCGAAAACGAGATAAAAGGCTCATGGTTAAACCCGTAAAGATAAAAAAGCAGAGGCCACGCGGAATATGGACCGATCCTTATTGATCGGCTGCCAACAGGTTCGGGTGAGCTTGAAGGGCGATGAATTTTGCCTATGCGTGCCGCTCAGGACAGGTGCAGCATCAACGCTCTGATGAGGGCAAGCGTCTGGCGATGCACCGAATCATAGTGATCATTGTGGCAATAGGGCCTTACCGACAGGGTGATGGAGTCGGCTGTCGCAGAGGACAGGTGCACATCGACCGCAGGGCTGCTCAGTACATTGGGCAGGCGGGCTATCTGATCCTTGAGGCGCGGGATGATCTTCTGCTCGTCGGCGCTGCCGGGCAATATCGCGGTCAGTTCGACGCTGCGAAAAGCATTGCTGGAAAAATTGACGATCGTGTCAGAGAAGATCTTGTTGTTGCCCACCAGATTCAGCACGTTTTCCGGAGTGTTGATCGACGTGACGAACAAGCCGATTTCGACCACGGTTCCGGTCACGCCCGCCGCCGAAATCATATCGCCGACCTTGAAAGGCCGCAGCACGATGATGAAACCCCCCGCTGCCAGATTGGCCAGCAAACCCGACCAGGCCATGCCGATCGCCAGCGCCACGGCCGCCAGCAGCGCCGCAAAACTGGTGGTCTCGATGCCGCAATAGCTCAGAATGGCGATCACCAGAATGATATGCAGCGTCACCGTGATGAACGAGCCGACATAGCGCAGGACCGTCGGATCAAACCGCTGCCGCGTCAGCGAGCGCTGCGCCATCCTGACCAGCACACCGATCAGCCAGCGACCGACAATCCACAGCAATGCGGCGATCACCAACCTCAAAACTACGGTCGCTCCGTACTGCAGAACGATAGTGAACAGCGAGTTGATTCCGTCAGTACCGATATTGATGACGTTCAGCGCATCCATCACCGCTACTCCCGACTGCTAGGCTCGCCCGGCAGATGGCCTGACGAGCGGAGCCGTACATTGAAGGGCAAAGCGGGTTGGTGGCTACTGGTAGTTTTGACTGGAGGCAAAGGGCCTTTACGGCGTCACGCGGAGCATCACCCAGCATCCGGAGTGAATCGAGCGGCAGGCAAGGACGGCGGTATTAAGCCTGATGAGTTATCGCTAAACTCGCCATCTCACAAGGACGATTCAAGGACCTGGTATGCCGCTCTCTTCTGACACCCTGCGCCGTACGCTGGTGACCTGGCTGTATGCCGTCGCAGTTGCGCATGTGCTGGGCAGTCTGGTGTTCACCTGGGCAGGCTTTTCCGGCTTGCTCGATGGCTATCTGACTAGCCTTGAGCAGGCGTTCTGGACCGAGGCGGTTCCCGCCGCTGCTCGCGCGCAACAGGTCTGGTGGATGGCGCTGTTCGGCGCAACGCTGCAAACCTATTCAATGTACATGCTGGCGCTGGTGCACTTGGGCAATCGCCTGAAAAGCGCCATGCCCTGGGGCTGGCTGATTGCGGGCCTGCTGCTGTGGGCGCCTCAGGACATCCTGATTTCCGTGCGTGGGGGCGTTTGGTCACATGTGTGGCTCGATCTGGCGGCGCTGCTGGCGTTGTTGCCGCCGCTGATCTGGCTGTATCGCCATGATCGCCGCACTTCGGCTGTCCACTCGTCGAAGGACCCTCGTCATGTCTGACTTGCCGCTGCTGTATCTGCTGGCGGGCAACGGCAGCAGTGCCGAATGGTGGGACGACGCGCTGCCGTATTTTCAGCAGCATCAGGTCGTGCCGCTGGAGCTACCGGGCTTCGGCAATAATCCTCAGCCACCCTGCGAAGACCTCGCCGCCTACGCCGATGCGCTGTTGGCGGCGACCGTGAAGGGCAGCGCCATCGTCGCTGTGGGCGTCAATGCCTTGCTGGTCATTCATGCCTTGCAGCGCCAGCCCGGGCACTTCTGCAGAAGCGTGTTGCTGGCACCGGTGGGAGCTTTTCTGTGGCAGCGGCGTTTGCCTGCGCTGATGTCGCCGCTGCCCATTCGCAAGACCATTCACTGGCTGCTGGCCAACAAGCCCACGCTGTTTGCGCACAAGTTTTCCAGGCAGCGCTGGCCTGCCGCGCACTACCAGCGCATGGGTTCCGGTTACGCCCGCTGCCGTGCTTTCGTGCCGTATTGGGACCTGTTGCGGGCCGACACCGCGCTGCCGCTGCTGGAGTGGGTTCAGGATTCGATAGAGCTGGTCTGGGGCGATCAGGACAAGGTCCTGGGCATCGAGCAGGCAGCCGCGTGGTCGGCCATTCTGGCGCGTGCCGACCTGACCATCAGCCTGAAACCGGGCTGGGGTCACTACCCGTGGATCGACGCGCCGGCCGAGTTTGCGCAGTGGCTTGAGTCGGGCGAGCGCGGCTTCGTTGCGCACACCAAAGGCGGCCGTCTGCGTCTGGCGGCCATCGCCGGGCAACCGGTGCCCGAGGCACTGTCTCTGGAGCAGGGCGATGACTCGGCCTTGCCCGCGTTTCTGGCCCGTCAGCCTGACGCTATCTGGGCCGTGCGCTCATCCAGCTTCGGTGAGGATCAGGCCGATGCGGCCAATGCCGGTCTGAGCACCACTTTTCTTCGTGAGCCCGGCCACAACGTACCCGCGCGCGTCGCAGAGCTGCACAACGCTGGCGTCGAAGAGGTTGTGGTGCAGCGCTTCATTACGCCGGTGCTTTCCGGCATCGCTTTCGTGCGTCACCTGTCGGTCGAGCTGGAGTGGGTGGAAGGCCATCTGGAGTCGCTGGCCGACGGTCAGGCAAGTCCTGAGCGAGCGATCATTTCCCGCCTCGGCGCGGCCTGGAGCAGCGGGGGCTTCAAGCCATCCCACGGTTTGACTGAGGAGGTGCTCTGGGACTTCCTGCAGGGCGTTCTGCGCGTATTCCACTACGTGCCGGGCGACGTCGAGTGGGCCTGGGATGGCCGCCAGCTGTGGCTGCTGCAGTACCGCCCGATCAGTGACTACGGCTGGCGCCGCCACCTGACCGCCGCCAATATTGCGGAGATCCTGCCGCCACAGCCCAGCAGGCTGGTCGAGTACGCACAGCGGCGTGCCGCAGGCAGCATCCCGGCGATCATGGCGCGTTGGGATTCACGCGTGTTGCAGGACAACGAGCCATTTACCGCACTGTTTGGCGCAGCTTCCTACATCAACAACGACCTGTTTCTCGCACGTCTGGCTGACTGGGGCATCGCCTCCAGCAGCTACGCCGACGAGGTCGGCGGCGCGACCCCGCATCTTCCGTGGCGACCGCTGCGTCTGGTGCGCTCATTACCGGTGTTTCTGCGGATGCAGCGCATCGCGCGTGGCCACTTGCTGACCCTGGAAAAGCAACTGCACCGCTTCGACCGAGAGCTGCATGCCCTCACGGCCCAAGGTGCTGACGGCCAGCAATTGGCTGACTGGTTCACCCGTTTCTACGTATTCGTCGTGCAAGGCAACCTGTGCATCGCCACCTCGCTGGCCAGCAGCGGCGGAGACCTGCTGGGACGTCCGCCGACCGCTTACGACGACCTGGAGCATTGCCCGCACCGGCTCCCCTGGGAAACCGACCCCGCGACCCCGCGCCCGGCAGCCACTGACCTGCCTTTACAGGCCTTCCCGACCTGGCCGGGTTTCATTCGCATCGCCCACCGCGCAGGCCTGCCGGGCATGCGCGGCTACTACCTGCAAGTACGCGAGTGGTATCGCGACAACCTGATGCGCCTGTTCTTCCGCCTGCACCACGCCATGCCCAGCGCCGACCGCGAACACTGGTTTGCGCCCCATCCGGACATTCGCAGCCGCACGGGGAGCTTCTGGCAGGACGGCCGCGAAGGCACCGAGCAGGCCACCGGCTTCATGATCTATCCGGGCCAGGTCCAGGGCATTCTGGGCGAGGACATCCTGCTGGAAGACACCCTCGACCCCGGACGCCACGCGCACTACCAGAACGCCCGCGCGGTGATCGCGCGCATGGGCGGGCGTCTCTCGCACGGCTCGACCTTGCTGCGTGAACTGCGCAAACCCTCGGCCGTGCTGCCGCAGGTTGATCTGGCGTGGGTGGGGCGCGAAGTGCTGTATGTGGATGGGGAGTTGCGGCTGGTGGAAGGGCAGGCATAAAGCCCGAGGGGAGTTATCCACAGCCAACCCGCACGCTCATTGAGCGGTGCGGGTGCTCAGCTGGCTACATCTGCAGGTCAGAGACGCATGCCTTTGAACGGGTTCCAGCCTTGCTCGCCTTTTACTTCCTTGAGGTAGTAGGAGTAGTTGGCCGTCAGGGCGTACATCAGAGAAAACACGACGTTCAAGCCGGTGCCCAATGCGGCGGGAACCTCCATTCCGAGGATCCCGAAAAGCAGCGCTATAACGATGTTGACCGCAATAATGACGCCGATCAGCGCCAGATTTTTCTTCCACAGCCCCAGCACGAAGAAGTAAATCGGACCGAAGAAAAACGCGATGATGTTGGTGCAGACAAGCAACTTCTTCTTGAAGTCAGGCAGCGCGTTCACTGCCGGCTTGAAGCGTGGATCGTTCGGCGCACCATACGTCTCGAAAAAATTGAAGCGCTCTTGCCACTTGGCACTGTGCTGGCCAGTGCTTTGGGTCTGATCTGTCGTGCTCATGGTTCTACTCCTTGTGTTCCGTGGGGTGACGTTTTCTTCCGGGAAATCCTGTGTCTCTGATGTTGCTGCTTTTGTAATCAGCGAGCGATTGTATGAAGTTTCGAGGTGGCGTACTACGCATTGCGCCCCGAGTTCTTCATGTTCGCCTCGACAAGGTATAGCCAAACGCTTACACGCGGTGGAGGGATTTGGCCATTTCCGACCTGGTCCTTCTTCCGTAATATCGGATCCATCAAGTGGTGAACAGGAGTTCACCAGGATCAAGGATGATCGACCATCGCCTCGGAGGCAGCCGACAGGAAGTCGGGATGGTCTTGGAAAAACCCGCTTCGGCGGGTTTTTTGTTGGGCGCGATAAAGTCCTCGTTGAGCCCGGGCTATTTGCGTAGCGCCTTTCTCTTGCGCAGGCTTTCACGATGCACCTCGAGATCCTTGTGCCGCCGCATCTCCTGACGGATCTCCTTGCGTTCGGATCGAATAATCCTCCACTGCATGCGCAACTCCCGGCCGCGCTCGCTGTTGAGCGATAAAAGGCCCAGCAACGGGAAAAGCAGCCCCAGCACGTAAAGCATCAATTCAAAACGCCGCCAGTGCGCAGGGGCAGTGGGCAACACGGCAAAAAAGCAGCTCACCAGAATGGCCGCCAATATCCACATTCCGCAGGCATGCCCGCGACTCATCATGATGCCGCCGAAACTCAAGACCAGTGATACGCCCATCATGAGCATCATTGACTGGCCCGTTCTCTCCGGCTCATTTGGAAAGTACGCATCGACCATCGTGCCTGCGGTAATGGCGAGAGAAAATATGCCCATGAAGATCGGAGTCAGAAAGGACAGCAGATAACGCGAGCGGAAAGCGGCAACGTGACTGCGGTAAATCACCATAGGCTCCGGCGAGGCCCGCTTGCTGCGAGATTGTTTACCCATTTTTCTTCCTTGGTTGGGTTCGGTGGTCAGTTGTCTTTGCTGATGGACTTGCTACTCTGGTTTCAATAGGAGCGTTGCTGTGACGACGCAGAATAAATCAGCGCTTCGCGAGATTCTAAACAACCAACTCAATCTGAGTACCATTAAAAATACTCAGCAATGCATCTTTCAGGGTGCGGACCTGCTCCGACGAATCGTGACTCTCTAGGGGTATTTCTGCCAAAATACTTGAGCCACCAAAAAAACTGGCAAATTCAGGCTTTACCACCACTTCCAGGCTATTGGAGTGCAAAATAACCTTTTCGATTGCATCAGACCTCTCATACTCTGCCTGATCAGTTTGAAAGCCGATGCCATCATTTACCGTCGCGTTATCTTCATCGTCAAGACGCGTAATAATAATGAAATTAGAAGGGGCCACTAAGTCATCACTTAAGGCAATAACTAAAACATTATCTTCTTCGTAACATTTTATGGTAGATGCAGAAAAATTCTTCACCATGCTTCTCCTCTATTAGCGACACTCAGGCATCAGTAATTTTAGAGCTTGGTGTGCCATGACTTTACAGTGATTGCAGGGAGAATATTCCCCTTGCATGGCCAGTTTATCACCCCGCACCGCCAGACGATCTGTCCTTTGGCGTGAGTCATTTCCAGCTGTGTGCCGATCTGGTCGGTGTGAAAGCAATGGACCTTTTTCTTGACCTCGCCCTCTTTCTCATCGGCCCAGGTCACTTCCTGGGTTATAGCCAATTGCATAGAATTACCTCATGTTTTTCATCGCTGCGATCTCTTAACTAGGAAGCTCAATGAGGAAAGTTTCCAGAAAGATACGCGCTCAATAAATCGTTCAGCCAAGTAGTCATGCTTTTTTTAGAAAATGCTTCCGCTAATAATCCAATATCGTCTGAAATATATCCAGCAGCTTCAGAATTGTTTGTAATGCGCATAACTGTTTTAAAGGCATATTCCCTAAGTTCAGTAATTTCACTCTCATCAGTTGGAGCGCCGTAGCCCGCCGACGCGACATGCTCATTATTCTTTACCCATGATGCATCAAAGTCGTCTTCATCTCGCCGATCTAGTAATGAATCCCAATCGTCGAAAGTCTGCAAAAAGTCAAAAAAATCAGATTTTTTAACTTTGGCTGAAAAATCTTTCAGGTTTTCTATTTTCATTATCTCAATCCACTTTCTTTTAGCCAGTTTTCAATAAGGTCAACTGCTGCTCTTGGTGTGACGTTTTCACCAAGTACATGCGTCCCATTAGGCGATGCTACATCAACCTTTATATGATCCATGTTCTCGTAGGCATTTCTGTAAGCATTAAAAAGCTCGTCATCCGAGCCAGGAAAGCTCCATTGCCTCGGGCCAACATGTGCTCGCTCTGCTTCATGTAACAACCAGTGTGAGTGTTCTGGGTTTTCACCCTTAGGAAAGAGTGTAGGCCTCGTTTTATCGGATCGTGCAACCGCAAATGGGCGTCCTACAGATTTGCGCACAGCGGGGACGTGATGTCCTGATTTGCTCACGCCCATACTTTTTGTCTCGCATAGCCCCCATGGATCAATGTCAGAAAGTGGGTTTAGGGTATAGCCGTAAAGATTAAACCCACCCAACAACCCAATCGGATCCTGCGTAATAAACCGCCCAATCTCCGGGTCATAATACCGAAACGTGTTGTAATGCAGCCCCGTCTCGACATCAAAATACTGCCCCTGAAACCGCAGGTTCTGCTCAACCTCGTTCACCACCAGCTTCTCAACCGCTCCCCATGCCCGGTACTTCGCCTGCCAGACGATCTGCCCTTCGGCATCGGTCATTTCCAGCGGTGTACCAATCTGGTCGGTGTGGAAGTAGTAAACCTTGTTCTCTACCTCGCCTTCTTTCTCGTCCACACGGGCCAGCGGCGCATAGCTGCCGGGCTCGTAGAGGTACAGGCTGCTCTGTCCCGGACTTTCCTCACGCAGCATCCGCAGGCCTTGCCAGAGGAAGCGTTTGTGTTCGGTGTGGCCTTTGATCTCGGACTGTTTGGCGACGCGCCTGCCAAGACTGTCGTACTGGTAACTGCTGGTACTTTCCACCTGCGTGTCGGCCATGGTCTCGGTTTTGACCAGGCGGTTTTCGCAGTCGTAGGTGAAAGTCTGCCAGCGTACGATGCCGACGGCTTTTTCGATCAGGTTGCCCCAGGCGTCGTATTTGTATTCGTGGTTCGCCCACTGTTTTAGACGGTTGTCTTTGACGTGGTCGAAACGACTGGTGTTGAAGTTGAGGCGGTTGGCCGCGGCGTCGTAGCGGAATTCTTCGCCGTCGACCACCCTACCGGTGTTACGTGCCAGCAACTGGCCGTTGGCTTCGTATTCGTACCGGGTTTCGCCGCGCAGCTTGTCGAGGGTGCGGCTCAGTTCACCGATGTCAGCCTTCCTAGCAGATGCTCGTATTTAAAATGCACATGTACGTCGCCGGGTTGCGCTGATCTCGGTGAGATTGCCTTAATCGGTACGGCTGATATGTAGGTAATGACCGAGCGCGTTTTCAATATGTAAAATCTGCAAAACAGGACGGATGCTGAAAAAATCTCAGCACCCCCCGTACAGTCCAATTTTTTAAATAGCTCACCACCGAAGCACGATAAAAATCCAATTTCAGAGTAAATCAGCGCAAGACACTAAACCTCATGTCTCGTGTCGATTTTTAATCTTGAAAGTCATCATGCTCTAAGTAGTATATTGCAGCTCTCAAGTATTCTAAGTTGCTAGGCTTGACAGGTCTCTTGTCTAAAATTGATTTCACATCTACGAAAGTGGGGCATTCTAAGAAAGTGCGTTTTTCTTTCTCAAGAGCTATTGATTCTGCGTCATTGTCTGCCACATAGAATGTGGCAGAATCAACATTTTTTTCTGATGCGCGATCAATCGTACTCTCGACAAATATCCAACCAACCTTTGGAAGGTCATCAATGCTTTCTAAAAGCTCGGTAAAACTTTTATATAACTTCATATACACCTCGTTATTATCTACAGGCTGTACCGCCGCCCCATTTATTTCGCCCACCAGTTCCGTCAGGATGGTATACCTTGTGGTATGTTTTATGATCAACTCTGTCAACCAATTGGAGCGAACCAGGTTTATCACCATGGTGCCATGTCATTCCGGGCGGGGAGTCTCCTCTAAACGATCCATCTATCCTAGGTTGCACATGCTCTACAACACCAGGATATTCTGTTTGTAATCTGCCTTTAAACTCATAATCTACTTGAGTCCGCTCGTAAACGGACTGGTTGGCGCGACTAAAATGTTCAACATCAGACATTCTATACTCAGAAGTCATGAGAGTATGTTCATGAAACGTAGGGTATTTACCCAGCTCTCGTACACCCTCGCCGTTATACCACCCTAATGGATCTATCCAGCGGATGGGGTTTGGGCTATACCTATAAAGATTAAACCCACCCAACAACCCAATCGGATCCTGCGTAGTAAAACGCCCAATCTCCGGGTCATAATATCGAAACGTGTTGTAATGCAGCCCCGTCTCGACATCAAAATACTGCCCTTGAAACCTTAGGTTCTGTTCAACCTCGTTCACCACCAGCTTCTCAACCGAACCCCACGCCCGGTACTTGGCCTGCCAGACGATCTGCCCCTCTGCATCGGTCATTTCCAGCGGCGTACCGATCTGGTCGGTGTGGAAGTAGTAAACCTTGTTCTCTACCTCGCCTTCTTTCTCGTCAACACGTGCCAAGGGCGCATAGCTGCCGGGCTCGTAGAGGTACAGGCTGCTCTGTCCCGGACTTTCCTCACGCAGCATCCGCAGGCCTTGCCAGAGGAAGCGTTTGTGGCCGGTCTGGCCTTTGATCTCGGACTGTTTGGCAACTCTACGGCCCAGACTGTCGTACTGGTAGCTGCTGGTGCTTTCCACCTGCGTGTCGGCCATGGTCTCGGTTTTGACCAGGCGGTTTTCGCAGTCGTAGGTGAAGGTCTGCCAGCGCACGATGCCGACAACTTTTTCGATCAGGTTGCCCCAGGCGTCGTATTTGTATTCGTGGTTCGCCCACTGTCTGAGGCGGTTGTCTTTGACGTGGTCGAAGCGGCTGGTGTTGAAGTTGAGGCGGTTGGCGGCGGCGTCGTAGCGGAACTCTTCGCCATCGACCACTCGGCCGGTGTTGCGCGCCAGCAACTGGCCGTTGGCTTCGTATTCATACTGGGTTTCGCCGCGCAGTTTGTCGAGGGTGCGGCTCAGTTCGCCGGCAGGGTCGTATTCGTAGCGGCGGTGAATCGGGTTGTAAGCGTGTTCGACGTAGCGCTCTGGCTTTATGAGCGGGTTCTGGATCTGCGATAGCTTTTCAGCGGGCAGGGTTGTGGCGTACTGCCAGGCCTTGCGTCCCATGCTGTCATAGCCGAAGCAACTGGTCAGCTTGCCTTGGGTGCGGTAGATCTCGCGATGGAGATCGTCGCGTTCCATGTCGCTGATCAGTTGGCCATCCAGATTCAACTGGTGCAGGTGACCGCTACCGTAATACAGGTGGTTCAGGTGTTGGCCGGTAGGCAAGGTCAGCGTGGTCAGGTTGCTGAGCGGATCGTACTCGTAGGCCAGTGCGCCCTGCGGCGTGGTTTCTTTGACGAGGCGGCCGAGCAGGTCGTAGGCGAAGTCGATCTTTTCAGCGGTGACGCCCAGTTTTCTGCCAGCGTCCGTCGGCTTGCGCTCGATTGACAGCAGTCGGTCGCCGTCGTCGTAGGCGTAGTCCTGACGCGCGTCGTCGTTGAGTTTGGCCAGCAGGCGACCAATCGGGTCGCGCTCCAGATGGGTGCTGCGCCGTGGCTGTTCGCCTTTCTCGCCGTAGCCGATTTCCTCGACCTGTGTCAGGTGTCCGCCGAGGTTGTAGCTGAAACGGCGGGTCAGGTTGTCGATGCGTTTTTCTTCGATCAGACGGTCTGCGTCGTCGTAGGCAAAGCGGTAGGTCGCATCGTTTTCGTTGGTCAGGGCGACGAGGCGAATGGCCTTGTCGTATTCGTAAGTGATGGTCTGCCCTTTGGCATCCTGTCGCCATTTGGGCAGGCCACGGCCGTTACGCAGCAGCTGGGTGGTCTGGCCTTTGCCATCGGTGTGGGTCAGGACCTGGCCCAGTTCGTTGTAGGTAAAGGTCTCGCTGGTACCATCCGGGTGGTTGATGCGCAGCACTTCGCCGTCGGGTTTGCGTTCCAGCGTGGTGGTGTTGTTCAGGGCATCGGTGACGGTGAACAGGTGATCGAATTCTTTACACAAGCAATTCGACATTGACGAGGTGCTCGCTGCACCTTTGATGTTGATAAGGCAATCCAAGTCGCTTTCATGGCAAAGTTTTTATCACCTTTGTACAAGGCTAGGACGGTATTGAAGTTGCCCATCTCAGTCAAATTTTTAAAGATCGCTACTGTGGCGCTAGGGCTATCTCATCGTGAAAGTGCAAGCCTCTAAAAAACCAGAGTTACAAAATACTAGCAACAAGCTTTCTTACAAGCTTCACTTAGACTAATTATATTTTTGTAGCCTAAATGAGTCTTATTATTAGGGCAAAGGCTAACAGCAAAAACCAGATGCCCTATCAAAAGAAAATAAATTTCCTACTCTATTTTTTCAACACTCTCTGTAGCTAATTCAATATGAGTGGTTTGAACCTAAGCTTACATCGAAAAGGTTTTTATTTGCGTAGCATTAATCATTAAATCGTCAAGCCTGTTCGAAATAACTTTCCAAGAAATCGTTAAAATTTGCCCACTGAGGTCTCAATTTTCCTTGTTTGAAATCCAAGAGCTCATTTCCCAAAGATACGCTAAGTACCTCGCCAGTGTCTCTATTATAGAAATAGCCACTTTCGCCCTCGAAGCTATCTAGCGGAATATACTCCTGTGGGAGCTGCAATGTTTCATGTGTGCTCTTCAAGTCTAGATCAAAATTGGTGTTTTTGGAGAACCAGCATACCTGATATATTTCCTTTCCGTGCTGCATGAATGTTGGACCGTCTTCTACGTGTAAGTAGAACTGAGCGAAATCAGATGATAAGTCAATACCCAGCTTCTTGAGCTCCACTTCATAATCTGCGCTAGCATCTTCATACCACCAGCCTTGTTGTTTAAAAAAATCTATCAGTTTTTTCGATATCATAGCTTTATCCGCAGTTTCCCGAAAGCTTAGGGCTCCCGGCTCTTCTGTTAATTTCTGTTTGCGCACGTCCTTCCCAGTAAGCGCCGCGATCACCGTTGAATAGGTCTCTATTAACAGGGTTGATCGGATGCTGTGCAGGTAGATGAGGATGCAACGCGTTAGTGTTACCAAATTTTTTATGTGTATCGGCAGATAACTCGAAGAGAGAGCCTAACCCATCTTGTTTAGAATGATGGAGATTAAGCTGAGAATAACTGCCATTCTTAACAACAAATGGACTTCTCCCCTCTGATGCGAGATCCAAGTTGGTCTTGACTCCTTCCCTTGTATTGACAGGTAGGTCCCAGTCTATCACTTGCTGATAAACTGTATGTGTACTACCGGATGGAGCGGTGAATGAGGAGGGTGTAAAAAATCCAGTTAGTCCAAACGGATCAATCCATCCGTTGGTATTAGGGGCATACTGATAAAGATTAAACCCACCCAACAACCCAATCGGATCCTGCGTAGTAAACCGCCCAATCTCCGGATCATAATACCGAAACGTGTTGTAATGCAGCCCCGTCTCGGCATCAAAATACTGCCCTTGAAACCTTAGGTTCTGCTCAACCTCGTTCACCACCAGCTTTTCCACCGCACCCCACGCCCGGTACTTGGCCTGCCAGACGATCTGCCCTTCTGCATCGGTCATTTCCAGCGGTGTGCCGATCTGGTCGGTGTGGAAGTAATAAACCTTGTTCTCTACCTCGCCCTCTTTCTCATCCACGCGGGCCAGCGGCGCGTAGCTGCCGGGCTCGTAGATATACAGGCTGCTCTGTCCCGGACTTTCCTCACGCAGCATGCGCAAGCCTTGCCAGAGGAAGCGTTTGTGGTCGGTGTGGCCTTTGATCTCGGACTGTTTGGCGACTCGCCTGCCCAAACTATCGTATTGGTAGCTACTGGTGCTTTCCACCTGCGTGTCAGCCATGGTCTCGGTTTTGACCAGGCGGTTTTCGCAGTCGTAGGTGAAGGTCTGCCAGCGCACGATGCCGACGACTTTTTCGATCAGGTTGCCCCAGGCGTCGTATTTGTATTCGTGGTTCGCCCACTGTTTGAGGCGGTTGTCTTTGACGTGGTCGAAACGACTAGTGTTGAAGTTGAGGCGGTTGGCCGCAGCGTCGTAGCGGAATTCTTCGCCATCGACTACTCGACCGGTGTTGCGCGCCAGCAACTGGCCGTTGGCTTCGTACTCGTACTGGGTTTCGCCGCGCAGCTTGTCGAGGGTGCGGCTCAGTTCGCCGGCAGGGTCGTATTCGTAGCGGCGGTGAATCGGGTTGTAGGCGTGTTCGACGTAACGCTCCGGCTTTATGAGCGGGTTCTGGATCTGCGACAGTTTTTCAGCAGGCAGGGTGGTTGCGTACTGCCAAGCCTTGCGACCCATGCTGTCGTAGCCGAAGCAACTGGTCAGCTTGCCCTGTGTGCGATAGATCTCGCGGTGCAGATCGTCGCGTTCCATGTCGCTGATCAGCTGGCCATCCAGATTCATCTGGTGCAGGTGACCGCTGCCGTAGTACAGGTGATTCAGGTGCTGGCCGGTAGGAAGTGTCAGCGTGGTCAGGTTGCTGAGCGGATCGTACTCGTAGGCAAGTGCGCCTTGGGATGTGGTCTCTTTGACGAGGCGGCCGAGCAGGTCGTAGGCAAATTCCAGTTTCTCGGCGGCAACACCGAGTTTTCTGCCGGTGTCCGTCGGCTTGCGCTCGATTGACAGCAGTCGGTCGCCGTCGTCGTAGGCGTAGTCCTGACGCGCGTCGTCGTTTAGCTTGGCCAGCAGGCGACCAATCGGGTCGCGCTCCAGATGGGTGCTGCGCCGTGGCTGTTCGCCTTTTTCGCCGCAGCCGATTTCCTCGACCTGTGTCAGGTGCCCGCCGAGGTTGTAGCTGAAACGGCGGGTGAGGTTATCGATGCGTTTTTCTTCGATCAGACGGTCTGCGTTGTCGTAGGCAAAGCGGTAGGTCGCATCGTTTTCGTTGGTCAGGGCGACGAGGCGAATGGCCTTGTCGTATTCGTAAGTGATGGTCTGGCCTTTGGCATCCTGTCGCCATTTGGGCAGGCCACGGCCGTTACGCAGCAGCTGGGTAGTCTGGCCCTTGCCATCGGTGTGGGTCAGGACCTGACCCAGTTCGTTATAGGTAAAGGTCTCGCTGGTGCCATCCGGATGGTTGATGCGCAGCACTTCGCCGTCGGGTTTGCGTTCCAGCGTGGTGGTGTTGTTCAGGGCATCGGTGACGGCCACCAGGTGGTGGCGCTCGTCATAGCGGTAATAAGTGCTTTTGCCCGAACAGTCCTGAAAGCGCTGCACTTGCGCCAGGTTGTTCCACCACAGGTATTTGGACTTGAGCGTCGGGTCGACGATGGTGTGCGGCAGGCCGTCCTCACCGTTGAGGTATTCGGTCTTGTGGCCCAGCGCATCGATCTCGGCCACGAGGTTGCCTTTGGCATCGTAGTTGGCCTTCCAGGTGCTGCCATCCGGGTAATCAACCTGAGTGATCAGCGTCGTCAGATGGTGGTACTGGTAGCGAATACTCCGGCCCAGCGGATCGGTCTCCTTGAGCAATCGGGCGAACTCGTCGTACTCGAATGCCAACTGGTTGCCATCGGGCAAGGTCAGCCCGGTCATGTTGCCGGTGTCGTCGATCTCGATGACGTAGTGATCGCCACTGTAGTCGCGGCTCGAGGTGACGCGATGGTCCTTGTTGTAATGAATTTCCAGCTCACGGCCCAGTACGTCGGTGACCCAGGTGGTGCGGGCCTCGCGGTCGTAGCGGAAGTGGAAATGCTCACCATCGCTGGTCTGGTGTTCGACGACACGCGGCTGGCCTTCGATGATTTCCCAGCGGTACTCGCAGGTCAGGCCCAGTGCGTTGCTGTGGCGGGTCATGACGCCATCGGTGTAACTGAAACGGCGCACTGAATCACCGTTGCGGTTGAACACCTCAGCGAGCTGACCGTTACTGTCGTAGTGGTATTGAACCAGCGTTTCGACAGCCTCGTTGTCGACGATGCGCTTGACCGAGGTCAGGCGCGTGGTCACTTCGTCGTAATGCAGGTGCACACGCACGCCGCCCGTCGCGCTAATGTCGGTCAGCGTGCCTTGTTCGGTGCGGGTGAAATGCAGGAAGTGACCGAGGGCGTTTTCGATACGATCCAACGGAACCGGTTTGTTGTCGTCCGGCACTTCGCCGAAATAGAAGAAGATGTTGTCCAGCGTCTGCAGCAGGTAGTGACCACCCTGCGTGCAGACCAGATAAACCTGTTCGTGGGGGTTGTAGATGCGCTGGCCGGGCGCTATGTCCACGAACGGTACGGTGCGGCCCTGGTTGTCCGTAAGGTAGAGGAAGCTGCCGCGCTTGCGCAGGCTTTGCTCCCACGGCAGCACCCAGCCTTTGCCGAGCACGCTGTCGACATTCAGATTGCTGGCGTAAAAACGCGACCATTCGATGGGCATCAGGCCGGGCAGGCTGAAGTCGATCTCATCCGGGATCAGCTTGCGGCCAGTCGTGGTGTCGACCGGGTTGCCGCTCAGGCCGCCGATGGCACTGCGCATCACAGGCTCAACCACATAGCGACTGCCCACTTCGCCGGCCACGAAACCTGCGGTGAACTTCAGGGCGCAGGGCAGCACTGCTTTCATACCAGCCTGCGTTCCGGCCTTGAGCAACTGGGCGATACCACCTGCCGCACCCGCCACGGCCATCAGTACATCGACGGTAGTGCGCAGCCAGCCTGGAATTTCGTCGTCCACTGGCAGATAGCGATACCTGCCGCCGCCGATAAATACGTTGTCGGAGCCGCCGGAGATGGTCGCGCCACAGGTCAGCTTGTCGCCTTTGCGCGCCGCCGCCACACTGTTGATGAAGACGTTGGTCGAGCCTTCGGCAATCTTGACCGGCCCTGGATGTTTGTCACAGGCACCAATGCTTTTTTCAACATGCGCTGCCTTGCGGTTGTTGATGTATACATTGGGTGAGGCCGTGATGATCGTGCCGGAAGGGGAGGAAAACATACTCCCTATGGCCTCTCCTGCGGCGGTGAGCAGGCTACCTCCGACGCCTGCTGCAAGTCCTGCCAGAAGAGCCACGCCGAACCCGCACGTGAAGGTTGCGATCGCTACCGTCGCAATGAGCGCAATACCGAGCACAGCCCCGATCAGGAAGCCCCCCAGGGCGCCGGTATGCGATATTTCGTCACCAAAGCGCGCGGCCTCGAACATGAGCGTTACTCCTGTTCGCTACCGTTGGCTGGAGAGGTATCAGACACGCGAGGCTGGAAACTGGCCAACAAGTTTTCCCAATCCTGGGTCTGCTCGACACTGAAGTCCGTCTGGGACGTCGTCGAGAATACGATCGCGCGCTCAGGCTCGATCAGAAACGCCGCCTGACGTTGATAGTAAGGACGCCCTTCGGTCATGTAATACGCGTCGATCTGAATACCTTCGAGAGGGGCCACGGTCGATAGCGAAACTGCTTTTCTGTTCAGCAGCGTGTAACCGCGCAGCTTGGACGAAAGCATTTTGACCTGGCGATCAACATAGGTTTTCAGGTGCTCGGAAGGTAGCAGAGTGTCTCTGGAGACTGTAATGCTCAGCGGGGCAGGCAGCGTCGAGCCCATCACGAACATGTTCACTGTGCGGTCCTGAAATCCCTCTGGCAGCTTGATACTGCCTTCGTGCAACTCGTAGTCCATGTGATAAGAATTCCTGAAATCAAAAAAGAAACAATCACTGTGCGGCGAGACCGCCCAGCATGCTATCGAAATCCGCCAGCCAGAGGCTGAGGTCCGGTTTGGTCGGATCGATCAGGCAAGAAATTTCCAACCACTGCAGCACATCCTTTCCGGCAAGGGGAACAAGCGCACCTACCAGACGTGCGTGTTGTTCTGCGCTGCCTTCTTTGAAGTGGAAATCCAGCGCTTTCGCAGTACAGCCCACCAGGGTGCAGTCCCGCCGACGAATAATACGGAGTTGAGGGTCGCGCTCACGAAAGGTCTGCACCGAGCTTTCGAAAAGTGCTTCCAGTGCCTCACCCTGCATTACGTCTCTGCGTTTGACAGACAACATGAGCGGCTCGCCTTTGTACTCAAGCGTAACCTGGACATCACGAAACAGGGCGCCCTCAGGAAAGGCCAGATTAAAGCCACCAAAATTGAAACTGCTGGGCACGTCCTGCAATGGCGTGATCGGTTCTGGCTCAGGCTCGGGGACAGCTTCAACGACCGGAGCTTCCAGCGCCGCCTTGCGTGCTGCCTCCTCATCCGCAATACGTTTTGCGGAAATACGGTCGTAGAGACTTGTTCGTTCCATGCCCTGCGTTCTCACTTGTTGATGTCGACTCGGTCACCTTTGACGAAGGTGCTCTCGCCAAGAACATTGATCACTTTGCCTTTTATCTGAATGCCTTCCGGAGTGATCGAGATGCTGCTGTCGCCCACTTTGAGAAGGATGTACTGCTTGGCATCCACCTGAATGAATTGGTTGTCGACCTTTAGCGTAAACGATCCCTGCTGCACGTTCGTCACAGTATCTTTCTGGATGATTTCCGTATTCGTGCCGCCGACCGTCACCTTGCGGTTATTGCCCACCTCGTGCTTTTCATCCAGCTCGATCTCGGTGTCCATGTTGCGCTCGGCATGCATGATCACCTGTTCGGCACCGGCCTTGTCTTCAAAGCGGAAGAAGTTGGCCGTACCGCCATCCCCCTTGGCCGAACGTGTCAGGAAACCACTCTGGGTCTTGTTGGCAGGCAGCGACCACGGCGGCGTGTTCTGGCTGTTGTACAGACTGCCCATGACGAGCGGACGGTCAGGGTTGCCATCAAGGAACACGACCACAACTTCGTCACCGACGCGCGGGATCTGGATGCTGCCAAAGCCACCGCTGGCACCGGATTGAGCGACGCGGACCCAGCAGGAGCTTTTGTCGTCAAACTTGCCGTAGCGGTCCCAGTGGAACTGCACTTTTACCCGCCCCATTTCGTCGGTGTAGATTTCTTCGCCGGGCGGGCCGACGACGATGGCGGTTTGGGGGCCACTTATCAAGGCGCGAGGCGTACTTAGCGGAGGCTTGAAGGGTATTTTGCGCCGAATACAAATAAACTGGTTTTGATAAAAGGCTTCTCCCGATCCGGAGTAATTATTGCGGCCCGAATGTTTTACGCTCAACAACAGAAATTGCCGGTCCTCAGTAGACCCGTTGTCATGATCATAGTGCTGAGTAAGCTCAAAGTAATAGCCTGGCTGCATCGCACGGCAGTTACTCCTACCCTGAAATGTCTTGCCTAAAACCTCCATCGCCTCAAGTCGATTGCGAGCGATTTGTTGACCGTGTTGCGGGTCGGAGTAACCATATAGACCCTCGTATTCAAAAACTTCGTATTGACCAATGTCTCCTTGTTTGGCTAAAGTTTCAAGCTGTACCTGATTGGAAAAGCGCGGCTGCTTATAGTCAAAAGACTTTAATGATAGGCGCGTGGAGTGAAGGGCTCTTTGAGAAGACCATTCGGTAACGGAATCGGACTCCTCAGTTACAGACGCGGTATGAAAACGAATCGAAGGTTGGCTAGGTAACGTCGGCAGATTGAGGCTATCGTCGAAAATGACCAACGTATGTCCATCTTGACGATGCTCAAAATTGAAGAATAGCCCTTCTTGTTGAAGGAGCCGCAGTACAAAATTAAGATCCGACTCTTGGTACTGTGTGCAATAGCTAATTGGCTTCAATGTTTTGTTTAGTCGAAATTCATAATCAGCCAGAGAGAGATAGTAGGCAAACACTTCTCTGATTATATCTTCAACGGTTTTATCTTGAAAAATACGCGAGTCTCTTCGGCGACTAAGTATCCACAACCAAGGTACGACGGTGGCGGCGTAATTAGCGATTCCACCATTAGCTCCTATATGGTTGAAACTTGAGCAATGACCACTTATTATCCTTTTGCCACCATCAGCCAAAGTGATTTCTATTGAGACTTTCTTGCCAATTAACTTTTTGAGCTCGATCTTTGCATCGCTGGATAGCAATTGGAGTTCGTATTCGAACAGGACGGACAGCCCTTCTTCACCGCTGAAGCTTTCTAGAACAAGCTCCTGCTCCGGAGGCAGAGGGGAGTCGAATGTGATGAGTCTATTGTTCTGAGCTGTAAACTGCCCAATCAGATTCGAAATCACTAGCTGCCTCCTGCAAATCTTCACGAAATTAGGGATGGAACCTGCTCGAAGGCCATTTGTCAAGCTGCTCCGGTTCGTCGTTGATGGCTTTATGCTCATTTGATTTTATTTTTCTTAAGGTGCACCCTCAGCGTAAGATGCTACCAACGCGCCGCGCGGACGCGAAAAGCCATAGAGACAGGGAGTACGCCATGAGCTTGAGTGACACCCAGCTCGATCAGCTAGGTCACGACGTAGATCAAAATCAGCGTGAGATGGTGGTGCTAGGCATGGAGCACGCTAACATGCTGGTGGAGGAGCGTAATGCGTCCTACGGCCTTGGAACACAGCAGCCGCAGATTTGCCCTCGAACTCAGCCAAGTATGTTGGACGGTCTAATGGGGGGGACTCAGTCTATATACAATGCAACCTTACATCCCCTTTTTAATACGACTTGGGCAGTACCTTCTGCTTTGGGTGCATACGACGCCTATAACATAACCCGTTTACTTCGTGATATCGGTGGGTTTGGCACCAAAGTACGGATCTCGGTAAAAAATGGAAAGCAATACGTCATAATAACTGGTTACCCAGGCCTTCGACGACGACTTAGGGGAACTCGCTATGGGATACGAAATGCTCAACTGATTGAGATGGGTATAGGCAGATATGGTGAACAAGCAAGTGCGATCAAAGGGTTCAAGCTATCTTGTTATGTCGCGGTTGCTATCGAGGTATTGGAATGGGTATTTAATGATGAGGCTGTATTGTCTGATTTATTTGCGGGGGTAGGGGTAGAACTAATAAAGGCCGGAATTGCCAGTGTAATTGGTTATGCGGTGTCAGTTGCTTTAGGGCTTACCGTTACAGCGGTTGGGCTCCCATTAGTCATCGGCGCTGTGTTTGTATTGGTTGTAAGTGTTGGCTTAAATGAGTTGGATAATAGGTATAATATTAAAAATAATGTAAAGGCAGGTATGCGCTACGCTGTTGATAATATAAAATATTTGCACGAAGAAATGACTAGGGTTACTGTAAATGATTTGAAGGCTTACTCGGAAAAAGCTGCGACAGAAATTATAAGTAACCTCATAGATTCAGCTGCTGATGAAGCGAAATCTTGGGTTCTGAGGAAAATATCTCCCGGGGATTTTCCATTGCCTAACTGGCCAAGGGTACCTGAGCTTCCAGACTTTTCAAACTTTAAACTACCAAAGTTTTAGGCCTCCTGTGAATAATAATTCAGACGCGTCGGCACAAAATATCCACCCGTTGATTTTTCGGCTAATTGCATTGGTTTTGGTTATTTCTGTGACCGCTGTTGGCATATTTTCAATTTATTGGCTTTGGGAGAGGGTAATACCCTTGTATGGACGTATTTATCGAAATGCCCCTGTTGTAGAGGTGCCTTATTTGGCTTTTGCACTTCTCATGGCGCCGCCCGCTGTTCTGATAGCTGTAGTCGGGAGTTTTTTTGCGCTTTGTACAGGAAAGAAATTTGATCCGCCCAATAAGTCTTTCCTATATCGCTTTCAAAGCTTGATGATCTATCTTTCAGTAAAGGTAATAACGTATGTCGTGCCCTCTGTAATAGTTATAACTACGATTTTGCTGCTCGTGAGGGATTATACTCCATGCTCCAAGCTGCTTATTTCTGGTTCGGCGTGGCAGTTGTTCTGGGTAAATGATGAGCGCGTTTGTTTTAAGCCAACACGCTATATTAATGATAACTGGCCTTGCAAAATGGTTGGGGACCAAGAATATTGTATACAGGTAGACGGGAAGTGAGCTTTAGATTGCAGCGCTTTACATTTATTGTTCTTTGATAGCTAATGCTTTGATTTTTGGGTATGGTCTATGAAGTGGTGAAGCCCATAATGATTTCATCTTTATAGCTGATTGTTTGTAAAAATGGCAAGAAAATTAAGCTTGCTGTATGTGCTTTTAGCACAAGTTGATGGGCTTTATCTATGAGGTTGAATGATTAAGGCTCTAAGGCAGTCATATGAAATTTAACGATACCTTTTTTAATCGCGACCTCATGCTTTCCTTGGGTATCGAGGAAACCTCAGGGCGTTTCTATTTGTCATTTCCGGTGAATAACGGCTTGATCGATTACGAGGAGTATTATGAGATCGACAAAGCCAGCTTTGATCTTTTCCACACAGACCTCATTGCTGCGGATGCTTTCGCCACGACATGCCGCAGGAGAGAGCGGGATGAACTTTTGATCCAGAAGCCTGGAGCAAAGCGGGGAACGGCTATTTGGCCGTTAACAAGCGGTATAGACTCGGGCATCCGGTAGCAGCTTCCATACTGCTTTACACCTTGAGAAATTATTCTGGAAGGACCCATGATTGACTTGAGAAGCTCCAACGAAACCCTCGATCGATATGTTGAGCGCTACGATCACCTGCTGCCTCCGCCATCTGCGCAGCTGCTCCAACGCATGGATTATATGCTGCAGGCTGACGCACCAAGGTTGCCTGTAGAGAAGCCCGGCTGGATAGCCTCACGGACGTGTACCCTCACCGAAGCACAGGCGCTGGATCGCGCTAAAGGTAGCCTTCTTGGGCTGGCCATTGGCGATGCCGTGGGCACAACACTGGAATTTTTGCCCCGTGATCGTAGCCATGTCCATAACATGGTGGGTGGCGGTCCTTTCAAGCTCAATCCCGGTGAGTGGACCGATGACACCAGCATGGCTCTCTGCCTTGCGGACACCTACCTTGCTGAAGGTGATTTCGATTTTTCTGATTACGCCGATAGGCTATGTCGTTGGTATAAGCAGGGCGAGAACAGTCATAACGGCAAGTGCTTCGATATCGGAAACGCTACTCGTGCTGCTCTGGAAGGACACTTGGCAAGCAAAGATGGCTGGTATGGCAACGACGATCCATCTACTGCCGGTAATGGGTCGATAATAAGATTGGCACCCACTGCAATATTTCGCAGGCACTCGCTATTCGCTACGTGGCGGCAAAGCGCCGCACAAAGCAGATGCACACACAGAGCAATGGAGGCTATAAGTTGCTGCGAGCTGCTTGGCGCACAGCTGCATCTCGCCCTTAACGGCGCAGACAAAGAAGAAACCCTTTCTCCGATGATTCGCCCGTTACGACCGCGAGCATTGATCATCAACGCTGGCGAATACAAAGAAAAAACCCGCGACCAGATCCGCTCTTCAGGCTATGTCATCGACACACTCGAAGCAGCCCTGTGGGCCGTATGGAATACCGACAATTTCAAAGACGCGATCCTGCTGGCTTCCAACCTGGCTGATGATGCCGACAGCGTAGCCGCCACTGCCGGACAAATTGCAGGCGCTCTGTATGGTGTGTCGGGTATGCCTGAGGAATGGGTCAAGAAAGTCGCATGGTCCGAGCATATTCAGGGGCTGGCTCAACAGTTGTTCGAGCGTGCGCCGCTGCATGACCCTTTGGACGACTGATAGGGAAACGCGAGTACTCTCTCCGAAGATCAGCTCACAGCCCCTGACTTATATCTCGTCTCAAGGAATCTGACCCAAATGTCCAAACCGTGCCCGCAACAGTTCTACAACAAAGCCTGGCTATTCGCATCCCATGCCCACGTCGGCCAAAAAATGACAGGCTCGGACCTTCCTTACACCACCCACGTAGCGATGGTCGCCAACGAGTTGATCTTCGCCCATCGCGAAGAATCCGTGGGCGCGCTTGAAATCGCCTTGCCCACAGCGTTGCTGCACGACGTGCTGGAGGATACGCCGGTAACTCAGGATGAGTTGGCTGAAGCGTTCGGTGTCGAGGTCGCCTCAGCCGTGGCGTGCCTGAGCAAGAACCTGATCGTGCCGTTTTCCGAAGCGCTTTATTTCGCCGGGATCGCCAGTCATTCCAAAGAAGCTGCGTCGGTCAAGTTGTGTGATCGCATCACCAATCTTCAGTCAGCGCCGTCCACCTGGAAGAAGGCAAAGCGAGCGTCTTATCTGGTGGAGTCGGCGCAGATCCTGGCTGCCTTGGGGCATGCGAACGGGTATCTGCGGCAGCGGCTCACCGATACGATGGCGCGTTATGAGGCGCTTTATGTTGATGGCTTTGAAGGCTGAGTAATGAGCGGGCTTTCCATTTCGATAAATAGGGCCATGTAGCAATCATCGAGAGTCACGCACCCTACGATTTGTGCCGAGACGAGAACCATTTGAAAAACCTGCTCAGCCACCAACGACTGCGGGCTTCGCGAATTTCATCGATTTGCATGAACGTGTAGGCAGCAGGCATATTGCGCTCCTTGGCTCGGAGTGTGCGAAGCCCCCTGATGACATGCCGCATGTAGAACAGTATGGTCACACAGCATCCAGTAAGGACAAGGGCCGCAACTACACTGCACGCGTCTGGATTTTCTGTCCGTCATGTTCGAATGGTTGGAAAGAAGGCTTTTTGCTAGCAATCGCATAATAAGCCAGCAATATAATGATGGCAGGGACTAGACTTGTAATGAAAGCATTAAAACTGTTCTCTCCAAAAAAATTAGAAGTGGAGACATAAGCTACGTTACAAGCGAGCAATGTAAATGAACCAATCAGTGCGCCAATAAGCGACGTCATATAGGTTGTGTACTTTTCGCACAGGTAGACTAGGTATATTGTCCAGGCAAGCATCAAGGTTACGGCCAAAAAATATACGTACCAAAAACACGTTAATTCAGATGGGCCAAAGGCTGTAAAAAAACCAGTCGTGAAGAATCCTAGCCAGCTGCTTTTTCTAAGGCTATCTGAATTAATCATTATGTTTTCTCATAGTTGTGCCCGACGGTTTGCATCATGGAATGAGCCACTCGCACAGCCTGCCCCAACCACCATCTCCTACAACCCCCCGAACGTTATCGATTTGCACGATAGGGTAGAGCGTTGACACGCCAAAGCAATCACGCGTCCGACTCCGGGTTGCTCAACTGGTCATACCTGTTACGGAACAGACTGCGATTGTCGCTCGGTTTGACGTCTGGGTGCGAAGCGCTTTCGTGGCGGTGAAGCCCGCGGTTGGCCAGTTCCGCATTTTTGGGATCACCTTTGTAATCGGCGGCTACTGGCAGGTCATAGCTGACGCCGTTACTCAGGTCAATACGGTACTGGCTGGTTGTAACGTGATGGTCGATGCCGATCTGTCCGCTGGCGTCCATCACTCCTTTTTTGATCTCGGCCCCATCTGCAAAGATGGTATACGGCTGACCTGCCCATGCCTGATAGCCCGCCGCACTACTAAGCCCGGCGTAGGCTGTAAGCTTTTGTTTGATCGAATCGGTCGGCCACGCCGGATTATCCCGATTGAGCTGCGCAGGACCGTCGAAGGTCTTCTTCACGCCTTTTACGTCGATGGTTCCGGGGGCATGAATCTCGATATTGCCGCCTTTGATGCGGATGTACGCTGCGCCGCTGGTCAGCAGGATTTCTTCCTGCGCCGCAATCTCGATGGTGCGAGCGGTGGAGGTGATACGCACGCTTTCTTTCGCGGTCAGTTCAATGCTGTCGTTTTGTGCCTGTATCTCAACTTTGCCCTTTGCTGCAAACAGCTTGGCGCCTGCCGTTTGGGCGAACAGGCTGATGCTTTGCGCGACACTCACCAATAGCGACTTGCCGCTGGCCAGATTGGTGTCTTCACCGGTCGAAAGCGTTAACTGTTTGCCGCTGTGGATGTGAGTATTTTGCGGGGTGACGGTCGCGATGTCGGCCGGTGAGGATGCGACCAGCAAGGGCTTCTTATAGCCTGACGTCTGGCCACGGCCGCCGCTCATGATCGCCGCCTTGGTATCACCGCCGTTACGCTGTTGCTGAGTGCTGCTGACCGGGCTGTCACCGCCACTGCCGTAATTGGCCTGAGTATCGGCGTTTAGCTGGTCGAGACTTTCGATACCACCCGGCATTGGCAGCGCGTTGTGTTGTTCGGCTATTTCCGACAATGCCTTGAACCGCGCTTGAGCGTTGCTCAGATGCTGTTGAGCTTCCTGGGTATCAATCTGCCCGCCCTGCGCCTTGTTGCGCGGCCAAGTGCTCAAGTACAGACCTTGCTGAGCACGCAAGGCACCGTAGGCGTCAGTCCGCAGCTCGAAACCGGCACCGCGCAGTGCGCCTCGTGAATTGCCCTGTTGGTCGATCAGGTAACCGAGGTTCAGCTGACTATGCCCATGGCTACTGTGGATCTGGGTTCTGACCTGGCCGGTGGAATCGTCCATCACCCACTGGTTATAGCCGCTCCCCTGAATCTCCTGACTTTTATAGCCACTCATCAGGCCGCTGGAATGCCACGCAGGCTTATGTCCGCCGTAGACCTGTCCCATGATCAGCGGACGGTCGATATCGTTATCAAGAAAGGTGACGACGACCTCTTCGCCAGCGCGCGGCACATTGACGCTGCCCCAGTCCTGACCGCTGCTCGACTGCATCATGCGCAGCCAGCACGAACCAAGCTCTCCATCCTTCACCAGACGATCCCAGTGAAAGCGAACGCAAACCCGGTTCAGGTTATCGGTGAAAACCTCATGCCCGCCGGGTGTCACGACGACTGCTGTCTGCGGGCCGGGGTGCGCCGGTTTTTGATGGGTAAACGCGCTGCGATAGGGAATATCCAGACGCTGTGTTTCAAAGCGATTCAGGTAGAAGCCTTCATCGCCCGCCGGTAGCGAAGCTTGCGTCTGCAGTGCATCCAACTGTGTTTTCAGGCTCCCGGGTGGGCTTGATCGCGTCTTGCCGATTGGCAGGTTGCTCTGCACAAAGAACTCCACGGCGACGATCAGGAACTGACGGTCCTGGAGCGGCTTGAGCTCGTAAAGCGGATGTTGGGTCAGCTCAAAGCCATGACCGGGCTGCATCTGACGAGCCCCGCCCTGACCCTGAATGCGACGGGCCGCCGACTCATCCTGTTCGATCTGCACGCGCGCGAGCCATTCGCCGCGGCCGAGGTTCTGCCATGCATACTGGCCACGGTATTGGTAACGCTCGAGGTCAGGAGGCGCGGATGCGGCAGGCAGTGCCATGGAGTGAGTGATCTGTGGCTGCGCATGGCTGCGGTATTCGCTGCTGCGCCACTGCACAAGGCCATTGAGCAGGCGGGCGCCGGGGCTCCACTGGGTGATGCTGTCTTTCAGGTCGGCGGCCTGCTGGGTATGGAAACGCAGGCTTGCGGGGTTCAGTGTGGGCAGAGAGTCAATGTTGTCGGTGAACACGATGCAATGACTGTCGACCTTGTGCTCCACGTACCAGAAAAGGCCTTCCTGCTCGCACCAGCGCTGCACGAAGTTGGCGTCGGTCTCGTTGAACTGCGTCACGTATGACAGCAGCGGGTATTCGCGTTGCAGGTCGAAGCGGTAGTTGGCCCGGGCCTGGCTGTAGTGCTGAAACACCTGAGCGAGGATGTCCGGCAAGCTCATTTCTTGCCAGATTCGGCAATCAATGCGGTATTCCAGCAGGCTGAACCACGGCGCAAAGACCAGTTGCCAATCCTCGAGCCCGCCATCGCTGCCGAGATAACGCACGCTCTCGACCCAGCCATGCCGAGGGCTCAGGCTGCCGTCGTCGAGGCGAATGCTCAGTTGCACTGCCTGACCAATCAGCTTTTCCGGGTCAAAGTCGGTGGTCTGATTGATTACGTCTACCGTGTAGCGGGCCACGTGGCTCAGCCGCTCAACGGCATGCGCGCGCAGGGCAAACAGCTCCTGACCTTGCGGCGTGTTCAATTCCAGCAGGCGACCGGCCTGACTGAGCGGTCCGCTGAAGGCGTTCATGGCAGCGTCGAGTATCGAATTCATAGGTACATCCCTTTCTTGCAATTCCCTGGGTGATCAGCCGATCAGCCAGCCCTGAGTCTGATCCGCGCAACCACGGTCCAGTATCCATGCGACGCTGCCCGGTTCTGCGCTGGCAGCCAGCCACGCCAGCCCGATCTGCGCCCATTGCTCAGTGGCAGGCCCGACCCGAGCGCCCAGCGTGTTCAAACGGATCTGGCGTTCCAGATCGAGGCCAGGCAAAGAGGACCGAGCGTAATGATGAAGCTGCTGCAAACGTTGCCCATCGAAAGCGCCATCGCCGATCAGTACTTTGATTTTCTCTGCGTCGAAGCCGGTTCGGGCGCTTAGCCCGGCCATCAGGCTTTCCAGCGACTGCGTGTCGGTGCGGGTCTGTGAGTAACGGCTGACATGGTGTTCAGTGACGGGCGCAAACAGTTTCAAAGCGCCTTCGCGCAGCGGTTCAGGAGGGCTGGATTCGCGTTGCAGCAGGGCCGCGCTGACCGCCTCCCCAGCCATTTCGCCGGGTTCACCGACCTTCATCTGCTCCTTGCACGCCCAGGTATCCAGGCTCAGGCACAAGAGGTAGGGCGCACCGTAGCTTTGCCCCAGGACTTCGGGTAGCCACTGCGCCACCGGCTGAGTGGTGACGTCAAACGCGTAATAAGGCAAACGCTCGCGAGGCCACAGCCTGCAAACGGCGGCCAGCCAGTCCAGCTCACTGAGCGCCGTCGGTGCAAACAATATGACCTGAGTGTTCGACCAGTCGACCTGCGAACAGAACGCCTCATCCCACTGGGCAAACATCGCCTTGAGAATCTCGACAGCCCGCCCAGCCGCATCGACGGCAGGCGACCGAACAGCCGGTGTATCCAGGCGACGCAGAGGCCGTCGCAAATTGCGCGAGTCCACCAGGCGTGGATCATGATCAAAATCCGCACGGCGCAGCGCCAACTCATCAGCCGTCAGCGGCGCGTCGAATACACCGCAAGGCAACCACACCCAGGCATTGACCACCGCCACAGAGCCAGAGGTGAAATTGCCCTTCGGCAACTGCGCCTCGACAACGCGCTGCCGCTCAAGATCAGCCAGACGCTTTTCGGACAGGCGATCATAAATACTCCTACGGGGACCAAGCATTTCTTTTCCTTAAGAGCGCGCGCGAGGTTTTGGATATCGCGCTGTCGTGCAAGTAGAGATCGTTTACTTTTTAACGGCTGCCAAAGGCATGCCTGTAGCGGGGTCCAGGCTTTTCTCCTGGCTGAGCGCTCGAATCATGTCTTCCGAGGGCTTGTCTGGGGGCGTGGACTCGCGTTTTTTCAGCCATTCGAATGTGCCGTCCCAATCCGGAAGCTTGGCCGGGGGGAGGGGGACGATCTGGTCGAGGTCTGGGACTTTTGGTCCGAGGTATTGATTTTCTGTAAGGAATACGCGGATTTTTGCCAAGCGCTCCACACGTGGCATATCTCGCTGCAAGGCCATGTAGTAAAGCTCTTCGGACGGTGGCGGACCTTTAAAAGCACGTTCCAGGTTGCGTGCGGCGTCGTAGTCACCGTTCCGAATTGCGGTGTGATAGCCTGTAACCGCATCAGCATAACGGCCAACGACTTTTGAATAGCTAGCGTAATAAACGCCTGCTGGCCCATTACCTTGCTCCATCGCGCATTTGTACATTGCTTGCATGACATCAGCGGTATCCGGAATTTTAGCAAGGAGCCTGGCCACATAAAATTGTGCATCGGGATTACCTTGGTCCGCAGCTTTGCGGAAGTAGGCATTCGCGCTACTCGTATCTTGTTTCACGCCATAGCCTATTTCCAGATAATGCCCCATGTCGTAATGACCACCCGGAATACCTCGCGCGATCAGATCTTTTACGATATCAATCACTTCCTTGCTGCGACTGTTACTTTCGATAACGCCTTGAGCGATTAGGTCATGCAGGTTGGTAGCCGCTTTATAATTACCTGCCGCGTAGGCCAACCGGTAGTATCTGCCTATTTGCTGATAGTCTTTAGCGCCTTTTTTCGATTCCAGAAATAGTGCATAGCGATACAGTGCCTCAGCATCATCGCTTATTGCGGGCAACTGGTCTGCTTCGTGAGTGCAGACAAACGAAAGCCTCTCCATGGCCTTAGCCATGTCTTCATCAGTGACGCTGTCATGACCTTTCTTCTCGCAAGCACAGAGGCTTGTCGTGAGAATTGCCAGCAAAACCAGCCTTGTGAACATTTCCGTTCCCTTGTATGTGCCTATTTGTGGGACAAGCTTCCCGGAATTGGAGTCCCTTCCTCTACGCATGTGTCGAGTATGATTCAACGCATGTCTTTTTCACTTCGATGCAGGTAGTGGAAGACCTGTTTCAGGATCGAGGTTTTTTTCTGCCGCCATCCGTTGAATCAGCTCTTCCGATGGAGGCGAAGGTGGTGCAGCGGCATCACGATCACGCTTCCATTTGAACGTGCCGTCCCACTCGGGCAACGGTGCTGGGGGCAGTGGAACAATGTCATCCAGATCAGGGATCTTGGCGCCCAAGTGTTTATGACGAACCAAGAAATTGCTGATTTTATCGTATCTTGCGACACGCTCTTCATCTTTATCTAATGCCAAATAATAAAATTCGTCAGAAGGTTCTGGTCCTTCGAAGCCACGCGCCAGAAGACGAGCGCTAATGTTGTCGCCATTCTTGGTTGAGAGTTGGTAACCGGCGACGGCATCCTTATATCCGTTTGTGACTGAGGCATAGCTAGCGTATCTTCTTCCAGCCATCGAATGGCCTTGTTCCATCGCGCACTTGTACATGGACTGCATTGTGGTTGCAGTATTAGGGACTTTGGTTAGCAATTCGGCTATGTAATATTGTGCGTCCGGATTGCCTAGGTCAGCGGCCTTCCGTAGATAGGCACGAGCGCTGGGTATGTCTTTCTTTACTCCATAGCCTATCTCCAGATAATGTCCCATATCGTAATAACCGCCCGGAATACTTTGCGAGATCAGATTTTTTACGATGGCTGTAACCTCTTTACTGCGATTGCTGCTATCAACAACCCCTTGGGCTATCAGATTGTGCAGGTTGGTTGCCGCGTTATAGTTACCTGCTGCATAGGCCAAACGGTAGTATCTGCCTATTTGCTGATAGTCTTTGGCGCCTTTTTTCGATTCCAGAAATAGTGCATAGCGATACAGCACCTGAGCATCATCGCTTATCGCAGGCAAATGGTCTGCTTCGTGAGTGCAGACAAACGAAAGCCTCTCCATGGCCTTAGCCATGTCTTCATCAGTAACGCTGTCGTGACCTTTCTTCTCGCAAGCGCAGAGGCTTGTCGTGAGAATTGCCAGAAAAACCAGCCTTGTGAACATTTCCATTCCTTTGTGTCGAGGTCAGATTCCCCGATTCCGGAGTCCGTTCCTTTGGGGCGTAGCAGGTATGGCTTAACGTATACCCATCGTTATCACGTCATTTCGGTAGCGGCAGACCTGTTTCCGGGTCGAGGCCTTTCTCCTGGCTTAGCGCCCGGATCATGTCTTCCGATGGCTTTTCAGCAGGGGGCGTGGACTCGCGTTTTTTCAGCCATTCGAATGTGCCGTCCCATTCCGGAAGCTTGGCTGGGGGCAGGGGAACGATCTGGTCGATGTCTGGGACTTTTGCTCCAAGAGCATCATAGCGTCTTAGGAAGGCACCAATTTGTTTATAGCGAAGAGACCGCTTGTCATCCACAGGCAGCGCAAAATAATATTGTTCATCACTAGCATCGGTTGTGGAAAATCCCTCCCTCAGAAAACTCGCGCTATTACGACTACCGTACCGAGCGCCCGCTTGAAAGGCCTGAATAGCCTCTGGGTAGTTACCCCGCACCTTCATATAAACTCCGTAGTTGAAAGCGGCCTGAGCATGCCCTTGATTCATTGCGCAGCGACGCATACTAGTCACTGTTTCCTCTGCCGATTCGATACCCTCAAGCAGTTTTGATACGTAAAATTGGGCATCCGGATTACCTAAGTCGGCCGCTCGACGAAAGTAAGCATTTGCTCTGCTTCCATCTTGCTTGACGCCATAGCCCTCTTCCAAATAATGTCCCATATCGTAGTAACCTCCTGGAATACCTTGGGCGATAAGACCCTCAACAATATCGATAACGTCTTTTTCTGGATTGTCGGTCTCAATAACACCTTGGGAGATCAAGGTGTGCAGATTAGTAGCTGCCTTATAATTACCCTCAGCAGACGCAAGTCGATAATACCTTGCTATTTTTTGATAGTCTTTAGGCCCCTCCGTGGTCTCTAGTAATCTTGCATATTGATACAGCTGTCGAGCATTTTCGCTAATAGACGGTAGATGATCTGCCTCTACATGACATGTAAAAGAAATTCTTTCTAAAGCATGTTTCATTTGGTCTGCAGATATGTTCAATGAGTCTTCCTCGGCACATGCGTATATCGTGAAGCACAAGGTGAAAGTTAAAATCAATCGAGTAAGCATATTTAGTCCTTATTTGTTCTTGAAGCACTTTCTCTTCTGAACTCTGTTAAGGATGCCGTGGGGCTTGCCTTGTCTTTGGTTTTTTGACGAAGTGCTGAGTTGTAAACTGCAGTTTCGGTCCAGATATCAAATGCTTCTCCAATATCATCTCCGCTGCCCTTCCCATTGGAATGTATTCCCCATAAATGCTTGCGCAATGGCTTAGTCACAGCTGGATCTTCAACACAGATATTCAGCTCGCTGTCGACTTCCATACTGCGTGTGTTGATATTGCTTGAGCCTAATGTAGTAAAAACATCATCAATGATCATCAGTTTGCTATGAATGTAAACGTCCATCCATTCTTCGGGGGGCGAGTCAGGAGCGACCAAGGTACAAATCAGCACCTCAAGGCCTTCAATTTCTACCTTTTCCACAGTTTTTACACTAGCAGCAGGCAGTTTGGCTTTTAATTCACGGTACTCAGCTTCTGCCGCTGCGGCTGCTTTTCGCTGTGATTCCCACAGTTTACTCATTGCCGGATTGAATGAATTTCCGTAGGTGCCTTCAATAATGGTGATCTTGCCTTTGGCGGTATCATAACGCTCCTTGGCTTGCGCGACCTGAGCTTCCAGCTCTTTATTGCGCTCCAGTCTCGCAACATTAGGCATGAGTTCGGGGCGACCTAATTGTCTGAGCATTCGATAGGTGTTGATTGTTCCATCGCCCATTCCTTCTTCTGACGAGTTGGTAACGACAAAAAGATAAAGTGGGCCATGCTCAATCAAACTCCGCCCGTCTGCAAATTGACGACGGACATTTTCTTTGATTTTTTCCGCCAAAGGTGGCCAGCGAAAATACTGGTTCTCTATGTACATAAAACTGTTTGCATTGCCTGCGGCCTTGATATACATCTCCCTGATATCACGCTTATCTTCTTGAGGCTGAGTCCGCAGAACCTGAGCCATCATTTTAGGACCGAACCCATCTCTGGCTTTCAGCTGGTTTGCAATATGTTGTCTAGGTGTCAAAAGGTCAACGCCTGTTTCGCGCAACCACGCTTCAGTAAAGTTGTGGTTCAAGTATTCGAGTATCGGGCCGGTAACTCGGCTGGAAATATCCTGACGCGGAGTTGCGCCGTTGCGGCCCTCATGAGCTGGCATTCTTGTCGCGCTGTGATCATCCTTATCCCAATAGGCGTCCAATGAGTTGTGACCCATGACAAAGCCCACCGCAATATCCGGAACTTCATAGTCAATAAGCACCATTTTTTGATGGTGACTCGGTGCGACGAACATAGCCCCTGTACTTACGACCTTATTAGTTTTACTGCGATCTTGATCAAGTGCTCTCATTTGCAATTGCCATGCAATTTCCACACGGTCGGTGACGGAAAAGTCGCGAGTGACGAATTCTAAATTCTTGATTTTGAGAGATTCGTCGGTGCCCCACATCATTACATGAAAAAAGCGTTGACCTAGCTGGATAGGGCCAGTTTCAGCACCCGTGTAGGCGAGGCGGACCTGGCGATACCACATCTTGTCAATCTGGATTTGTTCCTTATCTCGATTCTGTTCGGCTTGCGCGCGCCTTTCTTCGAGCTTCTTGTTCACGCTATCAAGGCCTAGTTCTTTTGTAACCGAGTTGGCGTGAAAAAAATCATCAAGGCCGGGAATCCAGTTGCTGACGTTATCTCCTGGTGTAGTGTTTTCCAGAAATTGGCCCATGTGAAGTGAGTCAGACCAACAGATGATTCTTACTTGAATTCCGGCTTGGGCCTTAATCGCCAGAAGTTTTCCGATACACATAGAGCTTTTATCGCCACGCTTAAAATACATCGAAGGCTGAAACCCCCAGCAGACTATTTCAACACTCTTTTTGGCAACCATTATCGCATCGTACACCGCGCCGAATGCGCGCTCGCCGTTGACCAAAGGCTCAAAAGTGGCTTCTCTAGGGTAGTACTCGGTGTTGTGTAGAAACCACGGCATGTTGATGTTGCACGACATGTTTTTGCTGGTAGCGACCGGGGTGGTGATTACAGGTGTGGTCATGGTCAGGCTCCCGGTGCGTTGCTGCTGAGTGTTGTATTCATCTCTGTTCCTTAGAGGTCCACGGTGTCCTGCTGCGTTGCCATCAGCCGCGCACCACAGGAAATGAAATCACCTTCCCGGGCCACCGGGCGGCCGTCCACCAGCAGGGTTTCATCTCCGCTGACGATGGTCCCGATACCATGTGGGCAAGACACTCGGTCCCCGACCCGTGCCACGGCCAAACCGTTTATGAACATGCTGGGCGATCCCTCGAGGACCTGACCTGCATCGGAGGTAGGATCGTTGATCACGATGATTGGTCGCATATTGGCTTCCTTGTGAGTAATGGCTCCATGCCTGCCCAAATGAGAGGTAGGATTTACAAACGGCAGACTTCAACTGTGTGAGGCGAACGCCAGGAAGCTACAAAAATCTATCAAGCCTTGAGCGTCCTCTGGTTTTAATCATCAGTACCGCCATCATTATTGCCTGTAAAAAAAGATAGGCCGAAAGCCATAAAAACGTTTCGGTCTGGTCCGAATCAACGAAAGCAACGAGGAATGCATAGCCTGCCGCGGGAAATGATAAGCAGGTCGACATGGCGTAAGAAAACCGCGACACACGGTCAAGAGGATTGTTACGCCGAATCAACGAAGCAATGGTTCTAATCGGCGCGTAGACAGTAAAAAATCCCAGCGCTAAAAAAAACAGTAATACTGCTGTAATGGCTACAGGTTCAAACATTTAAATCTCCCTGAAATAGAATCCATGTGCTCGCATTACCAACGTATCCCCTCAAAGGGATTCCAGCTCTGCTTGCCTTTCACTTCATTGAGATAATAGGCATAGTTAGTCAGCTGCCCGTAGAGCGCGTTAAATACAAAACCGAGTGCAGAGCTGGCCTCTCTGGCGTAGCGAAAATCAAACATTTCCATCACGATGTCCGATGCGACGGACACCACTATCATGATCGCGATAAAGGACAGATTCTTCTTCCACAGCCCCATGATGAACAGATAAACCGGCCCAAAAAAGAACGCGAAGAAGTTGAAGTTGATTTTCATTTTTTTCAAAAAGGGCAGTTGCTTGAGCGCGGGTCTGAACCCCGGTGCGCTTGGGCCGCCGTGCGCTTCAAAAAAGGCGAAGCGTTCTTTCCATTTGTCGCTGTAATGGCCTGATGCGTTTACCGGGTCTGACGTGTTCATTCTCTAATCCCTGATGTGTGTGAATCCTGTGAATGGTCGTTCCCTGTTGCAGCGCTGGGTATGACACAAAATACGGGTAAATCATGGGCACGTCAGTCGTACAGACAGACTCGTCCTGTGGTGCGTTTCCTGATGGTCTGTACGCACGTTCATACAGACCGATCCTACGAACTGCCCTTACTGCTTAGGCTCTTTCGTACCCAGCACATCGCGAATGCTGTCCACGACGTTGCTGTCCTTGATAACGTCGTTCAGCCAGCCTTCCAGCGGCATGTTGCCCCACTTGATGGCGCGCTCGATGAGGTACGGGACGGGGCTTTGCGGTTCGGTGTTTTTGAAGAACTGTGCGATGCCGGCGAGCATGGTGAAGGCTTCGTCGCGTGTGGTCGGGGTGGTGCGCAGTGGTGCGGACGCGCTGTCCTGGCTGGCCTGGGTCATCACGGCACCTGCGGGTTGGTCGACGACGGTTTCGGGGGCGGCCTGAGCGGCGGCGGGGGCGGGGCTCAGTTCGATGCCGCGGTCCTTGAGCAGCTTTTCGGTCAGTTGCCCGGCGCGTTGCAGGATGTCGCTGAGGGTGACAAGGCTCGGCGCGTCGCGGCCGAACAGGGTGTCGGCAGTGGCCTGGAGCTGCTGGCAGGCGTACAGGCTGGCGGCGATTTCGCTGGCCTTGAGGCGCAGGTGGTCCGAGTCGGTGAGCACCACCGAGCGCTGGAAGATTTCGGCGTTGATCTTGCCTTCTTCAACAGCGGACTGCATGGCCTTGGGGTTTTGCAGCGCGAGGTTTTCAACGTGGCGTGACTCGTCGTAACGCAACAGGCCGAAGTTCTGCCCCTGTGTGATCGGCAGCCCGCCGACGACTTCGGTCAGCGTGGTTTTCAGCCAGGCCAGGCGGGCGGCACGTTCTTCTACGCCATCTTCCAGAGACGGGTACAGATCGTCCCAGAAGTTTTGCAGGATCCGTTCGGCCACGGTCAGGCCGAAGGTGATGCCGACGAAGTGGTATTTGTGCGCCAGGGCTTCACTGAGCCAGGCGACGAGCATCAGGTCCTTGCTTTGTTCGGCAAGGCCCTGTGCGGCCAACGTGATGGTCTGTTCCCAGTCCGAGGACTTGAGATCGGTTTGCCAGTCACCTTGGGTGAGGTAGTCGGGGTCTGCTCGACGAGCTTCCTTGACCTGATCGAACAGGGTGGAAAAGCTCAGGTCCTCGCCACTTCCCCCGTTGATGGGTGCCGTCAGATCGGCAAGCGAAAGGTCGTTGAGAAATTCAGACATAGTCAACTCTGATCAGAGGATAAAAGAACACCGTGCCTGGGCAGACACGGTGTTGAAGACGGGCCGCTTGCGCGACCCGATGTGTCACGGACTTATGCGAATACTTTGTTCGCAGTGCGGTCCCAGCCGCCAGTGACGTTACCGCCACCCTGGCCATCGGAACGGCTCTGCTGGGTGTAGGTAGTCTTGATGCGAGCGAAGTTGAAGCTGATTTCTTCAATCGGCAGATCGCTGACTGCGTTGTCTTCGCCTTTCTGGCTACCGCCAGCAACCGCCTTCACGGAAGACACAACCACTTCTTCCAGGTTGATGGTCAGGTAGGTCAGCTTGTCGCCGCCTGCACGGTTGACGTTCAGCTGGATCTTGGCGATGTGAGTGCCCTTGCAGCACGCTTCGAACAGCTTGGCGGAAGCCTTGTCCACAGACTTGCGGATGCTGAAGTCGCTCAGTGCAACGCGCTCGGACGAAGCACCGCCCGAAGAGCTTGCGGTCGCCGAGGTGGCCTGGGTAGCGCCGAACTCGTAGCCCAACACTTCGATCCAGTCCTTGTGCTTGTCGTCCAGAACTTCGCCTGGGATGCCGTCGATTTGGATGTATGCGTCAAATGCCATTTTCTGCTTCTCCTTCTTCATTTAAAGCCGTGGCGTCTGCGGACAGAACACGGCCCTTTTGATTAACCTTCCTGAAACGATCAAGAAAGGTTCTCTTGCCACGGCCAAGGTTTCATAGGGACAACCCGGGCTTCGGTTTGCTTGCCAACGCGCGATCAATTGAGCGCGCGTACTTCGATCTCCACGCGTCGATTCGGCTCAAGGCACTGAATCAACTGAGCTCTGGGTTGCTGCATGTCGCATTTGACCAGAGGCTTCTCGCTGCCTTCACCGATCGCGTCCACCAGCTCGGCGGGCACGCCCTTGCCGACCAGGTAGGTCTTGATGGTCTGCGCGCGCTGTTTGGACACCTGCATGTTGCTTTGCGGGTCGCCCAGCTGGTCGGCGTGACCTGCAATCACGATCTTGCCGATGTTCGGTGTATTCAACAGCTTGCCGGCGATCGCGCTCAACTGATTTTGACCTTCGGTTTTAAGGCTCTGGAAATCGGCACGACCAAAGGCAAACAGCGTGTCCGATTCCAGCGTGATCGTTTCGATAGCCTTCAACGACTGCGTCAACAGGCTGTTGATGTAATTACGCGAACTGGATGTCAGAAATGCGTTGTCGAGAATACGCGGCACGTCCAGCTCGTGAATCTGATCGCTGTAGAAGTTGATCTGTCGGCTGGCGTACTCGTAATCCTGATTGGAGCCTGCCTCGGCATTCGCGGTGATGGTCTTGCCGGTCTGACGCGCAATAGCCGGATACCAGTAATCAGGCATCTTCGCTTTCAGGAACGCCGGGTCGGCCTTTTCACGCTGGGCGCGCGACAACATCACGTAAGTGTCCAGCGTGGCCTTGCCGAAGGCGGCGATGGATTGTGCGCGGTTATCCGGCGGCAGCGCCTTGGGCTCGACACTGTCTACACCCGTGACCGGCATCAGGTCCTTGGCATTACGCTGGTAGACCTTGATGGTGGTCAGCAGGTAAAGCGAGCGCGTCAGGTTGTCTGCGGTCGGTTTGAGCATCACCGTTTCCAGACGGTTGAAGTAACGCGTGCGCAGCAGCGGCTCGACGTCATAGCCCCGGTAGAGACCCAGACGCAAGCGCAGTGGTACGCCCTCGTCGTGATGACGGTCGTAGTAAAGCGAAGTCCAGAAGCGCATGCGATCCAGCGTTTGCCACTCGGTGTACTGCCCGGTGGCCTTGCTGTCCTCGGCTGCGGCCTGAGCGAGTTCGCTGGAGATGGACTGGATGTTGTCCTTGTTGTTCCAGTACGACCAGCCCCACAGACTGCACAGCAGCAACGCGACAAGGCTTGCGCCACCGATCCAGGCGGCCTTGCGGCGACGCTCGCGGTGGTTGGTGGTGTACAGCGCCACCAGATGCTGATCGGGGATGATTACCTTGCGGAACAGGCTGTTGATGAACAGCGGGTGCGGCTGGACATTGCCATCGACAGCTTCCTGCTCGCTTTCCAGCTGGAATCGCTCAGTGACCTGGCGGGTGTGTCCGCCCATCTCGGGCTGATCGGCGTCCAGTGCGCTGGTGAAGTAGAAACCGCGCAGCATCTCGGCGCTTTGATACGGGTTGGCGCGCAGCAGAGCATCGACGAACAGGAGCAGGCGCGGTTTCAAGGCTTCCAGCTCCAGCGGGAAGCGATACACCGCGGTGTCCTGACGAGTGACCTGGATGTCCTGAAGCACCAGTTGCTGGTTGGCGATCTGTTTCCAGTAATTGATCAGTTCATCCATCGCCACACCGAAGCGCTGGCCCCAGTCGGCTTGCTCGAAGCCCTTGTGCGGGAAGGTCTTGCCCATCACTTCGCCGCGCGCCATATCGTCCAGCTGGCGATAGAACGGCACGAAGCCCGGGACCAGGTCGCACTTGGTGAACACCAGATACACCGGCAGACGCACTTCCAGCAGCGCGTGGGTTTCCTGGATACGTTCGCGCAGACGCTTGGCGATGCGCTCCTGGTCCTCCACCGAGGATTGCAGGATGTCATGAATGCTGACGGTGACAATCAGGCCGTTGAGCGGTCTGCGCTGGCGGTGCTGACGCAGCAATTGCAGAAAAGCACGCCATTTGCCGGCTTCTTCCTGATCGTTCATGTAGCGACCGGCCGTGTCCAGCAGCACGGCTTCCGAACTGAAGAACCAGTCACAATTGCGCGTGCCACCCAAACCGGCCACGCGTGCGCCTTCGCGTTCTGCGTAGGGGAAGTTGAGGCCCGACTGATAGAGCATGGTGCTTTTGCCCGCTGCGGGCTGACCGACCACCAGATACCAGGGCAGGGCGTAGAGCGCGTCCTTGGAGTTGCTGCCGTTCGGTTTGTTGCTCTGCAGGCGCTCGAGGCTTTGCAGCAGGCGCTCGCGCAGCAGGCTGACTTCTTCACGGTCTGCCGGGCTGGCGTTGAGCACCGCCTGATCGGCGTCGTCACGCAGCAGGCCTTCCAGGTTCTGGTGCTGTGATACACCTCGGTACAGCAACAGCACATAGGCTGCCGACAACAGCAGAAACAGGCCGATCCCCGTCAGCAGACTGTTCATCGAGCTGAAGCCCAGGGCACGGCCGATGCTCCAGACGATGAAGATCGCCAGGAAAAAGCAGACCCCTAGAACGTAGGGCTGGTAGCGCAAAAAGTAGTATTTGATCTTGTTCATACGGGCTTCAAATCCAGCACATCGACAAAGCGGTCGATAACGTCATAAAGAGGGCGGTCAATGTCTGGAAACACATGGCCTCGGTGGTGTTCGTCGAACGTGTCGAAGGGTGCCAGTACGTCATAACTCTCCGAATGCTCACTCACGCCCGTCACCACCCGGTACACGCCGGAGGTGTTGCGGGATGCAAAGCAGAACAGCCGGGGGCGCATGAAATCATCCGCCAGAATGCTGATCTGCGGCACCGCCCTGTTCGGTTCGATGCGTGTCAGCCAGTTGACCCACAGATCGGCTGTCGGGTTCTTCAAGCCTCGTTCTGCCGGCAGTGGCAGCGAAATACCAACGGGTGCCTTGGACGACGGGCGGCTCAGCGCCTGCAGCCTGGTGAGCACGGCGTTGCTGATGAACTCCGGGTAGGAGCTTTCCAGCGAGGTCGCGATGTCACGCAGGGTGAAGTTCACCAGAAACTTCTCATGCACACGCCTGAACAGCTCGAAGTCCTGCCCTTGCAGCGGTCGCAAGGCCCTGATGCGTTCGAACAGCACCGCCGTACTTTCGCCTTGCGCGGCCATGTGCAGCAGCGGTTTGATCTGCCCGGCGAACAGTTCGCTCAGGGTGAAAGGGTTCACAAACAGCCCGGCGTCACTGGACTTCACCGTTTGAAAGATGAAGAACGGATAACGCCGAGCGCTTGAGTCCCTGGAACTGATCAAACCGCCCACCAGCCAGTTGCCGCTGCGTGCCCGGTAGCTGAAAAAGCACACGGGCAATCGATCGAACAGCGTGCGCCAGTCTTCGCGGTGCTGCATGTCGGCGAGTGCGCCCTGCAGCCATGCATCGAACTCGCAAACATCGTCGCTGGCCCCGTGCAGGCTGACGAAATCTGCGCTCGCGGGCACTTTTCCGAAGCAGCCAATCATCGACCGCCCTCCAGATCCAGCATGTGCATCCTCACTTGGTCCGCCCATCGGTTGCGTTAAGCGCGCTCAGCGCCTTGACGTTGGCCAGGTCGGTCAGCTTCACGCCGCCATAGTTGCGCACCACCAGGCTGACCGGCCCTTTGGCCGTGTTCCAGCTGAATCGCTGCTGGATGCCGTCGAGGTCAGCGACGCGTGCGCTGTCGTTCATGCGCAGCAGGCCCCAGCGGCCGGTGTAGTCGAACACGGTAATGCGTTCGCCGGACAGGGTGACCACATCCAGGCGTGCGCCTGGCGCTGTGGTAGTGCCAGGCCACGAGAAGCGGCTCCAGCTGGTCTTGCCGTTGCGGTAGTGCTGCTCCTGGCCATCCAGCGTGAAGATGATATCGGTGAAGTAGGCCGACGGCTCAAGCATGATCTCGAAGCCGTTGTCGCGGTCCGAGAGGCTGGCGATGACTTCGCCCAGCGAACTGGCCTTGTCGATGTTGCTGACCATTTTCGGGTTGACCAGCGGCGCCGCCTTGGCCCCGCTGCCCATGCCGAGCCCTTCGCCATCGGACAGATTGCCGATTTCATTGCGCTTGAAGTTGGGCAGCAGGCCCGACTCCGGGTCGACGAAACGCTGCAGGTCTTTCACCGAGGCCTCGTTGCGGCTGTCCGCAGCAATCGGGTACCGGTGAGCCATGACCTGTTCCCAGGGCTTGGCGACCTGTTTGGCCCAGGCTTTGGCGATCTGTTCGCCAGCCGGATCGCGCAGCGTTTCCCAGGCGAACTGAATCGGCAGGCTGAACAGGCTTTGCAGCGACGTGGAAAGCCCGCCCTGGCTGGTATCGACCGTGGTTTCAACGTAGTTGCGCACGTTGGTGACTTCGCTCGGCTGCCCTTCGAGGGTTTCGCTGATCAACTGCTTGCTGCTCTTGCCGACATCCTGCGAGCGCTGGATGTTGTTCATCCGCACTTTGAGCTTGCGCAGCGCTGCCAGGTAGCGATCCATGATGGTGCTGTCGGCGCCTTCGGCATTCTGTGTGGCGAAAACCCGCGATACAGGCTCGAAACGCTTGGCCAGACTGCCGTCATCCACCGCAGGCAGCGGCGAGACCAGTACGCTGGCGGCCGCTTCCTTGTTGTCGAAGATGCCGGTGACCTTGCCCCAGAAGCCATCGTCGCGCTTGACCCCGGTCTGTTGCGCCTCGCGAACTGCAGGGACGTCCCATTGCGTGTTGTCGTTGACTGAGGCCAACAGCAGCTTGACCGGCGAATTGCGCACGTCACTGAGCAATGACAACTGCTGCGTGGCGTTGGCCATGTCGCTGAAGCGACGTACGCCCACGCTGTCGATCATGGTGTACCAGACTTTCGTGTAGTCACGCTTGTAACGGGACATGAACTCACGGACGAAGTTGGCTTTCTGCACCACGCTGTCGCCGCCTTCACCGTCGAGCACCCAGTCCGATTCGTTACGCAGATTGCCGGACACCAGCTTGATCAGCTCGGGCTTGACGAACTCTTCCCAGCCCTGACGGGTGAAAATCGCAGGCACGGCTTCCGAACCGTACAGCAACTGACGACCCGGCATCGGCACCAGATCATTCAGGCCGATAGCGGGGAACTGACGGCTGGACTCCAGTTGCAGGCGCAGGTATTCACGGTCCACCAGCGAGCTGGAGATCATGAAAAACTTCAGGCTCTTGCGGGTCTCGTCGATCAACTGCTCATTACGCGGCATGGCCGGCGCGTCGCCGTTCTTGAGCAACTGTACATAGACCGGCGAGTTGTCCTCAATGACGTCGTCGCTGATCGGATTGGCCTCACTGGAGATATCCGCCCAGGCCACCGGCAACGCCGCGTTGACGAACTCGGTTTCCGGGTGCGTGGTCGGCTGAGTCAGAATCAGATAAAGCTTGAGAGCGTTGTATGACTCGATGATGGATGCCACCTGCCGTTCATCGAGTCGTCCGAGCATTTCCTCCGACAGCGACAGACCGCCCGTGGTGGCCGACAACTCGGCCGCATCGTTTGCGGTGGCCGGGTTACGCAGTGCGGCGATGGCCTCGCTGCGTGTCTGGCTGGCCGTGTTTCTCGCGGCGCCGGTCAGGCGATTGGTCACGTCGCCGGTGCTGCGCGGAATGCTGCTCAGGCTGGTCGGACGGCCTGCAGCGACGTTGCGAGCGCCACGGTCCAGCAGTTTCCGGCCTTGCGCACGCGCCTTGCCGGTTTTGCTGTCGGAACCTGCGGGGGCGGCCCCGAAGCCATACTGCGGGTCCATGGTTTTGGCGAACTCGTTGAATTCACGCATCTGCAATTGCAGTTTCAGGGTGATCGGCTCAAGCGCCTGGGTACGCAGTTGCTGCAAGTAGGCGGTCTGGGTGGCGAAGTAGATATCGTCACCACGGTACAGGCCGCCGCTGAGTTGCAGCGGTACGCCCTTGGTGCGGTATTTCTCGATGGTTGCCAGCTGATTGCGCAGCAGCTCCAGGCCTTGGCCCGAGGCAAGGCGTTGTGCCCGGTCCGGGGACTGCTCCAGGTCGTGCAACTGCTGGCTGATGTTGGCCAGCCACTCGCGGTTTTTCTGGAACGACAGGGCCTGCCAGCCGATGAAGGCCAGCCCGGCGAACAGCGCCGCAGCGATGACGATCGGGCCAATAGAGCGGTCGCGGCCATGCCGTGACTGGTACAGGGTCAGGTCACGGTCAGGGAAAATGACGCGGCGGAAGGTATCGGTGATGAAGTAACTGCGATCACTGATTTTCCGGTGTTCTTCTTCCTCTTCCTCCACTGCACCGTATGGCTTCGCCGGCCGCAGGACGAACGACTCCGACAGCTCGTCTTCATACACCGGTGTCAGTTGCTTGTCGGTTTGCAGGGCGCTGGTGAAATACAGGCCGCGCAGCAACAACTGAGTACCGTTGACGTTACTGCGCGCGAAATGCTGCAGGAACTGCTCGAGTATCGCCGACAGCTCGGCAAAGTAGTTGGGGAAGTTCAGCAGGGCGCTGTTGGCATCGGCACCCAGCGCGATGATCTGTGCATCGACATGGCGACTGACATGCGCCTGCAGGTTCGCCAGCTTGCGATCGAGCACCGTGCGCAGGCTTTCGGTGCTGATCTCGTTCAGCCCGAACGTCATGCCGAGCGGCTGCTGGCGCTCGTTCAGGTCCATGCCGTCGAAGGCCTGGTTGAATCCGGGCAGTTGGTCGGTCTTGGTCAGCATCAGGTAGATCGGTGGATTGGCGTCCAGGCAATCGGTGTATTCCTCGATGCGCGTGACCAGGCGCGCCCCCATTTCGTTGCGTTCGGCGGAAGAGGAGGCCAACAGTTCCGGCAGGCTGACCACCAGCACCAGACCATTGACGGCGGCTTTGCTGCGCTGCTTTTTGAGCATGCGCAGGAACGCCGCGAATTCGCTGGCGGACTGATCATCGCGAAGGTAGCGGCCAGCGGTGTCGATCATCACGGCTTCAGGGCTGAAGTACCAGTCGCAGTGCTGGGTGCCGCTTTCCGTGTCATTGGCGCTGCTGGCAATGCTGGCCGACAGGCCGGAGCGGGTCAGCAGCGAGGTCTTGCCTGCCGCTGACATGCCGATGACCAGATACCAGGGCAGATCGTAGAGCGCCGAGGAGCCGCCACCACCTGCCGAACGATCGGTGCGCAGCATGGCAATGGCATGCTTGAGGCGGTCGCGCAGCACTTGCTGATCACGGAACTCGCCGGTGGACTTCAGCGAGCGGTCAACTTCGATCTGAACCAGATTCTCGAGGTTGTGTTCGGTGCGAATCCGGCGGTATTGACGCAGTACGATCAGCAGCAGGTAGAAGGCGCTGATGATCGCCATCGCTTCGAGCGTGTAGCCTTGCAGCCAACTGATCCTTGGGGCGAAAAACCAGCAGACAGCCAGGCTGATCAGCCACAGTATCGGGACCAGGAACCAGAAACTTTTTAACAGGCGCAGTAATGTCTTCATGTCTTCCTGACTCGGTTACCTGATCGGGACTCAAGCATTGAACAGTTGGCTGATTTGTTCGGCCAACGCGGCCACGTCTTTGCCCAGCAACCAGTCAAGCGTCAGATAGACACCCAGGCATACGAGGGCGATGAGCACCAGGTAAAGCCATACCGGAACTTCATGGCGCAGCATTTGCGACACCTGGTCAGGCAATGCCCAGTCAGGCGACAGCGCCTTTGGCGTCTTGCGGTAGCGTGCGATGTCCTGGCCCAGCGTGTTGGCCAGGTAGCGCAACTGGTCCTTCTGACCCAGCCCGAATTTGCCTTCGAAACCCAGGGCCAGGCACAGGTGATACACCTCGAGCACATCCAGGTTCTTTTTCACGTCGGCGCGCAGCAGTTCGATTTTTTCGAAGAAGCCTTCGCCCGCCAGGTGAACCCCGAAATAACGGAACTGCAACGGCTCCATTTCGAAGTGGCGACGCATGTCGTTGTCGCCCGAACGCAGCACGCTCTCATCGAGGAATGCGCACAGTGCGTATTGGGCGTCCTTGACCTGTTCGACGCTGTAGTTGGCGCTGCGCGCCTGACGCTCCAGGTTGGCGAAAAAAGTATCGACGCTGGATTCGAAGGCGGTGACCGAGATCGCCTGACGGCCGCGACGGACAATCAGCGCCATGGTGATGAAGTCACGCACCAGGTCTTTGAGCGTAGGTTTTTCGGTTGCGGCCGTAGCGGCACCTTGCATCACGGCTTCAGTCATTTAAGCACCGCCAACAGTTCGAGCTTGAGATTGGTAAACGCGCTGGGCGCGTAGAAGGAAATAGCCTGGGCTTCCATCATGCGTTCGTACACCCGGCCATGCGGCTCGATGGAGAAGTAATGGTTGTCCAGACGCACCGGAATGGCGTTTGGCAGGCGTGTCGAGTGGTTCAGCGTGACGCCTGGCATGGCGCTGTTGACGACCACTTCGATGTCTTCCGGCGAACCGACCTTGAACGCACGCGGCACCAGTTCCAGCAGGCTGGAGCCAGGCATGTCGGCATGCACCGAGATGTAAAAGTCGGCTTCGGTAAGGCGCGGGTCCAGCAACTGGCCCTGCCAGTACGAAGGCCGGACCTGACTCAGGTTGATGACGATGCACTGGTTCGGAATCACGTTTTCAAGCAGCAGACGAACCAGTTCGTCGAGCTTGACCAACGAGGCCGCCGGGTCCTGATGATCGTAATCGGGGATGTCGGTGAGCTGGGTGTCCAGCGAGAAGGTCAGCAAACCACCCGCCAGTTCCGCCAGAAACAGATACAGGCGCTCCGGGTGCAGGCGTGGATGCGCCAGCAGGTGAGCCAGTTGCGGGTAGGCGCGGTTGACGGTATTCAGCAGCCAGAACAAGGTGACGTCGCTGGAGCCGAACTCGGCGATCTGGTCAGCACGCTCGCGGCGGCGGCCTGAAAGCGCCTTGCTCTTGGCTTGCAGCACGCTGATCAAACGCCTGCCGAGACCGACCAGCGTCTCGTGGGTGCCCACGTGCAGCGTCGGGTGCACAAAATGCGCATCCAGGTTGAAGCCGCCAATGCTGTTGCGTGCCAGTCGGGCAATCGGGCAATAGCTGTAGCCATCCAGACTGTCGCCATCGACCAGCATCACCACGTTCAGGCGCAGGCTGGTGATTTCGTTTTCCAGATCGCCTTCGTTGAGGTCTGGCAGGGTGTCGAACTGTTTGCGAAAGCGTCGCGCGCTCTTCTGTTCCTGGCCATCTTCAACGTAATTCAGGCCAAAGGGCTCAGGCAGTTTGAGCGCAGCGTAGACCTTGATTTCTCCGCCTTTGAGCAGGTTTTTCAGGTCGCGGGCGGCAGGCAGCGGGTCGTGCTGCGGCGCGTCGTAAAGGCTGCCGTCCGGGAACACCAGCTTCAGACGCTTCAGTTGCAGGGAGCCTGTCGCCAGCGCCTCGACGTCGACTTCCAGCGTTTGCACGCCCCAGTGAAAGGGCGTGGAGCGCAGCGTCGACTCAGCAAGCTGATGTTGATGAAACTCATCCTGATATTGGAAATGTTGCGGCAAAAGGAACATGCCTTCCGACCACATCACGCGGCTTTGTTTACTCATTTGGCGCCTTCCAACAGAGAATTGAATTGTGAGTCGGCTGCCTTTTTGGCAGCACTGCCGGCCGAGTCCTGAACCTGCTGGACAGCTGCGTCCTGCGCGCGCTCGGTCATACTTTTGCCGGCGGGTTGTTCGGGAATCGAATTGGATTTGTTGAACTGCTCTTCAGTCTTGAGTTTGTTCAGCACGTCCACACCACGCACCGCGAGGATGTAGTTGTTATCCACCAGCACACGCACGCCGTCGGACGAGAACCAGATACCGTCCTTGCGCAGCGTGTTGGCGTCGAACGCGACCTTCCAGCGGCTGTCGACGTCGGTGCGGAAGAACGCCGCGATGCCCACATACGAGGCATTCGGGTTCAGCGGCCACTGATCGGTCTGGCCCATGCCAGGCAACAGAATCAGCTCCCGGCTCTCGACCAGCGTGTTGCCCAGAGCCTTTTGCGGATCCTCCCAGAGAGTGTCGGCGTTGATCGACTCGAAGCGCTCCAGAGAGGACAGTTGATAAACGCGCACCACCACCGAGAGCGGTTTGCCGTACTCGTCGGGGTTGAGCTGGTTGCCGCCGTCAGTCGTCAGGATGACCTTTTCATTGTCACCGAACATCATGTCGCCAGCCCAGGTGTCATCCATGCGCTTGGCGACACGGTCTGTCACGCCGCAGGCGGACAGAGCCATCATCATTGCCAGAACAGCCAGGCACCTTGCCAAGGCTGGCTTCGAGGAACAATTGCCTTGAAGTCTTTTATTCATTACGTCTTACCTATGGGGTGATCGATCAGGTCAGGGTGTAAGCGAAGTCGCCATCGCTGCCCAGGTCGATGGTCAGGCTCTGAATCGGCTTGTCCTGCGCCATCCGCTCCAGCACCCGCTGCGCGAGCTCCGGCATGAGGGTCTTGGACAGGATGTTGTCGATATTGCGCGCGCCGCTGTCGACTTCCGTGCAGCGCGACGCGATAGCCTTGATCAGCGCTTCGTCGTAACGCAGCACCGCCTGATGATTGCGCTCGAAACGCTTGCGGATGCGCTCCAGCTTCAGGCCGACGATGCGTTCCAGAATCGCGTCCTGCACCGGGTAATACGGCACGATGGTCAGGCGCCCCAGGAAGGCCGGTTTGAACACCTGATTCAGCTCGTCGCGCAGGCCTTCCACGATGTCATCGGGGGTCGGCTTCTGCTCGGTGTTCAGGCACCACTGCATGATGCGATCAGTACCGGTGTTGGAGGTGAGGATGATCACGGTATTGCGGAAGTTGATCTCGCGACCTTCGCCATCGTCCAACACGCCTTTGTCGAAGACCTGGAAAAACAGCTCGAGCACATCCGGGTGGGCTTTCTCCACCTCGTCGAGTAGCACCACGCTGTAAGGCTTGCGGCGTACGGCTTCGGTGAGCACGCCACCTTCGCCGTAACCGACGTAGCCAGGCGGTGAGCCTTTCAGGCTGGAGACGGTGTGAGCTTCCTGGTATTCGGACATGTTGATGGTGATGACGTTACGTTCGCCGCCATACAGCGTGTCAGCCAGGGCCAGTGCCGTTTCGGTCTTGCCGACGCCGCTCGGGCCCAGCAGCAGGAACACGCCGATCGGCTTGTTCGGGTCTTCCATGCGGGCACGGGAAATCTTGATGCGCTTGCCGATTTCTTCGAGTGCATGGTCCTGACCCAGTACGCGTTCGCCCAGCAGCGCGGGCAGGCTCTGCACGGTGTCGATTTCGTCGCGCAGCATCTTGCCCAGCGGAATGCCGGTCCAGCCGGAAATCACTTCGCCAATCGTGCCGCCATCGACCAGTGCGTGGACCAGCGGTTGCTCGCCCTGCACGCTGGCCAGTTCGGCGCGTACGGCGGCAATCTGCCCGGCTTCAGGCTCGCCGCTTTGCGGAACGCTGAGTGCGCCAAGCTTCTCGACCAGCTCCAGCTCGCGCTTCCACTGTTGCTCCAGCGACTCGCGGGTCTCCTGTTCGGCCTGCAGCTCTTCGTGCAGGGCCGTCAGACGCCGAGCGTGGTCGCTGCCCTTGGCGGTTTCCTGCTCCAGTACGGTGATTTCCGCGTTCAGGTTGTCGATGTGACGCTTGCAGTCTTCCAGCGCTCCCGGCTGTGCCGACTGGCCCAAGGCAACGCGTGCGCAAGCGGTGTCGAGTACGCTGACTGCCTTGTCCGGCAACTGGCGGCCGGTGATGTAGCGGTTGGACAGGCGCACGGCCTGCACCAGCGCTTCATCCATCACCGTGACCTTGTGGTGTTCCTGCATCTTCGCCAGCAACCCGCGAAGCATGTGGATGGCCTTGTCTTCGTCAGGCTCTTCGACTTTCACCACCTGGAAGCGTCGAGCCAGTGCGGCATCCTTCTCGAAATACTTTTTGTACTCGGCCCAGGTTGTGGCGGCGATGGTGCGCAGCTCACCGCGTGCCAAGGCAGGCTTGAGCAGGTTGGCGGCATCGTTCTGCCCGGCTTGCCCGCCCGAACCGATCAGCGTGTGGGCTTCATCGATAAACAGAATGATCGGGTGCAGGCTGCGTTTGGTTTCTTCGATGACCGACTTGAGGCGGTTTTCGAACTCGCCCTTGACCCCGGCACCGGCCTGCAACAGGCCCAGATCCAGCGTGTGAATGGCAACGCCCTTGAGCACCGACGGCACGTCGCCCTGCACAATGCGCAGCGCCAGGCCTTCCACCACGGCTGTTTTACCGACGCCGGCTTCACCGGTCAGGATCGGGTTGTTCTGGCGGCGGCGGGTCAGGATGTCGACCATCTGCCGCACTTCGAATTCGCGTCCCAGCACCGGGTCAATGCGACCATCGCGAGCGCTCTGGGTCAGGTTGACGGTGTACTGGTCCAGGGCTGGCGTCTTGCCGTTGCCTTTGGTGGTGGCGCCCGTGCTGGCGTCGGCGTTCGCCAGTGGCTTGCTCAGCTTGGTCTCGGGGCTGCCCTCGACCAGCGCGCTCATGTTCAGGCGCAGGTCGTCAGCGTTGATCTTCTCCAGCTCCGGCGCCGAGCCGATGACCACGCGACGCAGTGCATCGTCATCCAGCAAGGCCTGCACAAGATGGCCGGTACGGATCTGTGACTGACCGAACTCGATCGATGCCAGCACCCAGGCCTGCTCGATCATGCGCGTGATGTGCGGCGAGAGCGCAGGTGTCCGCGTGTTGCCTTTCTTGAACGTCCCCAGCGCAGTGACCAACTGTGCCTGCAGGCGATCAGGCACCACATCGTAGTGGCGCAGGATCACCGGCAGATCGTTGTCGTTGTTATCGAGCAGTTGCAGCAGCAAGTGCTCGACTTCAACGTCGTAATGGTTCTCCGACAGGCACAGCGCAGCAGCGCTTTCAGTGGCAGTGCGGCTCGTTTCGTTCAGCTTGGCGAACAGGGACTTCAGGTTCACAGGGAGACCCCATCAAAAGGAATATGGAAAACGGCGCAACGGGAAGGCTCCACGTCGACACCGGGGCGTTTGAGCCAGCCAAGCCAGCCCAGCGATACATTGCCTTGGCGACCCAGGCGGGCCACGGGTACAGCTTCGCGCTTGAGCTTCGGCGCAATCTGGAAGTCCAGTTCGGCACCGATGTAAAAACGCACCAGTTCAACAAGCTTCTGGTAATCCTCGGTGCCCGGCTGAAAGCGCTGGTATTCAGCCAGTTCCAGAGGGCCCATTTCGATACGTACACACGACTGATAATCCCAGACGCGATTGCCGGCCACGGCGCTTTGCCCCAGCACTGCGTTCTTGCGGCCCAGCTGCGTGCACTGGCTGCTGTCGAGCTTCAGCCAGCGTCCGGCGAACTGCTGGATCTTGAACGGCAGCGAGAAGTAAAAACTCAGCATGACCTCAAGGTTCAGGGCGTTGCGCGGCTTCTGCGCGAACATCCCCGAGAAGTAGCTGAACAGTTCGCGGCGCAGGGGAGACTCGCCCTTGTCGAACTTCTGCTTCAGGCCTTCTGGACCGAAACCCACCAGGTTGAGCAAATAACGGTCGAAGTTCGAAGTGCCGTTGCGCTCGTACTCGATGTAAAACTTGTACTTCTGCCACGCCTCGTAAAACAGCGTGGTCATGCGATGCGAAAAAATATCCAGAAACGCATGTGCAGCGTCGTCTCGATACTGAATATGTCGGTCGATCAATAGCTCGGTGTACGGGCGCGGCAGCACACCCGAAGGACCGACCAGGCCCATGAACGTGACCTGCACTTCGGACAGCGGCAAACCTGCCGCCGAGAGCTTGCCTTCGCGTTCGAACTGCAGGTCGCTGACTTCACTGGCCGGGAAGTTCAGCGACAGCTGCGAACGAAAGCGCAGAGGGTCTTCGTGCGGCCTGGTTTCCAGGTCCATACGCCCGTTCCTGCTGTAGTGCAGGCGAAGCAAACGCACCAACTGGAAAAATTCGAATCGGTGCGGCTCAGCCCTTGCCTGGTCGATCAGACCAGGGGTTGATCGCCTGTTCGCGGGGGCCATTGGACCACTCTCTTTTCGCGCTGCAAGGTGCGAAGGGTTAATTGGGTAAAGCTGTTCATCGAGCAGTACTGACCAAAGAAGTGATCAAGCACCATGCCGAACAGGAACACGCCACTGCCGGTGTACTGGCTTTCATCGAACTTCAGCGTGATGCCGACGCCGCGCACGAAGTTCGGCCGCGGATGGCCGATGCGTGCCACGACCGGCTCGCTGCTCACCGAAACGATCCCGTTGATCTGTTTGCGGATCGCCGACACGTTGCGGTAGTTGTAAAGCGACAGCAGTTCCAGCAGCACCTCGCGTCCCTTGGAAACCAGCGACATGTGGTTGAGTGACAGGTGCGAAATAAGCCGCCAGATCACGCCGTTGCCCAGCGGCACGCGCACCGTCGCCGTAGGCTTGCGCAGGCAGCGGATGTCCTTGATCACTGAGTTCGACGGAATGTTGAAATCGCCGCGCTCGCCGCCAAAAGGCAGCATCAATGGCAGGTCGCGATTGCTGCACGTCAGACGGATACTGAGCGTGTCATTGTTGGAATCGATCAGCTCCAGATCCCGATCCACGACCCGGATGAACATGTTTGAGCCGTCACTTTGCCGGCTCTGCGTCGGCCGGCGCCGGGCGATCCAGAAACTCTGTCCCGGGCCTTGATCGCCGCGTGGTTCGAAGAACGGATGGCAGGTGCCGACCTGGTCGTTGCCATTGATCTTCTTGACCCGGCGCACGCGATCGATCGAGACCACTTCGGCGGAGCTTTGCAGGCGCACATCCGGCGTGACAGCGTATTCATGCTGGACGTGGGTCAGCTTGATCGGCTCGGCCTGCTGGCGGAACAGGTTGATGATCGGCGTGCAGTTGAGCTTGAAATTGTTGCGGCTGACGTTCTGCGTCAGGCGCGCCAGACGGTCCGTCAGGTCGTAGTCGGAAAAGTAGAAATTGATCTCCACTTTGCCGATCTCTTTGCCCGCCAGAATGCGCGCAAAGCCCGACAGGTCGAAGAACATGAACTTGTCCGGGAAGGTGAAGTACTCGTGCAGCAACCGATAACCGAGAAACGAACGCTCCGAGTAATCCACCAGCCCTTCATCCAGACCGTAACCGACAGACTTCAAGGCGCCGGCGGGCAGCACCACTTCGCGAGTGCGGCCTTCGTCTTCGAAGGACAGCGTGGCCTTGGCCAGGTTGTTGAACAGCAGCTCATACAGTTGATGCATGAGCGTGCTTTCGCCATCGAGGAAAAAGCGCAGGCTGTCCATTTCCATCTTGCCGAACAGCACGTCGGAGGTGGCCGTCAGACCAATGCGCAGACGTGCAATCAGGTCTGCGCTGTGGCCGTTGAACGCCGAGCGTTCCATTTCGATGAACGACGCGCTCTGCACGGCAATCGGCCATAGCTCGACCGGGTAGCACGTCCGGAACTTGCACACGATGCCGTCCACCGGATTGGCGTGCAGTTCGGTGTGTCGCGCCACACGATAGGACTCGGTGACCTTTTCCTGCTTGCCCATGTTGAACTCGACGATGGACATCGACGGGGTAGGGCGCAAGTAATGCGGGTACAGCACCTCGAGGAACGACTCGACGATTTCCGGAAACTCATCATCGAGCTTCTTGTGCACGCGAGCCGAGAGGAACGAGAACGCCTCGATCAGGCGCTCGGTGTGCGGGTCCTCGCAGTTGTCGCCCTCAATCAGCAGTCGCGAAGCGATCTTCGGATATTGAGCGGCAAATTCCTGGCCCAGAAAGCGCAGGTGCGAGAGTTCCTTCTCGTAATAGGGCAGCAGATCGTCGAGCATCAGTTGAGGTTCTGCACTTTGTATTCCTGAGTGTTGACCTGCAGCACGGCGTCAAAGGAAACCTGACGCGAAATGTCCTGCAGACGCAGTACTGCGTCCACACGAAAAGTCAGCATGCGTTGGCCGGTCTGTTGTGCAAGCAACTGGACTTTCACGCTGCGAAAGCGTCGGTCGCCCACCGAGATGGCCTTTTCCAGCTGGCGCTGGATCAAAAGCCGGTCCTGTGGGTCGAGCACGCTTCTACTGGTGAAGTCGGGCATACCGTAGTCGAGGATGGTGCCGCTCAGATTGGCGAAACCTTCCAGCTCGCCAGCGACCAGAGACTGGCGAGTGTTCACCAGAATCTCCAGGTCACGCACGATGCTGGCCTTGTAATCGGCCAGCGAGCTCAACCGTTGCGATGACGATTCCACGGACTGATGCGGACGATCGTCGAGCAATCGATCCAGCAATGAAGGCAACAGCTTGTGTTGACTACTCATGTTGCCTCCCTGGCTAAGTGACGGACGTTAGCCGCGTGTCGATTGCGGCAATTCGGCGACCAGACGCAGCGATGCCGTCAGTTCATCCAGTTGGTAATGCGGACGCAGGTAAGTCACGGCCTTGTAGACGCCAGGCTTGCCAGGGACTTCGAACACTTCGGCACGCGCCTCGCGCAGCGGGAACTTGGCCTTGGCTTCCTGGCTGGCGGTGTCATCCAGCAACACGTAGCTGGACAGCCACTTGTTGAGGAACAGCTCGACATCCTTACGCGATGCAAAACTGCCGATCTTGTCGCGCATGATCGCTTTCATGTAGTGAGCGATACGCGAGGTCGCGAAGATGTATTGCAGCTGCGCCGACAGACGCGCGTTGGCGTTGGCAATGTCGGTGTTGTACTGCTTCTGCTTCTGGGTCGACTGGGTGCCGAAGAACGCGGCATAGTCGGTGCCTTTGCAGTGCACCAGCGGAATGAAGCCGAGGTCCGAGAGCTCTTTTTCGCGACGGTCGGTGATGGCGATTTCAGTCGGGCATTTGAGCGCGATTTCACCGTCATCGGTCTTGAAGGTATGAGTCGGCAGGCCTTCGACCAGACCACCGCCTTCCACACCACGGATCGCCACGCACCAGCCGTAGCGGGAGAATGCGTCGGTCACACGAGTGCCCAGCGCGTAGGCAGCGTTCATCCACAGGTATTTGTTGTGGTCACGGCCATCGACGCTTTCGACGAAGTTGAATTCTTCGACAGGCGTGGTATCCGGGCCATACGGCAGGCGACCCAGCACGTGCGGCAGGGTCAGGCCGACATAGCGGGAGTCTTCGGAGGCGCGGAACGACTTCCACTTGGCGTATTCGACGGTGTCGAAGATCTTCGCCAGGTCGCGAGGGCCGGCCATGTCGGTGAACGAGTCCCAGCCGAACAGCTCAGCCGATGCAGCCGAAATGAACGGCGCGTGGGCGGCAGCTGCCACGTGGGAGATCTCTTCCAGCAGGTACATGTCTTCCGGGCTGCGGTTGAACTCGTAGTCACCCAGCAACATGCCGAACGGCGCACCACCGAAGGTGCCGTACTCTTCTTCGTAGATCTTCTTGAACAGTGCGCTCTGGTCGAATTCGGACGACGCCTTGAGGTCACGCACGAGGTCTTTTTTCGACGCGTTGAGCAGGTGAATCTTCAGCGTGGTGCTGGTCTCGGTCTGGTCAACCTGATACTTCAGGCCGCGCCAGGATGCTTCCAGTTGCTGGAACTCACGGGCGTGCATGATTTCGTTCATTTGCTCGGAGAGCATCGAATCGATCTCGGCGATGCGCGCGTCGAGCACGGCAATCAGGTCCTTGCTCGGCGTCATCTCGCCTTCAAGTACCTGGGCCACCAGTTCGCCGATCAGATCGCGGGTGCGGGTGCGCTCGGTTTCGGAGCGTGCAACGCGGCTTTCGGAAATGATGCTGTCGAGCAAGGAAGATTGCGGGGCGAAGTTTTCCACTTCAACCAGAGCGCTGTCCTGCTGAGTCACGGGTTGCTTATCGGTCATCGTCAGGCTCCTCCTTACTCTTTGCTGTCGGTGGCAGGAACGGCGGCTTCACGGCCAAATTCCTTGCCCAGGGTTTTCAGCTTTTCAGTGTTCTGCAACACGTCCATCAGCAGTTCTTCAAGCTTGTCGTTGCCACCCATCTTGTTACGCAGGTCAGCCAGCTTGTTGCGCACTTCCAGCAGCTTGCGCAGCGGCTCGACCTGACGCACGACGTTCTGCGGCTCGAAGTCTTCCAGCGCATTGAAGTTCAGCTCGACACCGAGTTGTGTGCCGTCTTTTGCCAGCGTGTTGTCGACGCGATACGCCAGGCGCGGCTTGATGCCCTTCAGGACGCCGTTGAAGTTGTCGCGGTCGATGAAGATGAACTTGCGATCCTTGAGCTTGGGCAGCGGCTCCAGCGGGTTGCCGGAGAAATCACCCAGAACGCCCACAACGAATGGCAGCTCTTTCTTTTCCTGAGCATCGCCGATGTCCACGTCGTAAGTGATATGGACCCGAGGCGCGCGAACGCGGTCAAGTTTGTGCTGGGTACTTTCCTTCTTCGCCATCGTCATCTCCTGTGCGAGCAACTCGCTGCAAGTCGTTTGCGTACCGGGCCTGTGGCAGGCCGGGCGCGATTAGAGTCCTTCAATCGTCAGCAAAAGACGCTGACGGATTTCATCGTTCATTTCCAGAATGTTTTCGTATCCGACCAATTCTTCGAAGCTGGTATTGCCTGCAATCTGCGTGCTGTTGCGAATCACCGATTCATCCGGCAGTTCGGAGCGAACCGGCGAGCTGATCACACAGAACGGCAGGTCGCCGAAGTCTTTCAAGCGCTCGAAACTGACCGGGAAGCGCAGCCCTTCGAACAGGCGGCTCATGCCCGGCGACTTGCTCAGGCAGTAGAACAGCACCAGATAATGCACTACATAGCGATACAGCTCGGCGCTGCTGCGATTCGGGTCTTTGATGACCTTGCGAAACTGCGCCAGATCGAACGAGTTGAAGCCCACCACCCAACGCACCGGACTGGTGATGCGAATGGTCTGCCCGCTTTGTGACAACACCATGTCGTATTCGAGCGGGAACAGCTCGGGTGTCGTGCTGATCAGGTTCAGGGGCACTTCCAGTTCATTGACCAGCTTGAACGGCTCTGCCGAAGCAATGCGGTCATAGAGCTCCTTGAGCTCCTTGAAATGGTGCTGAGTCTCGCGGCCGCTGCTGCGCTGCGCGCCCTGCAGGTATTCACCGAAGAATGTCTGCGGGCGTATCAACAGCGCGAGGGTCGACAGATAGTCGGACGCCTGCACCTTGAGCGCGTCGGAGATAGCGCGCGTCTGCTTGCGCAGCTTGATCAATGCTTCTATATCGAACGTCTGAGTCATCGGTACATCGTCCTTGAACCCTTCACGACCGTTTCCCGGATCAGGCCGGGGGACGGGGAAAAGTTGCGAATTGCTCGACTGCACACCTGCTCATGAAGTGGTTTTGCCATGTGTGTCACTGCGAGACACACCGCCACAATGAGGGAGGAGTTCGTGCTGGCATATAGATGTCGTCTAGCCAGCAGTGTGGTCTATGGCACTATTTTTAGTAGGAAAGTTCCTACAGACGGTAGATATTTTCTCGGTTTCGTTACAGTAAGCAATGATGCCTATGAGCCATCATTATTTTGGATTACACCCTCAATGTAGCTGTAGGTGTTGATTTTAAAGGGCTTTAGGGTGGTATTTGGATCCGATAAAGGGGGTAAATTAAGCTTAGAAAGATGAACTTATTTGCAGATTTACCGAGCTCTGAAGAGGGTAAATACACAGACTGGCCTTATTAGGCTGTTTTTTCTGGAAAGGGAATGATGGCACTGCGAGCGTTCAGGCGGACGGATCCAGGCGGGTCGACGCAGGTCAGGCGGGCAGCTTTGTTACATCAGTTTGCAAATCAGGGTATAACGCCGCCAGCGCCCTCACGCCTCTATTCGAGCAACGGCAGGGCGCATGCACGCAGACGCCAGAGGCGTTTTACCTGACGGACCTTGTGCGCGCTAAGGACAGCCGGCGGCGCCGCACCTCTATGAGCCTTGCCTCATGAAAATCTACAAGCTCATTGCTGTACTCATCCTGCTCCCTCTGGGCCTGAACCTCATCGGTGTCTGGCAGTTGCAGCGCAGTGTCGAAAACACTGAGCGCCTGACCGAGATCCAGGCTGACCTTGCGCATGCCCGTCCCTATTTCGAAAGGCTCGCCAGGTCGCCCGACGCTCTCACGCGAACGATGGAGATGGACGGAGAAAACATCACCCTCAAGGAGGCTCTGTCCCGTCTCCATGAGGCAGAACAGGGGCTCGACTTCGTAGTGGTGGTGGGTGATGTCACAACCTGGCTGGCACGCGCTGTCATCGCGCTGTGCCTGCTGGCGGCTCTGGTCGGAGGCATCGGGCTGGCAGGGCTTAACTGGGCCGGAGCGCGCGCACTGCATTCCCGCGAGCGATTGCTGAACACCTTCAGCAGGGTCAGGCGGATTCTGCCCTTCGTTCTGGTGGGACACATTATCGCCATGGGCACGGCCGTGTCGGCGATCCTCTGTTTCGAAGCCCTGGGCCTGTGGCATGTGGGGCGCATGTCCGCGGGCGAGCTCAAGTTGATCATCGTCGTGCTGATGCTGGTCGCTGCATGCCTGTATTCGATCTGGCGGATGGGCAAGCAGCTGGGCGTCATGCTGCATATGTTCGAGCCCACCGCGATGGAGGTTCTGGGGCAGCAGGTCACGCCTGAAGAGGCCCCGGTGCTCTGGGCCTATGTGCGCGATCTGGCCGAACGGCTCGGCGCGCTGTCCCCCGATCACATCGTGCTGGGCATGACCGAAGGCTTCTACGTCACCTCGAGCGACGTTTCCCTTCTGCCGTCCGACGCCGTGCTCAAGGGGCGCACTCTGCATGTGCCGATCCTGTACCTGGGGCTGATCGATGCCGCAGAAACCAGCGCAGTGATTGGTCATGAGCTGGCGCATTTTGCCGGTCAGGACACCGAGTACAGCCTGCGCTTTCTGCCGATCTACGACGGCATCGGTCGCAGCCTTGGGGTGATCGCGGAAAACATGATGGTCAGCGGGTGGCTGCAGCGCACCATTCTGCGTCCGGCATTCATGCTGGGCGTGTATTTCATGGAAAGCTTCGATCACGCGGTCAATCACTGGAGCCGCGTGCGCGAGCTGGCCGCCGATGCCGCGGGGGCGAGTCTTGCAGGCAACGCGTCGGCTGCCTCGGCGCTGGTGCGCATCTCGGCCATCGATCCGCTTTTGCAGGAGCGGATCTACACGCACATCACGCGGGCCACCAACCCAAGGCGTGGAGAGGTGTTCACCAAGGATCTGCCGAACAGCGTGCTGCACGAGCTGGCCGGCAAGGCATTCACGCTGCCTGACGAAGAAATGGCCGTCCAGCTGCCGCATCCCTCGGATACGCACCCTTCAAACGGCGAACGTATCGCCGCGCTGCAGGTTGCTGCCGACGAGGCGATCCGCAGCGGCACCCGGCCGGTGGTGGCGGCCCAGGCCCGCGCCGCGATGGACCATTACTTCAGCAATGCCCAGTCACTGCGCACGCGTCTTACCGAGGACTTCATCAAGCATCACGTGGCAAATGATGCTGAGGTGGTGACCGAACTGCGTGCCCGCGCGAAAACGGTAAGCGGTGATGTCGTTCTGCATGAGGGCGCTCGCCTGCGGGGGCTGTTGCTAACACTATTCCTCGCCCCTCTGCTGGGGCTGGGTATTTATCTGATAGCCGAAGCGCTGTCATTTCCCCAAGGGCTGACCGAAAAGCGCAACTCTATGCTGATAGCGGGCGGCATCTTGACGACGTTCATGCTGATGCTGCTGCCATTTGCGCTGCGCATGTGTCTGCGTGCCGACAAGACCGCTCTGCTGCTCACGCCCGAGCACTTTGTCTTCGCCAACCTGAAGTCCCCCGTCCCGATCCAGCACATCGCTGATTTTGAGCTGAATGTCGCCTACGGCACGTTTCTGACCCTGCATCTGCAAGACGATGCGCCCTTACCCGAGCGAGTCTCACGTTCGTTCTCTGCACCGAACGCAAAAGTGTTCAGGAAAAAACGCCGGGTACTCCTGGCGCTGGCGCGGTTCAGCCGGGACGGCAAAAAGCTCAAGCCAGACGAGCTTGGTGAGTTGATTGCGGATTACGTCAATGCGGGTACTGCGCGACACTTGCTGCAGCAGCGCTTTGAGCAGGGTAAGCGCTGAGCAGTTGGCTGTATGCGGGGCAGCGTAAAGCGCGCAGCTTTTCTGCAGACAACAAAAAACCCGCCGAAGCGGGTTTTTCCAAGACCATCCCGACTTCCTGTCGGACGCCTCCGAGGCGATGGTCGATCATCCTTGATCCGGGTGAACTCCTGTTCACCCCTTGATGGATCCAATACTACGGAGCGCGAGCCAGGTCGGAAATAGCCAAGTTCCCCCAGCGCGTGTAAGCCTTTCGCTATACCTCACGGGCTCAGCTTCGAACGGCCCTTTGAAGGGCGGGAAATCTGGCGCCAGGAAAAGTCTTGAGGCGATATGGCTGCTGACGGCAAAAATCGCAGGCAATAAAAAACCCGCCGAAGCGGGTTTGTACCAAGACCATTCCAACTCCCTGTCGGCTGCCTTCCCGGCGATGGTCGATCGTCCCTGATCCTGGCGAACTCCTTGTTCGCCAGTTGTTGGATCCAATCTTACGGCTCTGATGGCAGGTGCAAAATAGCCATTCGCTTCATTGCGTGTAAGCCTTTGGCTATACATGTGTCCGTTTTTACGGATTCTCAGGTGCTCGGCCATGCACCGGGACAGTCGAAAACACCGGCGAGACCACCGTGCCAGAGGGTTTCAGGCTCGTTTTCAGGGAGAGAAATTCGTGGTCACTTCACAATAGCGCTGTTGGGCGTTTTTACTGTCCTCGTCGCGGTTTCTCGCCGCACGTTTGGTCCACTCACGGCACTCTTCTCTGAAATTGACCGCTGCCGCCTTGCGACACTCGCGCCGTTCGAATGAACGAATGGCGAAGTTTTCGCAGACGCTGTCGCCATCGATCGTGTTGCCGTAAATCCGCCACTGCGCGCGGTAGCGATTTCTGCCGTCCGCTTCGCGGATGGAGGCCGTCGCTACGCTGTAAGGCCTGGAAGAACGCGTGGAATTGCGTGAAGCATTGGCCTTGAAATCGGCCATGTAGTCGGCAGACACCATGCCTGTTGCCGGTTCTGCCTGAGCGGGGCGTGGAGCCTGGCCGAATCGACAGTTCGCCACCGCCTCATCGATGACGTTGCCGTTTTTCATGCAGTCATCCAAGGGCTGCACAGGGGCAGGCGGCGCCACAGTGGCCGCGATCGGTACAAGCTTTGCGGTTTTTCGAATGTGCGTGGGCGTGGGCGTGGGCGCGGGATCGGCGGCGGCTACGGGTTGCGCCTCGGCCTCGACTGTCCGGGTTTCGGGTATGGACTGCACAACAGGCGGTACTGCCAGCGCTTTGGGGCCTCTCGCATGTGAGGTGATCAGTCCGGCCACGCAGGCTGCAGCAATAAGGCACGCCAGCCACAGGCCATAAGGGCGTGAGCGGCGAGGCGCATCGACGCGCTTGCGGCGTGGATGCGAGCCCAGCACCACATCGACCTGACCCGGCACGAGGCGCTGAATGCGGATGATCCCGTCGTCCTCGGGTTGCTGTAGGGAATCCATTCCTGCTCCTGATCAAGCGATGTTTGGCGGTGATATTACAATGATATCGGTCGCTGGGTAGAGTTTCTGCAACGCTTTGGTGCTATGTGCATCCGGCCTGGCGCGTTAAGGTTGAGCCCGTTTTTTGACTGATGGATGGACCGCGAATGCACCAGCGTCTCGAACAGGTATTCGGCTACACACAGTTCCGGCCGGGGCAGGAGGCTGCCATCAGTGCGGTACTGGCCGGACGCTCGGCTGCGGCGATCTTTCCGACTGGCTCGGGCAAGTCGCTATGTTACCAATTGCCCGCCCTGATGTTGCCGCATTTGACGCTGGTGGTGTCGCCGTTGCTGGCGCTGATTCAGGATCAGCTTGCCTTCCTGCACCGCCATGGCATATCGGCGGCGAGCATTGATTCGGCGCAAAGCCGCGACGAGATCGCTGACGTGATGGCACGCGCACGTTCCGGCGAGCTGAAGATTCTGATGATCTCGGTCGAGCGCCTGAAGAACGAGCGCTTCCGCAATTTCATCGCTCAAGTGCCGATTTCCCTGCTGGTGGTCGACGAAGCGCACTGCATTTCGGAGTGGGGGCATAACTTCCGCCCCGACTACCTGAAACTGCCGGACTACCAGCGCGAATTCAATATTCCCCAGACATTGCTGCTGACCGCCACGGCGACCCCGCAAGTCATCATCGACATGCAGGACAAATTCGCCATCGCCCCCGAGGATGTGATCACCACCGGTTTCTACCGCGCCAACCTGCACCTGTGGGTCAAGCCGGTCAGCGGACGAGACAAGCGACGCCGGCTGGTGGAGTGGCTCAGCGAGCGTCGCGGGCAACCGACCATCGTTTACGTAACCCTGCAAAAGACAGCCGAACATATCGCCGCGCACCTGGAACAGCATGGCCTGCCCGCCAGCGCCTACCATGCCGGGCTGCCCAACGATCAGCGCGAGTCGATCCAGAAGCAGTTCATGGGCGGCCGTCTGAACTGCATCGTGGCAACCATCGCGTTCGGGATGGGCATCGACAAGAGCGACATTCGCAACGTGGTGCATTTCGACCTGCCCAAATCCATCGAGAACTACAGCCAGGAAATCGGTCGGGCAGGGCGTGATGGTGCTGCTTCGGATTGTCTGGTGCTGGCTAACCGCGACAGCCTCAACGTGCTGGAGAACTTCGTGTATGGCGATACGCCGGAGCGCGAGGGGATTGCCCGTGTGCTGGGAGACCTGCTCGGGGCGCGTCATGACGGGCAGTGGGAATTTCTGCTGGGGCCGCTCGCCGACCTCAGCAACATTCGTCAATTGCCGTTGAAGACCCTGCTGGTGCAACTGGAGCTGCGCGGGATCATTGCGCCGCGCTATGCGTATTTTGCCGAGTACCGCTTCAAGTTTCTGCTTCAGCCGCAAGACCTGATGGCGCGTTTCGAAGGGGAGCGACGCGAGTTCGTTCAAGCCCTGATCGACACCTCAAACCGGGCACGCACCTGGGCCACCGTCGATTTCCAGGCGATGTACCAGCAATACGGCGCCGAGCGCGGGCGGGTGGTCAAGGCGCTGGATTACTTTCAGGAAAAAGGCTGGATCGAGCTTGAAAGCAAACAGATGACCGAGGTCTACAGCCTGTTGCGCAGCGACTTTGATGCTCAGGCCTTGAGCATCGAATTGCACGATTATTTCGCTCATCACGAAGCCACTGAAGTGGCGCGCATTCACACCATGCTGGACGTGTTCGCCAGTGATCAGTGCCTGACCCATCGCCTGGCGCGGTACTTTGGTGACCACAATGCGCCTGAGCGCTGTGGGCATTGTTCAGTGTGCCTGGGCGAAGTCGCCCACCTGCCCGAACCACCCGCGCTGGAGCCCTTGGCAAATCGGGACTTTCAGCAACTGTGCAGCGAGTTTATCCACAAGCACCAGAACTACACCGGCCAGCCGCCCAGCGCCGACTGCCTGACGCGTTTTCTATGCGGTATCAGCGTGCCGCTGTTCACCAGGCTCAAAGCCCGCGCCACCACCGGGTTTGCGGTGCTGGAGGACTATCCGTACGCACAGGTCAGGACGTGGGTGCAGGCGATGGCTGGCAACTGACTACGCGTACACATTCATCTGACCAGGTGGGGCAATGCTCTGCATCCAGTCCTGAGCCTGCGTTGCGACAGACAAATGAAAACCGGCCGCTCAAGAGCGGCCGGTTTTTATGTTTCAGTAACTGACGGTGGTATCAGTCACGATGACGGCGATGGCCGTGGTGCTTCGGGCGATGGCCATGGTCACGGCCACCACGATAACGACGATCATCGCTGCGGCTTTCGTTGCCCATGTAGTTGCCGAGTGCAGCACCGCCGCCGCCACCTACCGCCGAGCCGACCAGGCTGCCGGTGTTGCCGCCGACGCTGCGACCCAGCACATTACCGCCCGCTGCGCCCAGACCGCCGCCAATGGCTGCCTCTGTGCGGTTGCGACGGTCCGCGCCTACAGCGCCACCGGCTGCGCCGCCGACACCTGCGCCAATTGCTGAACCAGTGCTGCCGCCGACCTGCTGGCCGACGACCGAACCGAGTACCCCACCCAATGCTCCGCCTACGCCTGACTCGAGGTTGCCTGCAGACGCCGCACCGCTGATCAGGGTAAGAGACAACAACAGTATCGAGGAATACTTCATGTATGGAATCTCATAGGGATGACGGCGCGATCTTGGTGTCAAGTGAAGAATGTAGCAATGCAATTCCGACGAGTAACACGATTGCCACACAAACTGCTAAGTTATTGTTTTGGCTAAGGAACTTAAGTCTGAAAAGAGAGTCTGAGGTTACTTGCAAAAGGCCCGTTTCCAGTGAAACGGGCCTTTTTTGTGGGCGTCTTTCAGGGACGTCAGAGGATGCGTGCCGACTCTGCCGAGCGCTCGAGGCGGATGGCAACGAACTTCGATGTCGGCGTGCTGCTGCCATCGCCCACGCTTTCCAGCGGCACCAGCGGGTTGACCTCCGGGTAGTAGGCGGCAGCCTGACCGGCCGGAATATCGAACGGCAGCAAGGTGAAGCCTTTGACGCGGCGCTCGCGGTTATCACTCCAGATCGAAATCAGGTCCGCCTTCTGCCCCGGCTGGAAGCCCAGACGGATGATGTCGGCTTCGTTGACGAACAGCACGTCACGCTGACCCTTGACCCCGCGATAACGGTCGTCCAGGCCATAGATGGTGGTGTTGTACTGATCGTGCGAACGCATCGATTGCATGATCAGGTCCGGGATCTGCCCGGTCGAGCTGACGTGTTCATTGATCAGAGTCAACGGCAGCGCGTTGGACTTGAAGTTGGCGCGGGTCGACGCAGTGTTCCAGCGGCGTGCGCCAGCAGCGTTACCCAGGTAGAAGCCACCCGGGTGCTTGACGCGCTCGTTGAAATCCTTGAAGCCGGGGATGGTGTCGGCGATCAGGTCGCGAATCCGGTTGTAGTCTTCCACCAGCCACAACCAGTCCACAGGCGTCTTGCCCAGTGTGGCGTTGGCGATACCGGCGATGATCGCAGGCTCGGAACGCATTTGCTTCGACGACGGCTTCAACTGACCGTTGGAAGCGTGAACCATGCTGAACGAATCTTCCACGGTGACGGCTTGTGGGCCGTTGGCCTGGATATCAATGTCGGTGCGGCCGAAGCAAGGCAGGATCAGCGCGTCCTTGCCGTGGAACAGGTGGCTGCGGTTCAGCTTGGTGCTGATCTGTACGGTCAGATCGCACTTGCTGAGCGCTTCGGCGGTGCGATGGCTGTCCGGGGTGGCTTGGGCGAAGTTGCCGCCCAGCGCGATGAACACCTTGGCGCGGCCTTCGGCCATGGCGTGAATGGCTTCGACGACGTTGTGGCCGTTTTCGCGGGGCACTTTGAACTGGAAGCGTTTTTCCAGCGCATCGAGCAGGAACACCGGTGGGCGTTCGTTGATGCCCATGGTGCGGTCGCCCTGCACGTTACTGTGACCGCGCACCGGGCACAGACCGGCACCTGGACGACCGATGTTGCCGCGCAGCAGCATCAGGTTGGCAATTTCCTGGATGGTCGGCACCGAGTGACGGTGCTGGGTAATCCCCATCGCCCAGCACATGATCACGTTCTTGCCCTTGGCGTACATGCGTGCCGACTGTTCGATGTCGCTCAGCGGCAGGCCGGATTGCTCGACGATGGCGTCCCATGACGTGTCATCGATGGCGGCCAGGTATTCGAGTACGCCTTCGGTGTGTTCGTTGAGGAACGCGTGGTCGAACACCGAAGGTGCGTTGTTGGCCTGCGCCTCGCGCTCCCATTGCAGCAGGAACTTGGCCATGCCGCGCAACAGCGCCATGTCGCCACCCAGGGCAGGGCGGAAGTAGGCCGTGTTGGTCGGGCGGTCGCCGTTGGTGAGCATCTCGACCGGGTGTTGCGGATGCTGGAAACGCTCCAGACCACGCTCTTTGAGCGGGTTGACGCAAACCACCTGGGCGCCGCGCTGTACCGCTTCACGCAGTGGTTCGAGCATGCGCGGGTGGTTGGTGCCGGGGTTCTGACCGAGGACGAAGATGGCATCGGCGTGTTCGAAATCCTCGAACGTCACGGTGCCCTTGCCTACGCCGACGCTTTGCGACAGCGCTACGCCACTGGCCTCGTGGCACATGTTCGAGCAGTCCGGGAAGTTGTTGGTGCCATAGGCGCGTACGAACAGCTGATACAGGTACGCCGCTTCGTTGCTGGCGCGACCCGAGGTGTAGAACTCGGCCATGTTCGGGCTGGGCAGGTTCTTCAGGTGTTTGGCGATCAGCGCAAACGCGCTGTCCCAACTGATCGGCTTGTAACGGTCGGTTTCCGCGTCATAGCTCATCGGCTCGGTCAGACGGCCCTGATACTCGAGCCAGTAATCGCTCTGCTCCATCAGCGAGCTGACGCTGTAGCGGGCGAAGAAGGCCGGGTCGACGCGGCGCTTGGTCGCTTCCCAGTTCACCGCCTTGGCGCCGTTCTCGCAGAACTTGACCATGCCGCTTTCCGGCGAGTCGCCCCACGCGCAGCCCGGGCAGTCGAAACCGCCGTTCTGGTTGGTCTTGAGCATCATGCGCAGGTTCTTCAGCGCGTTGTCACTGCCCAGCCAGTGTTGCGTCACGCTGATCAGTGCGCCCCATCCGCCTGCCGCACCTTTGTACGGCTTGTAGCGGGGGGTTGGTGTCTTGTCGGCTTGATGATGAGTGCTCACGCTTGAATCTCCATCGCAGGGCTATAGACCCGCGGCGCACTTTTCTGCGGCAGGTGAATTAGATTGAGGTTATGACGACGGGCCCATTGCAGGGCCAGGCCGGTGGGCGACGACAGGCTGACCAGCGTCTGGATGCCGGCGCGCAATACTTTCTGAATCAGTTCCAGGCTGCAGCGGCTGGTCACGATGGCGACGCCGCCGGCCAGGGGGATGTCCTGGCGGATCAGGGCGCCGATCAGTTTGTCCAGCGCGTTGTGGCGGCCGATGTCTTCACGGCCCAGCAACAGCTGGCCATTACCGTCCATGAACACCGCCGCATGCACAGCGCCGCAATGGCGGCCAAGCGGCTGGAACTCGCCGATGCGCTGACGCAGGCCTTCCAGCCATTCGATCGGGGGCAGGGGCGCGCCGGGCAGCGCCTTCAGGTCAGGCAATGCCTGCTCGACGGCTTCAACGCCACACAGTCCGCAACCGCTGGTGCCCGCCAGTTGCCGACGCTGCTGCTTGAGTTCCCAGAACGCGCGGCTGGCGATCTCGACCTCGGCCTGCATGGCCGAGCCGCAACCGCTGATTTTGAAGTCGTAGATTTCGTCATGCGAGGCAATGATGCCGCTGCCCAGACTGAAACCGACGATAAAGTCTTCCAGATCGGTCGGGCTGACCAGCATGACCGCCTGGCTGATACCGTTGTAGGCAATCGCCAGTGCCACTTCTTCGGCAAGTTCGTTGCGTGCAGAGTCCGTGCCCTCGAGATTCGAGTAGCTGTAGGACTGGCTTGCTTCGGGGGCTGGCGTAGCAAAGGACGCCGAGCTGACCTTGCGCGTAACGGGCATGGGCTGAAATACCGGCAGAATGACATCTGCAAGACTAGGCCCGTTATTGGAAATCGTCTAATCGCTAGTGCTGATGCCCCGATAGATGACGTCGATCAACGCTCTAGCGCGGTATTTCCGCTACCAGTGCAAAGCAGGCTTCAGCCAGTGCCGAGCGCGGCGCACTGCGGCGCATGATCAACCCCAGCCGGGCCAAAGTCCGGGAGTCGGCAATCGGATGCAGGCGCAAATGTTCGGTCAGCGTTTCCAGACCGCCATCCAGCGGCATGATCGCGCAGCAAAAACCGCCGTGTACGGCTTGCAGCAACTGATGAACGGCATCGGTTTGTATCAGCGGATTGGGTTGCAGGCCGCGGCTATGGAAGTTGTGATCGATCGACTGGCGAAAATGCATGCCGCTGGTCAGCGTGCCCAGCGGCAACTCGACCAGGTCGGCCCAGCTCAAGGGATCGTCACCAAAGGTAAAGTGCCGACGGTCATACAGCAGGCCCATGCGTGTGTCGTCCAGGGTCAGCGAATCGAAACGCTCGTTGTCCAGCCGTTCCAGGTACGAAACGCCCAGGTCGATACGATTGCTCGCCAGTTGTTCCAGCACTTGCTCGGAGCTGAGTGACGACAGCTCGAAGCGCAGATTGGGGTGCATCTGGTGCAGCCGGTGCAGCAATGGCAGCGGATCGAAGCTCGACAGCGGCACCACGCCCAGGCGCAACGTCCCGACCAGATGACCGCGGCAGGCGGCCGCTTCAGCCTGCAGACCGTCGTAGGCCGCCAGTACCGTGCGTGCCCAGGCCAATACGCGTTCGCCTGGCGCAGTGAAACCCTCGAAGCGCTGGCCGCGATTGACCAGTGGCAAGCCTAGCTCTTCTTCCAGATTGCGCAGGCGCATCGACAGTGTCGGCTGGGTGATGTTGCAACGCGCAGCCGCCTGGCCGAAGTGCCTCGTCTCGTCGAGGGCGATCAGAAATTTAAGTTGCTTGATGTCCATATTCACTCCGGTGAGCCATCCAGACAGCCGATTCTACGCGTTCAGGCTGAACGATGGTCGAGCTACGTTGGTCGGAAGCCTGCAGCCCTTGATTTACGAGGGCTACACTAATCGCGCAGTCCTCAACACTACTTACGGATAACCAGAAAATGAGTCTTATCAGTTTCATCAAAGAAGCAGGCGAGAAAATTCTGGATGCACTTCTGCCAGATAAAGCCAACGCCGATGAGGTGCTGAAAAAGCATATCTCCGAAGTCGGCCTGGGCAACCCCAATGTGCAGACCGAGGTTAACGGCGGCACGGTCATCGTCAAAGGCGAAGTCTCCAGCCAGGAAGAGCGGGAAAAGATCGTTCTGACCCTGGGCAATATCCACGGCGTGGAAAAAGTCGACGACCAGATGACTGTCTCGGGCGGCGCAGGCGCTGAGTCCGAATACGTGGAAGTGAAGTCGGGCGACACCCTCAGCGCTATTTCCAAGCGCGTGTATGGCGATGCCAACCAGTACCAGAAAATCTTTGAAGCCAACAAGCCCATGCTCAAGAGCGTGGACAAGATTTATCCGGGTCAGAAGCTTCGTATTCCGAAGTGAACTGAAGACGCTGCCCGCCTTTTCAGGCGGGCACACGGCTTTGCTTACAATCCCTTGCTCAGCTCCCGGTAGTCGTCCACTGCGGCGAACTCTTCGGTGTCTTTCGGGCCTTTCTGGCTGTTGGGCTGGCTGACTGCCAGCAAATGAGCTACACCGAAGTGTCGAGCGCTGCGCAGGATCGGCAGGGTGTCGTCGATGAACAGACTGCGTGCCGGGTCGAACGCTGTTTCGGCCTTCAACGCGTCCCAGAAATGCTGGCTTTCCTTGGGAAAGCCGTAATCGTGAGAGCTGATCAGGCGTTCGAAATAAGGCGCCAGCTCGATTCGCTCCATTTTCAGCGACAACGAATCACGGTGCGCATTGGTGATCATGATCACCCGCTTGCCGGCCTTTTGCAGGGCCGCCAGAAAGGTCTCGGCGTCCGGGCGCAGTGCAATCATGTGGGCGATTTCGCGTTTCAGGTCGCGAACCGAGAGGTTAAGCTCGGCGCTCCAGAAATCCAGGCAGTACCAGTTGAGCGTGCCCGCGTTGTTTTCGAACAGCGGTTTCAATTCCAGCCAGGCCATGGCGAAACTGACGCCGTGCAGTTCGGCGTAGCGCTGCGGCAGGTGCTGCATCCAGAAGTGTTCGTCGTAATGCAGGTCGAGCAACGTGCCGTCCATATCCAGCAGGACGGTATCGATTTCGCTCCAGGGCATGGAAAGCATTCTGGCCTCGTCAGGGGGTTGATAGCGGGTAAGCATATCCGACACAGACATCGGGAAAAGCTCGGTATAGTACCTCGTTCATGTAAAGGAGCCTGTCATGCGTCAGAAACCTACCGTACTTGCCCGCGCAATCGTCGCCAGTAGTCGTCTGTTCCGCGTTGAAGAGCTGCAATTGCGCTTTGCCAATGGCGTCGAGCGGACCTATGAGCGTCTTGCCAGCAAAGGCACGGGCCCCGGGGCGGTGATGATCGTGGCCATGCTCGATGCCGATCACGCTGTGCTGATCGAAGAATATTGCGGCGGCACCGATGCCTACGAGCTGTCCCTGCCCAAGGGCCTGATCGAGCCGGGCGAAGACGTGCTGGCGGCTGCCAACCGTGAACTCAAGGAAGAGGCCGGCTTCGGTGCGCGGGAGCTGGAGCTGTTGACCGAGCTGTCGCTGTCCCCCGGCTACATGAGCCAGAAAATTCAGGTGGTTCTGGCCACCGACCTGTACGAAGAGCGGCTGGAAGGCGACGAGCCCGAGCCGATCCGGGTCGACCGGATCAACCTGCGCGAGCTGTCGAGCCTTGCCCAGAATGCCCAGTTCAGCGAAGGCCGGGCGCTGGCCGCGCTGTACCTCACACGTGACCTGCTGACCCAGCGTGGATTGTTTCAGCCATGACCGATTCGTTGCACAACCTGCCACATCCGCTGCTCGCCCCGGTGATTGAACTCACGCGACTGGCGGGCGAAGTGATCCTGCCGTTCTGGCGCGCCAATGTCACCGTGACCACCAAGACTGACGACTCGCCGGTGACCGCCGCTGATCTGGCCGCCCATCAGGTGCTGGTCGAGGGCCTGCAGGCGCTTGATCCGGACATTCATGTGCTCTCTGAAGAGGACGCTGACATCCCCTTCCGCCAGCGGGCAAGCTGGGAGCGCTGGTGGCTGGTCGATCCGCTGGACGGCACCAAGGAGTTCATCTCCGGCAGCGAAGAGTTCACCGTCAATGTCGCACTGATCGAACGCGGCCGCGTGGTATTCGGTGTGGTCTCGATGCCCACCAACAACCGTTGTTACTTCGGCGGTGCCGGGCTGGGTGCCTGGCGCAGCGATGGCGTCGGCCACCTCCAGCCGATCGCCGTGCGCAATCAGCTTGGCGAAGGGCAGACCTTTACCGTGGTCGCCAGCCGCCGCCACTCCAGCCCGGAGCAGGAGCATTTGCTGGCGGGCCTGTCGAACGGGCTGGGTCATTTGCAACTGACCAACATCGGCAGCTCACTGAAATTCTGCCTGCTGGCCGAAGGCGCCGCCGACTGCTACCCACGCCTGGCCCCGACCTCGCAATGGGACACCGCTGCGGCGCAGGGCGTGCTTGAAGGTGCAGGAGGCGAAGTGTTGCAACTGGACGGCCAGCCGTTCAGCTACCCGGCCCGCGAATCACTGCTCAACCCGTTCTTCCTGGCCCTGCCGGCCAACGCCGAATGGCGCGACAAACTGCTGGTGCTGGTGCTGGCGCAGTCCTGAGGCCGGGCCTCAAGGCCTCTGCCCGGCGGGCGTAGAAGCGAACCGGGCGACGTTTCGCTTGCTCGCGAAAGGGCCGGTGCATCCACAGCAAATCCAGTGCTTGAAACGACGCCTTCGCGAACAAGTTCGCTCCTACAAAAGCGCTGAGACGCTTGGCTGAGACAGTTTCACCAGTGCTAAAGCGCACGGCCTGTTCTTCGCTTGATACAGGTATGCAGGGTCAGGCGCGTTCTTGTGGAGCCAGCTTGCTCGCGAATGCGATTGATCAGACGATGAATTTTTGCCGATTGCACCGGCCTCTTCGCGAGCAAGCTCGCTCCCACAGGTCTGCATCCACTACGCGCAGCCTCACTGGCGCAACATGAACTGCCCGACAAAGCGCACGACCTGTTCTTCGCTTAATACAGGTATGCAGGGTCAGGCGCGTTCTTGTGGGAGCGAGCTTGCTCGCGAATACGATTGATCAGACGATGAATTTTTGCGGATTACACTGGCCTCTTCGCGAGCAAGCTCGCTCCCACGGGTAGTGAATTGACTGCGCGCAGCCTCACCGGTGCAACACAAACTGCCCGACGAAGCGCACGGCGTGTTCTTTGCTGTCCTGCTCGCTGATGCCGGTGTGCAGGGTCAGGCGGGCGCGGCCTCGGCGTTGGTAGGTGGTGATGAATTTGTCCCACTGCGCCAGCTCGGGCGCGTCGCAGCGGGCGATGGCGTCGCTGCGTACCGGCAGTGGATAACTGATCTGTCCGTCCTGAATCACGATATGCCCATCGGTGATCCCGGCTTCGCGCAGCCGCAGGTGCAGCCAGCCCCAGCCCGCCAGTACCGCGCCGCAATACAGGCTGCCGCCGAACAGTGTGCTCTTGTGGTTGACGTTGGGTGCCAGCGGCAGGTGCAGGCGCAGGGTCTGGTTGTGCCAGTCGATCACGCGCATGCCCATCTCGCGGGTCAGCGGGATGTCGTGGTGCAGCACCTGCTCCAGTGCGTGGGCGGCGTCATGTCCAGGCTCAATCGTTGTCATCGGAAGCTCCGCTGCTGTCGCCGAACGTCAGGCCGTGCTTGCGCAGTTTGTCGTGCAGGGTCTTGCGCGGCACACCCAGCGCTTCCGCGAGGCTGCGCACCGAGCTGTGCGGGCGCGCCAGTTCGGCGGCGATCAACGCGCGCTCGAAGCTTTCCACCTGATCACTCAAACCACCACCCGGCGGTGGCGCTTGCTCTGCATCAACGCCTTCCGGCTCCAGCTCCAGTTCCAGACCCAGCGCAAAACGCTCGGCAGCGTTTTGCAGTTCTCGGACATTGCCCGGCCAGTTATGCCGCAACAGCAGCGCGCGCTGCCCCGGCTTGAGTTCGTGCTTGGGGATGCCGTGGCGCATGCTCGCGGCATCGGCGTAATGTTCGAACAGCATCAGCGCATCTTCACCCCGTTCGCGCAACGGCGGGATGCGCAGCGAGGCCACGTTCAGGCGGTAATACAAGTCTGCCCGGAAGCGGCCCTGATCGGCCGCGTGACGCAGGTCTTCCTTGGTCGCGGCGATGATGCGGATGTCCAGCGGGATCTGCTGATTGCTGCCCATTCGCTCGACCACGCGCTCCTGCAGCAGGCGCAGCAGCTTGACCTGCACATCCAGGCTCATGCTTTCAATTTCATCGAGGAACAGCGTACCGCCATTGGCAAATTCGAACTTGCCGATACGCCGCTTCTGCGCGCCGGTAAAGGCGCCTGGTTCGTGACCGAACAGCTCGCTTTCCACCACCGATTCAGCCAGCGCCCCGGCGTTGATCGCCACGAACGGGCCGCTGCGGCGGTTGGACAGGTCGTGCAGCGCGCGGGCGACCACTTCTTTGCCTGCGCCGGTTTCGCCGAGGATCAGCACGTCGGCTCGCGTCCCGGCCAATGCGCCGATTTGTTCGCGCAGACGCAGGATCGGCGGCGACTGACCGATCAGGCGCGCGCTCAGTTGCTGGCGATCACTCAGGGCCAGGCGCAGGCTGCGGTTATCCAGCACCAGACGGCGCAGCGCCAGGGCACGGCGCACGCTGTCGAGCATGGCGTCGCTGGCGAAGGGCTTTTCCAGAAAGTCGTAGGCCCCGGCGCGCATGGCCTTTACCGCCAGCGGCACATCGCCATGCCCGGTGATCAGCAGTACCGGCAGGTCGGGGTCCTGCGCGTGAAGCTGGTCGAGCAGTTCCAGGCCATCCATGCCCTGCATGCGAATATCGCTGACCACCACGCCCGGCCAGTCGCGGCCGATGCGTTCGGCCAGCCCGGTGGCCTCGGGCAGTGACAGAACGTTCAGGCCAGCCAGGTCCAGCGTCTGACGCAGGGCCTGACGCAGGTGCGAATCGTCGTCGATCAGCACCACCTGAATCTGGCTGTCGATGGCTGTGTCCGAACTCATGCAGAAAGGTCCTCTGGCGGTTGAAGATTGGCCCCGGAAGCCCCGGCTCGCAGGCGCAGGGTCAGCAGCGCACCGCCGCTGGGATGGTTGGCGAACAGCAATTCGCCGCCCAGCGCGCGCATCAGCGTATCGCAGATGGCCAGACCGAGGCCAAGGCCCTGGGTGCGGGTCTTGGTCGTAAAGAAGGGCTCGCGGGCCCGCGCCAGTGCTTCCTGGGAAAAGCCGGGGCCGTTGTCACGAATGTACAGGTTAACGCCCTCGGCAGTTTGCTCGACACTTATCCACAGCCGGCGCGGCGGGCCTTTTTCAGTGAGGGCGTCCAGCGCGTTGGCGATCAGATTGCCGAGCACCTGACGCAGACGCGTTTCACCGGCCTGCACCCAGATCGTGGCGTCCGGCAGGTCACGGATCAGTTCGACTTCCATGGCGCGCCGCCGCTTGGCCAGCAACGCCAGCGCATCTTCCAGCGCCGGTTGCAGTGCCACGCTTTCAGGGGCGTGGCGGTCGCGACGGGCGAAGGCGCGCAAGTGCGCGATGATCGAGGCCATGCGCCCGGTCAGTTCGCTGATCAGCTTGAGGTTGCCGCGTGCGTCCTCGGTGCGCTGATGATCGAGCAGCACTTCGGCGTTTTCGGCGTAACTGCGGATAGCGGCCAATGGCTGGTTCAGCTCATGGCTGATACTCGCCGACATGGTGCCCAGCGCCGTCAGTTTGCTGGTCTGTACCAGTTCGTCCTGAGCCTGCACCAGTTCCTGCTGCGCCTGCTCGCGCTCCAGCACTTCCTGGCGCAGACGGCTGTTGAGCCCCTCCAGATCGCTGGTCCGCTCGATAACCCGCATCTCCAGCTCGCGGCGCGCCTTGGCCTCGAAAGCGATGCGGTCCAGATAATGACGACGACGCTGCATCATCAGGCCCAGCAACAACATCAGCACCAGCAGCGCTGCGCCGCCAATCGCCACCACCGTGCGTACCTGACGGTCGACAAGGGCGCGAGGCGCGAGGATGTTGACGTTCCAGCCGGTCTCTTCGATGGCCTGGGTCTGGGTCAGCCAGGCGTTTTCATCGATCCTCAACGGGCGCGGATCGCGGGTCGGGTAGGACTGGATCGCGACGATGGCTTTTTTCTCGTCATCGGTCAGGTCGCGTGTCGCCCGAAAACGCCATTCGGGGTTGGAGGTCAGAATTACCACGCCGTTCTGGTCGGTCAGCAGCAGTTGTTCGGGCGTCTTGCCCCACAGGGTTTCGGTGTGGTCCAGATCGACCTTGACCACCAGCACGCCGATGATTCGCTCACCGTCACGCACCGGGCCGGCGAAAAAGTAGCCACGTTTGGCAGAGGTCGTGCCGAGGCCGAAGAACCGCCCGGTTCTGCCCGCCCGCGCATCGATGAAATAGGGCCTGAACGAGAAGTTTCGGCCAATGAAACTGTCCTTGTGATCCGAGTTGGAGGCCGCCAGGGTCAGGCCGTTTGCGTCCATCAGGTACATGACATCGGCACCGGTCTGGCGCGTGATTTCGCTGAGCAGACGGTTGGCGTTTACCAGGGTAGGTGTGTCGCCCGGTGCCGCCAGTGCGGCGCGCAAGGCCGGCAGGTCGCCGAGGATCTGCGGCAGGGTTTCGTAACGGTGCAGGGTGCCGAGCAGGTTGGCGACGTACAGGTCCAGGGTCTGGCGGTTCTGACTGGCCAGCACGTTGCGGTAATAACGTTCGGCCAGATGCTCCAGCGGCCACAGCAACGGCGCCAGGCAGAGTGCCAGAAGGGCAAGGCTGCGCCAGCGAGGGCGGGGCGGCAGAGCGGGAGTCATGGTCATCGATTGGCCGTCGCCGAAGGGTTGACGATGCCTGCTGGCGATCACGCCGCGGCAGGCAACAGAAACACCCGGTCGATCCTGACGTGGGCATCAGGCGCGTATTATGCCCGCCGCCGGCTTGTCAGGCACCCGGACATTGCGCCGGGCGGCCTTGGGTCGCGGGCTCAGGGAAACAGGTCGGCTTCTTTCAGGCGCTTGCCTTGCTGATCCTTGGCCGACAGGTTGGGCTGGCCGTCGAACTGCCAGTCGATGGCCAGTTCCGCATCGTCCCAGGCGATGCAGCGTTCGGCCGAAGGCGTGTAGTAATCGGTGGTCTTGTACAGGAACTCGGCGTTTTCGCTGAGCACCACGAAGCCATGGGCAAAGCCTTCCGGAACCCACAGCTGACGGGCGTTTTCAGCGGACAGCTCGACGCCGACCCACTGGCCGAAGTTCGGCGAGCTGCGACGAATGTCCACGGCCACATCCAGCACCTTGCCGACCGTGACGCGCACCAGTTTGCCCTGGGCATTCTCGATCTGATAATGCAGACCGCGCAGGACGCCGCGCTGCGAACGCGAGTGGTTGTCCTGTACGAATTCACGGGTCAGGCCAGTGGCAGCCTGAAAAGCCTTGGCGTTGAAACTTTCATAGAAAAAACCTCGTTCATCACCGAATACCTTGGGTTCGAGAATCAGGACTTCCGGCAATTTTGTTGCGACTACGTTCACGTGGCTTCCCCTGCAATGTTCAATAAGTCGTGGCGACTCGACAGTCTGCCCTGAGGCGCGCCTGCCGAGAAGGGTGCTGATCAGGCAATCAGGTCTTTAGGCTCGGTAAAGCCCAGTCGTTCGCCCTGATAACTGCCGTCCTGAACCCTGCGGCACCAGTCCAGGTTATCCAGGTACCACTGCACAGTCTTGCGCAGCCCGGACTCGAAGGTTTCTTCGGGCGTCCAGTCGAGCTCCTTGTCGATCTTGCCGGCATCGATGGCGTAACGCTGATCGTGGCCCGGACGGTCGACCACGTAGGTGATCAGGTCGCTGTACTGCGCGACGCCTGCCGGATGCTGCGGGGCGAGCTCATCGAGCAGCGCGCAGATACCACGCACCACGTCGATGTTTTTCTGCTCGTTGTGGCCACCGATGTTGTACGTCTCGCCGACTTCACCTTCGGTCACCACCTTGAGCAGTGCCCGCGCATGATCCTCGACGTACAGCCAGTCGCGCACTTGCAGGCCATTGCCGTACACCGGCAGGGGCTTGCCCGCGAGGGCGTTGAGAATCACCAGCGGGATGAGCTTTTCCGGGAAGTGGAACGGCCCGTAGTTGTTGGAGCAGTTGGTCACCACCACCGGCAGGCCATAGGTACGGTGCCAGGCACGCACCAGGTGGTCGGACGCCGCCTTGCTCGCCGAGTAAGGTGAGCTGGGCGCATACGGTGTGGTTTCGGTGAACAGATCATCGACACCGTGCAGGTCGCCATACACCTCATCAGTGGAAATATGGTGAAAGCGGAACGCCTGGCGCTGCGCTTCCGGCAGTTTCAGCCACCAGGCGCGCGTGGCCTCCAGCAGGCTGTACGTGCCGACGATGTTGGTCTGGATGAACTCGGCCGGACCATCGATGGAGCGGTCGACGTGGGATTCAGCCGCCAGGTGCATGATCGCCTGCGGCGCAAAGCGCTCGAGCACCGCGCTGACACGGGCCTGATCGCAGATATCCGCCTGCACGAACTCATAGCGCGTGTCGGTGGCAATCGACTGCAGCGATTCAAGGTTGCCCGCGTAGGTCAATTTGTCGAAGTTCAGCACTTCGTGGTCGGTGTTGTTTATCAGGTGGCGGATCAGTGCAGAGCCGATGAAACCTGCGCCCCCGGTAACGAGTATTCGCATGAACTGACCTTCTTGTGTGTTCTGGAGTAATGCAGCATAGCGCTTGAGCGCGTATGACAGGATCGAACCATTAAACCCGAGCAGGCGGTTGAATAAAACTCCGGCTGATTTCCGACCTGAGGTGCAGGTGCGGATTGGTCGCGCAGTGCAATCCCCCTATAGTCAATGCCCCTACAGTTGCGCGACTGCCCATCACGCCTTGCTCATTGAGCCCGGGCCTGACAACAAGAACGAGGTTCTCCATGCCGCTTGCCACGCTCATCCGCCGATCCAGTCTGCCTTGCCCCGAGGTCAGCGCGGACCAGGCGCTGCAATTGCTCGCGCAGCACTACGGGCTGAGCGGCACCCTGAAAGCGCTGGGCAGCCAGCAGGATCGCAACTTTCTGCTGGATACCGGCACGCGGCGCTATGTGCTGAAAATCTGCCACGGGGCGTATTCGACCAGCGAGCTGAACGCCCAGCACGCGGCGTTGCATCATCTGGCCGGCCACAGTGCGTTCAAGGTGCCGGGCGTGATCCGTGCCATCGACACCGAACAGTTACTGTCGGTCGACATCGACGGGCAGGCGGTGCATGTGCGTCTGCTTGAGTTCATCGACGGGCAATCGCTGGGGCATGTCGAGCACCTGGGCCGTGACATCGTGGTCGAGCTGGGCGAACTGTGTGCCCATGTGGATATTGCGCTGGCCGATTTCGACCACCCCGGTCTGCAGCGCATCCTGCAGTGGGACCCGCGCCACGCCCACGCGTTGATCAAGCACCTGCTGCCGGTGATCAAGGATGCCGACGCCCGCGCCTGTCTGATCGAAGCCGGTGAGCAGGCTCATCGCCGTCTGTTGCCATTGATTGCCGCACTGCCGATACAGGCAGTGCATCTGGACATCTCCGAGCACAACGCAGTCTGGCGACGCGAGGCGGGGCACCCGTGGCACTTGCAGGGGCTGATTGATTTCGGCGATCTGCTCAGTACCTGGCGAGTGGCCGATCTGTCGGTGACCTGCGCGGCGCTGCTGCACCACGCCGAGGGCGACCCGCTGTACATCCTCCCGGCCATTGCCGCCTATCACGCCCTCAATCCGCTGAAGATCGAGGAATTGCAGGCGCTCTGGCCGCTGATCGTGGCTCGATCCGCAGTGCTTGTGCTCAGCAGCGAACAGCAGGCCAGCGTCGAGCCTGGCAACGCGTATATCCAGGCCAACCTTGCCGGCGAATGGAACATCTTCGATGTCGCCACTTCGGTGCCGATGGCGCTGATGGAAGCCGCCATTCTGCGCGCGGTGGGACTGGACCTGCCGCCTGTCGAGCAACCTGCCTATTCGCCGTTGTTGCCCAGCCTGGCGGGGCTTCAGCCGGTGCTGGTGGATCTGGGCGTGCTCAGCGAGCACTTCGTGGCAGGCAACTGGGAGCAGAGCGGCATCGATGAATACCTGCTTTCGCAAGCGGCCGGGGACAGTGGTCTGGCAGCCAGCAGGTTCGGTGAATACCGTCTGTCACGCACCTTGCCTGACTGCGCCAGCGAGCCGGAGACCTTTGCGCTGCACGTCGAATTGCATGTGCCCGCAGCAACGCCGCTGCATGCGCCGTTCGAGGGCACCTTGCGGCTGACGGCCGATGCTGCGGTGCTGTTGGTCGGCGAGCGCGTCAGTTTGAAGCTGTGGGGTGTGTTGCCGGAGGCTTCGCTGCAGGGGCAGGTAGCGGCGGGTTCTTTGATCGGGCAGGGCGGTGGCTCGCTGTTGCTGCAATTATGTACCGCGCCAGAGCTCAGCCCGCCGCTGTTCAGCACACCGACCTGGGCAGATGCCTGGCGCGCAGTGTGCCCGTCGCCGTCGGCCCTGCTCGGTTTTGATTGTGACGCGCCAGCCTTGCAGGACGCCGCGCAATTGCTGGCGCGCCGTGATGCCAGCTTTGCCCGCTCGCAAAAGCACTACTACCAGGCCCCGCCGCACATCGAGCGCGGCTGGCGTAACCACCTGATCGACATGCAGGGCCGCTCCTACCTGGACATGCTCAATAACGTCGCCGTTCTCGGTCATGGCCACCCGCGCATGGCCCACGAGGCGGCGCGCCAGTGGTCGTTGCTCAACACCAACTCGCGTTTTCATTATGCGGCGATCGCCGAGTTCTCCGAGCGCCTGCTCAAGCTGGCCCCCGAGGGCATGGATCGCGTGTTTCTGGTCAACAGCGGCACCGAGGCCAACGATCTCGCGATCAGGCTGGCGTGGGCTTACAGCGGTGGCCGCGACATGCTCAGTGTGCTGGAGGCGTATCACGGCTGGTCGGTGGCGACCGATGCCATTTCAACCTCTATCGCCGACAACCCGCAGGCGCTCAGCACGCGCCCGGACTGGGTGCATCCGGTCACCGCGCCCAATACCTATCGCGGGCCGTTCAGGGGCGCGGACAGTGCGCCGGAGTACGTGCACAGTGTCGATCAGGCCATTGCCACGCTGGCTGAGCAGCAACGGCAGGTGGCGGGCTTCATCTGCGAGCCGGTGTATGGCAATGCGGGCGGGATTTCCCTGCCGCCGGGCTATTTGCAACAGGTGTATCAGAAGGTCCGCGCGGTGGGTGGCGTGTGCATTGCCGATGAGGTACAGGTGGGTTATGGCCGGCTAGGGCACTACTTCTGGGGCTTCGAAGAGCAGGGCGTGGTGCCGGACATCATCAGCATGGCCAAAGGCATGGGCAACGGCCATCCGCTGGGCGCGGTGATCACCCGCCGTGAGATTGCCGAGGCGCTGGAGGCCGAGGGCTATTTCTTCTCGTCATCCGGTGGCAGTCCGGTCAGTTGCCGGATCGGCATGGCGGTGCTGGATGTCATGGAGGAGGAAAAACTCTGGGACAACGCCCGGATCGTGGGCGACCACTTCAAGGCGCGGCTGCAGGCCCTGGCCGATGAACATCCGCTGGTGGGCGCGGTACACGGCATGGGCTTTTATCTGGGCATGGAACTGGTTCGCGGCCGCCACACCCTGGAACCCGCCACAGAAGAAACCGCGCGCCTGTGCGAACGCCTGCGTGAGCTGGGCATTTTCATGCAGCCGACCGGCGACTACCTGAACATCCTGAAAATCAAACCCCCGATGTGCACCACCCGGCAAAGCGTGGACTTTTTCGTCGACAACGTATCGAAGGTGCTGCGCGAACTGGAATAGAGGACGCAGAGCGTCCAGAACGGCATACCCACGCGGAGCATGGGCACGATAGGTGGTGCCTGACGGGGCACTACCGCCATACCCGGATCTGCTCTTGATTCTGGCCGAAGGCCGTAGGAGCGAACTTGTTCGCGAAGGGCCGTCGCGTCACACCCAGCTCGTAGAAATGAGCGCGGTCATGAGTCTTAAGCAGATTAATATCGGTAAAATCTACGAATAAATTCATGATAAGCAAATTATAAGCTTTTAATACCGATTTATATCCGCTATAAAGACGTTCATAATCGTCATCGCCTGTCTGCTATGGTGATAAGTCCTTTGCAACCGCCCCTGGAGATATTTTCATGAGCCGTATCGTTTCTGTCGCTGCTACCCAGATGGCCTGCTCCTGGGATCTGGAAGCCAACATCGAGACCGCTGAAAAGCTGGTACGCGAAGCTGCCGCCAAGGGCGCCCAGATCATCCTGATTCAGGAACTGTTCGAAACCCCGTACTTCTGCCAGAAGCCGAACCCGGACTATCTGCAGTTGGCGACTACCCTCGAATCCAACGTCGCGATCAAGCACTTCCAGAAAATCGCCAAAGAACTGCAGGTCGTATTGCCGATCAGCTTCTTCGAGCTGGCAGGGCGTGCACGTTTCAACAGCATCGCGATCATCGACGCAGACGGCAGCAACCTGGGCATCTACCGCAAGAGCCACATCCCGGACGGCCCTGGCTACCACGAAAAGTACTACTTCAACCCGGGCGACACCGGCTTCAAGGTCTGGCAGACCCGTTATGCGAAAATCGGCGTCGGTATCTGCTGGGATCAGTGGTTCCCGGAGTGCGCGCGCAGCATGGCGTTGCAGGGCGCGGAAATTCTGTTCTACCCGACTGCCATCGGCAGCGAGCCGCATGACAAGACCATCAGCTCGCGCGACCATTGGCAGCGCGTGCAGCAAGGTCACGCCGGCGCGAACCTGATGCCGCTGATTGCCAGCAACCGCATTGGCAACGAAGAGCAGGACGGCTACGACATCACCTTCTACGGTTCGTCGTTCATCGCCAACCAGTTCGGTGAAAAAGTCGCCGAGCTCAACGAAACCGAAGAGGGCGTGCTGGTCCACAGCTTCGACCTGGACGAGCTGGAGCACATCCGCAGTGCCTGGGGTACGTTCCGTGATCGCCGCCCTAACCTGTACGGCGCGGTGAAGACCCTCGACGGTTCGCTGGAGTCCTGATCGCCATGACCACGCTCAATAGCACGCCACGCGCCGACGGTTTCCACATGCCGGCCGAATGGGCACCGCAAACCCAGGTCTGGATGGTCTGGCCCGAGCGCCCGGACAACTGGCGCCTGGGTGGCAAGCCCGCCCAGGCTGCCCACGTCGCCATCGCCAAGGCCATCGCCCGCTTTGAGCCGGTCACGGTGGCTGTGTCGGCTGCACAATACGACAACGCCCGTGCGCGGCTGGACATGCCGAACATCCGGGTTGTGGAAATGAGCAGCAACGATGCCTGGGTGCGCGACAGCGGGCCGACCTTCGTCATCAACGACCGTGGCGAAGTGCGCGGCGTGAACTGGGAATTCAATGCCTGGGGCGGCTTCGACGGCGGCCTGTATGCGCCGTGGAATCTCGATTCGCAGCTGGGCGGCAAAGTACTCGAAATCGAGCGCTGCCCGCGTTACGTCACCGAAGGCTTCGTCCTCGAAGGCGGCTCGATCCACGTGGATGGCGAGGGCACGCTGATCACCACCGAAGAGTGCCTGCTCAATCGCAACCGCAACCCGCACCTGACCCGCGAACAGATCGAAACGATCCTCGGCGATTACCTGGCTGTGGATAAAGTCATCTGGTTGCCGGAAGGCCTGTTCAACGACGAAACCGACGGGCATGTGGATAACTTCTGCTGCTACATCCGTCCGGGCGAGGTGTTACTGGCCTGGACCGATGATCCCGAAGACCCCAACTACTCACGCTGCCACGCGGCATTGAGTATTTTGGAAAACACCCTGGATGCCAAGGGTCGTGCGTTTATCGTGCATAAAATGCCGATTCCGGGCCCATTGTTCGCCACGGAAGAAGAATGCGCAGGCGTCGATCAGGTGCATGGCAGCCAGGAGCGCAACCCTTCGGTGCGCCTGGCCGGGTCGTATGTGAATTTTCTGATCGTCAACGGCGGCATCATTGCGCCGAGTTTCGACGATCCGATGGACGAAAAGGCCCGTGAGATCCTGCAAAAGCTGTTTCCAGAGCATGAGGTGGTGATGGCGCCGGGCCGTGAATTGCTGCTAGGTGGGGGCAATATCCACTGCCTGACACAGCAACAGCCAGCCCCTCACAAGAACTAGTGCTTAGTAACTAGTTGTAACTAACAGCAACTAGTTGGTCCCGTTTTTGCTGTATTAAGCCCGTCATCTGACGGGCTTTTTTATGCGTTACCTTATAACTAAATTGGGCTCGTTTATCCGAATGACCCTAAATCAGACTGGCGAAAACCCGTTTTCTTAGCTTGACTGTCACATGGCATCAGTAGATTTAGCCCCTCATGAATCAAGAGGTTTTCGTTATGAATGCAGGTATGAGCCAACAGCGAGTTCGTGGTTTTTCTGCTTCGCTCAGTAACGAGGCACGCCAGCGAGTGGCGGATTGGTTAAGGACGACCAGGCCCGTGAACGCCAGACCGGATGTACGCGCCATGCTGCTGCAGCGCTATCCGGCAGGCCTGTTCAACGATGCCGAATTCGAAGCGTTGGCGCGCGTGCTGACAGATTAAGCAATACACCAGACCTGGCCCCGGCCATCCACACGTTTGACACCCCCAGGCACCCGAACTAGGATTCGCGCCCCACTGCCTGTGGCTCCACCCCCTGTACGTGCTTCGTAGTCCACTGCGATGACCTCGTGCGGCGCTCCACCGCCTGACCAGAGGCGGGAAGCCAGACGGCCATTGGCCGCCACAGCGCATGTCATTTGCAGAACAAGGAAGACAAAATGCTTAACACACGTATGGGCATGCTCGCTTTGGGCATCATCAGCGCCAGTCAGGCCATGGCCCAGGGGCAGGCCGATTCGAAGGGCTTCGTTGAAGGCAGTAGCCTGAACGTCAACCTGCGTAACGCCTACATCAATCGCGACTTCAAAAACGACCGTGAAGACAAATACGAATGGGGCCAGGCCTTCATGGGCACCTTCGCGTCCGGTTTCACTCAGGGCACGGTTGGCGTGGGCGTCGACGCCTTTGCGCTGTACGGCATTCGCCTTGATGGCGGAAAGGGCCGCAGTGGCAATGGCGGCATTGACTTCTTCAAGCAGGGCGACAGCGGCGCGGCTGCTGATGACCTGTCTCGTGCCGGCGCTGCGGTAAAAGCACGTTTCTCGAATACCGTCATCAAATACGGCGATCAGATGCCGCAATTGCCGGTACTGAACTACGACAACTCCCGTCTGCTGCCGGAAAGCTACACCGGCACCCTGATCACCTCCAAAGAGATCGAGGGGCTGGAAGTGGTCGCCGGGCGTTTCACCCAGGAAGCGCGCAAGAGCGCCGAAGGTCGCGACAGTGGTGATCTGAAAAGCATCAACGTCTACGGCGCCAGCTACAAATTCACCGATGAGTTCAGCGCCGCTTTCTATGCCTCCGACAACGAAGATGTGTTCAAGAAGCAGTACCTGAACCTGAACTATGTCTTCGCACTGCCGCAAGACCAGTCGCTGACCTTCGACTTCAACGGCTACAAGACCCGACTGGATAAAGACTTCACTGCCAGCGACGCGCGTGACAACAAGATCTGGAGCCTGGCCGCAACCTGGGCCGTGGGCATCCACTCCTTCACCCTGGCGCATCAGCGCAGCACCGGTGACATGGGTTACGCCTACGGAGGCTATCGCAACGATGGCGGTTTTGGTGATGGCGGTAACACCATCTACCTCGCCAACTCCTACTGGTCCGACTTCAACGGCAAGGACGAACGTTCTTGGCAGGCGGCCTATGGCGTCGACCTGTCCGGGCTGGTCCTGCCCGGCCTGAGCTACAAGGCTGCCTACGTACGCGGCGACAACATCGACGATGGCACCGCAGGCAGCGGCGACGGCACGGAACGCGAGATATTCAGCCAGCTGACTTACGTGGTCCAGAGCGGCCCGGCCAAAGACCTCTCGCTCCGCCTGCGCAACTCGTTCCTGCGCGTCTCGGACGATGCACAGGCCTACAATAGCGAAGGCAACGAGACACGCATCTTCGTGGACTACCCGATCAACGTTTTCTGATCCGGGGGCGGCGGCCTGACAAAGACCGTCGCCTGAATCCTGATCGTGCCCGTGCTCCAGCGCTCATCGCTATACAAGTCTGCTTTTGATTCTGGCCGGAGGCCGTGGGAGCGAACTTGTTCGCGAAGAGGGCTGGATAATCGCCGAAAATGCATGACTGAAACACCGTTCGTGCTCCAGCGTGGGCATACCTTCCCTGACGCTCTCCGTCACATCTACCCATCCCAAGTCTGTCAGTCACGTCAAAGAACATGCCAGGGCCGCACCTGACTCAGTCCGCAATCAACTGAACAAACACTGCGAACCCGCCGAGGAATACCCAGAAAAAGCTGAACAGCCAAGGACTGCGCTTGGAGAACAGCAAGGACTTTTTCGGCCCGGTTTCGCTGGATTCCCAATCGCTGAACAGCGGCGAGTCGTCATAGGTCAGCCCGATGACCGGCTCGCTGAGCAGCAGTTGCGCCTGTTTGTGGTGCCAGTGCTGGATGATGTCGCACGCCGCCCTAATACCCGGCCAGGCGAACAGCGTACTGAGCAGCCCCAGCAAGGCGAGCATCGGCGGCACAACCAGCGTAAACATCGCGCCCCAGGCCGTGTTCATGTTGGCCATCGACGATGCATAAGCGATCACCAGAAATGACTGCGCCGACAAATAGGCGTTGGTGCGGTTGGAGAGGTTGGTGGTTTCGTAATGAATTTCGCGTCGATAAAAATCCAGCCGTTCCTTGGGCGAGCCAAACAATTTGACCTGCTGCTCATCCACCACACTTTGGGGTGTCTGATCCGTAATGATTCTGGGCACTGGGGTTTCCGATGTATAAAAGATGCAGGATAGACCCCTACCTGCAGCCGGCAGTTCGACTTAAATCCCCGACATACGGGACCGTTCATCCAGTGAGCATCGTTCGATGAACAGGGACATCGTCATGACCATCACCCCCACGCTGTACACCGAGCGTCTGCTGCTGACGCCACTTCAGCTCGAGGATGCGCCTGCGGTTCAGCAACGCTTTCCGCTATGGGATATCGTGCGCTACCTGAACAACCGTGTCCCCTGGCCTTATCCACAGGACGGTGCGCTGCGCTACATTCAGGACGTCGCACTGCCCGCTATAGCAAACGGCACCGAATGGCACTGGATGATCCGCCTGCAGAGCGCGCCCCACGACATCATCGGCAGCATCACCCTGATGACCCATCCCGGCAACAACCGCGGCTTCTGGCTGCACCCGGACTGGCAAGGCCACGGCTACATGAAAGAGGCCTGCCGTGTGATCAATCGACAGTGGTTCGACGTGATGGGCATGCCCCTGATGCAAGTGCCCAAAGCCGCCCCCAACGAAGCCTCGCGGCGCATCTCGATCAGCGAAGGCATGCGCAAGGTGAGCACGCAGGAGGGCGAGTTTGTTGGCGGACGGTTCGAGGTGGAAGTCTGGGAGATGACGCGGGAGGAGTGGTTGCGCCTACACGAATAATAGTTACCTCTGTTTTCCTTCCTGATGATGTGTCCCTCAACCCTCTAGGCAGTCATGGCGCATGCCTGTACCTTTCTTCGCTTAAGACAATACAGCCCTGTGAGCCTGCCGCATCTGCGAGAGCCACGAGCTGAAAACCGGAGTGGCTCTTCAAAGCATGGATGGCAAGAAGCTCAAAATCATGGTGTCCTCGACTGTCTACGGCGTGGAAGAGTTGCTGGACCGTGTCTACACGTTGCTGACCAGCTTTAATTATGAAGTGTTGATGTCTCACAAGGGCACCATTCCCGTGTCATCAGGACAAACCGCATTTGAAAACTGCCTGGCAGCGGTGCAACAGTGTGATTTGTTTCTGGGTATCATCACGCCTCAATACGGTAGCGGTGTGGACACCACTGGTATTTCCATCACCCATCAGGAAATGAAACTCGCTATCGAACTGAAGAAACCGCGGTGGTTTCTGGCTCATGATCGCGTTGTATTTGCGCGGACCTTGCTCCGGGAGCTTGGTTACAAAAATCAGGCGCTAAGGCAAACCCTCACTTTGAGGCCCAAGGCCACTTCGATACTGATCTGAAAGTCATCGACATGTACGAAGACGCCACTATGGAGCAGTTGCCCTTGAGCGATCGCCAAGGCAACTGGGTTCAGAAATTTGATCGTGATGATGATGCCGGCCTGTTCGTTGTGGCTCAATTCTCGCGCTACCAGGATCTTGAGCAGCGCCTCATAGATCATTTGGATGACAGTGAAATGGTCGCCCAGCGTTTGAAGGAAGACCATGAGTAGAAGCCCATCCCAGCTTAAAAGACTGTTGCTGCTAGGCGAGAGCCAGAACCTTGAGCTCAAGGCACGCGCAAGTACTCAGATATGTGGGCCGCACGTCTGCGCCTTTCTCAACTCCCAAGGCGGCTACCTGCTATGCGGCGTCGACGATGATGGCCAGGTTCTCGGCGTGGGTGACGCTCAGCGTGCTGCGCAGAAAATGGAGAGCCAGCTCAAAACCCAGATCCAGCCCCCAGTATTATTTTCGGTTGAAGTGCAGGAGATCGATGATCGCCAAGTGCTGGTAATCGAAGTGCCCTCAGGCAAAGATGTTCCCTATGCCTTTCGAAATGATATCTACATCCGCCAGGGCGAAAGTACCGTAAAGGCCAGCGTCGATGTCATTCGCGATATGGTCCTGCGCAAGCAGATTGAGCCAGAGCGTTGGGAGCGACTGTTTTCCTCTGAACTGGACGAGCAACAGCTATCTCGCACAGCCTGTCAGAAACTACTTTCTGCACCTCGTATCCCATTGGAAGTCAGGCAGTCCGAGCAGGGGTTGCTGCATCAGTTGCAGCTACTTTCACTCGCAAAATACGGTCGCCTTACCAACGCGGCCGATGTTTTACTCGCTCAGGATCCTGTGCGTCGTCATCCTCAGGCGCGAGTGCGAGCAGTTTGTTACAGCAGCAAAACCGCCAATGAGTATCAGGATCTGCAACATTTTGCAGGCCCGATGACAGAAGTGATCGAACAGTTATCCGCATTCATCATGCGTAACGCCCCGGTCAACGCGCGCTTTAGCCAAGGTCGCAACCAGCGTGAAGACTTACCGTTGTATCCGGAGATGGCTATACGTGAAGGCATCGTCAACGCTTTCGCTCATCGAGACTACAGCAGCTTTTCCGGCGGCATCAAAGTAGAGATCAGTCCGGTCCGACTGCAGATCTGGAACTCCGGCAGCCTTCCGGACGGCGTCGATGCGGACAAGCTGCAACAGGGCCATATTTCAGTGCTGCGCAATCCTGATATTGCCCACGCACTTTATTTACAGGGCTATATGGAAAAGCTGGGTCGCGGCAGCGTACTTATTCGTCAGGCCTGCGAAGAGAACGGCCTTGCGCCTCCTGTTTGGTATAGCGAAGGAAACTCTGGAGTCACCCTCACATTCCTTACCCCGGAAGTCGCCCCGGAAGCCACCCCGGAAGCCACCCCGGAAGTCGAAAAGCTGATTGTGCTCGTAAATGGAGACATCAAACGCATTGAGCTTCAGCACCAGTTGAAGCTGGCTGACGCGGAACACTTCCGTAAACATTACCTTTCTCCCGCGCTTGAGCAGGGCGTTCTCGCCATGACCATTCCGGAAAAACCGACCAGCAGCAATCAGCGATATCGTCTGACGAGCCTGGGGAAAATCGTTCGTAAGCGACTCGATGGGCAATGAGCGCCTTGACGATCAGGCCCGCCAACAAAGCTAAGTGGTCGCGGTTCGTGGATAGGGCACCTGACGTCGAGCCTTTGATACGGGAGCAAACACAATGCAACAGATTCTAGAAAATGATCCCGACATCACCCTGGTAACGGTCCAGCCCGAAGACTTCGAAACCTTGGTGGCCATACGTATCGAAGCCATGCGCGAAAGCCTCGAGCGCGTTGGCCGGTTCGATCCGGTGCGCGCCCAAGAGCGCTTTCGTGAAGGGTTTTCTGCGTCATGCACACATTACATCCAGGTCGCCGGCAGCAAGGTCGGCTTCGTGGTCGTCAAACCGAGCAGCGACGGCCTGCTGCTGGATCACCTGTACATCAAGCCTGCTGTTCAAGGGCAGGGCATTGGTGCTGCCGTGCTTCGGCAAGTGTTCGCACAAGCGGACGCGACCGCATCCACAGTACGAGTGGGCGCCCTGAAGGAAAGCGACTCCAACCGTTTCTACGTCCGCCACGGGTTTCAGCTCGTTGAGAGCGGCGAGTTCGACAACTACTACCTCCGCCCGCAACGTTTGCCTATTTGCTGACGGATTGGGATCAACCCGTCGAGGCAGCTTTCTCCGCCGCACGTGCAGCGAGCATCGCCGCCTCCGATTCCTGGGTGTGCAGCTCACCTTTGTAGGCCAGTTGATTGAAGAACATGCCGTCGATCTGATCTTTCGATGGCGTCGACGTCTTGGGAATAAACAGCGCGCCCAGGTCCAGAGAATTGGCGAAGTTCTCCTTGTTCAGGTTGTAGCGACCCAGATAACTGCCGCTCCAGGGCGAATCGGCGTCGACCAGATCAATGGCCGTCTCCCGATAGGTAGCCGCAGCGGCTTTCAGCCCACTGGACGCATTCAACAATGTATTGAGTTGCTTGGTATCCGCCTCGCTCAACTCACCGGAACTGTTGATCGCCTTCAGATTACCGTCCGCCTCGATCGTGAAGCCGAACTTCTTGCTGGCCAGATCCGGATACACCGACGCCAGCGTCGACGTGAACGCTTCATACGACGTCTTCAGCGCCTCCGTCGAGTTACCGTGCTGCGCCGCCATCTTTGGGAAATCAGGCGACTGCGAGCGACCTATCCAGGTATCAACCGCTTCCATCGGCTCAGTGGTCGCAGGCACTTCGGCACTCGGGTGATAAACGACAGCGGGCGTACTGGCAGCAGCGTTCTTAAACGCTTCTTTCTGCGCATCGGTGAGCGGCTTTGGAGTGAGCGTGATGCCGGAATTGGGCAGGGTGATGGTGGGAGACGTGTTGTTGCCGGGGGTGAGTGAGATAACCATTTCATCGATCCATGATTGCGGGGTTGTATGGAGGGTATCGACGGGGTGGGTGGGAAGCTTGAGGAGTTTGGGGAGGACGAAGGTTTTCAGGTTGTTTCCGTGAGCTTTGCCTCGGGAGCTTTTGTTTCCCGATAGAACTTGGCACCGTCGTGGGCTGCTCAAGGCCACGTGCACAGGAAACCTCCGTCACGCTGAAAGGAGGTTTGAATTACGTGGATTGCTGCAACCTGACGTCATCACCGAGCGCATCCACTTTTCGTAAGGGGCTTGGGGTATGACATGCATACCAAGCGGATCACACAGGCAAGATCAACGGCTCTTTATCTTGTAGCCATCAATCGGAATATCTTCTGTGCGCTCGTACAGGGGAGCATCGCTGAATGTGGCTTGTTCAAATGCTTGCGTATCCCAACGTCTCGCTTTCAAGGCTAAATACAACATGCCCACCCTCAATGGAATGTTGCCGCGTCTGTCTTTGGCGCGCCTGAAGGAAAAGAAGTTGAAACCTTCTTCCAAAAAGTACCGATAAGGGTCGTAATCGTTAAGATCGATAGAGAAACGTTCGAAGAACTCGACCATCAGATCATTTGCGTAGTCGCCATCGACGCCCATGTCCCTTGCGACATCGGTCGCCAAGCTGAAGCTTTCAAACGCCTTTCTTCCAAAGCCCGCGGTATCGTTGATGCAGACGACGATGCTATCCATTAATTTGTAATCAAGGGGTTCGTTCATGACTAGAAAACCTGATCTTCGGTGCTCACAATGGAGCCATCAGTTACAACTGTCTTGCAGGCTATAGGCCCTGGCTCCGCCGCCGTATACGCCCAGCCTGCAGAATGGGCAATAATCTTGTAATGCATCCGATTGTCACCTCAATTGGAGTCACTGAGCGCCCACTGTACATCGACGAGGGATACCCATGCAGTTGACCAATGAAACCATGGCCAAACACACCTTCCTGAAAGGCATGTATCAGGACGAGTATTTCCCTGATGCCGTTGTGAAAATGTGCGAAGACGTGCTGGTCAACCTGTGTCGCGAAATCGAGCAACAAAAGCCTTCCGACCTGGACGCGCTGTATGCCCTGACTCACAAAGCGACAGAGCAAATCAACGAGCTGGAGGAGGTGTTCGAAGAGAACGGCAGTGAGATCGAAACCGTCGCCCGCGAGACCATTGCCGATGATTTCGTACGGATAGCAGACGCTTATGGTTTCACTGACGCGGACATTGAGGAGCTGATTGCGCCGCGTGAGTGGTAATCAACCGCCTGTATGCCCCCTGATGCTGACGGGTTTTGCCAGAAGGGGGCGTACGCTTGAATGCGCTCAGCCTCTGCCTCTTAAGCGAGTCTCTGATTAATGAAGCAGGTCAGACTAATTCGCCACGGACAAAGCGCTGCCAACGCAGGCCAAGCCAGTGTGGATCACGCGACTATTCCTCTCACGTTGAAGGGGGTAGAACAAGCCCAGTCAGTGGCCCGATCATTCACTCATGCGCCGGATTTGATTGTCGCCTCGCCGTTTTCCCGAGCGCAGGCAACCGCCACGGCGACCGCAGCTACTTTCCCTGCCACCCCGCTTGAAACCTGGCCCATTCAAGAATTTACCTACCTCGAACCCGCGCGATGTGCCAACACAACCGTTGCTCAGCGGCGGGATTGGGTTGAGGCTTATTGGGCCAAGTCAGACCCGGCGTTTACGGATGGAGCAGGCGCCGAATCTTTTTCAGGATTTATAGCAAGAGCGCAGGCGTTCCTGGCTCGACTTGCGGGGCATCCTACCCAGCGCATTGCAGTGTTTTCGCATGGGCAATTCATCAATGCCGTCGCCTGGCTGATCGAGCACAAGCCGCAGGACATTTGTGGGCAAGCGATGTCGGACTGGCGGGAGTATGAAATCAAGAACCATGTAGCTAACGGTGGTGGCTACATACTGTTCAGGCATATGGACGCTGACGACTGGCGAATATGCTCACAACCCTCACAAAACGCTGAGAGCAGATAAAGCCAAACAGCTTCACTTCCGGATGGCGCTCTGACGACTACAAAAAACTGCTCGTTGTCGTGAAAGCGGCGCCATCTCGGGGTGAGGAATCGTCACTGGTCGGGGCTCTGGCTGCCCACGTCAGCTCTGTGCGAAACAACCTTTGACATTCCCACACCCAATGCCTGGAGCACCTTGAGGATGGTGGAAAGCTTCGGGTCGCCGCCAGCAGCAATAGACCTGTAAAGGTTAGGTCTGGCCAAGCCCGTGTTCTTCGAGAGATTACCCATGCCACCTCTCGCCTCGATCAGTCGACGGATGGCCGTAAGGAAAACGTCTTCACCCCCATCTTCGTCGATTTCTTCCAGCGCAACAGACAGGTATTCGATGGCAAACGCTTCGTCCTCACGGAGCATTTCCAGAACGCTTTCATCATGGGAGCGCGTACGAGTCGTCATTTCTTTTTCACCTTGTGACATTTCCAGAGAGCCTTGGCTTGGTCTATGTCGTTTTGCTGCTTGTCCTTTGAGCCGCCACCCAAGAGAAAAAGTATTTTTTGGCCTTGAATCGCGTAATACACACGAAATCCAGGCCCAAAATCCAGCTTCATCTCAAAGACCCCGTCACCCACCGGTTCGGTTACGCCGAAGTGGCCAAGCGCCGCTCGGTCGATCCGGGTAGTGATTCTTGCTTTGGATCGAGTGTCTCGAATGGTGTCGAGCCAACCCTGATAGATATCCACTCCATTGGCAGACAGTACGTGTTCCACTTCATACATGAAGAATGTACCTTAAAAGAGACAAATGGGTGATTGAATATTCTTATCGATAGCATGACTATTGATCGGAAATGAGCGACGCTGGGATTCAGATTAGGGGAATTACAGAAATTGGTGTTTGAGAGGGGCTGGTATAAAGCGGCGAAATGTTGCGGGGGAGGAGCTGGACGTTTGCTGAGCGCTGACGTAAGCGTTAAATGCTCTGCATATTTTCGCTATTGAAGCTGAGGGAAAAAGGGTCTGCATCGCTGCGGACCCTTCTTTCATATTTAGTGCGGCGTTAGGAGTCGAACCATTCATATCGCCTAGAAAAATAAGGACATTCAAATCATGTATCCGAAGATTTACCCCGCGCGGTTACCCACTTGAGCAATCTGCCCAGCCACCAGCGGTTGCGAGCCTCTCGAATTTCATCGATTTGCATGAACGTGTATGGAGAGGGCATGGCTTTTTCTTTTATGCGTAGGGCGCGTAGGCCTCTAATAACGTGGCGTGCGTAGAATAACAACGTCAAGCTACATGCGATAAGGCCGAACGTTGCAACTAGCCCAGAGGTGAGCGCCCCCATCACTTTAGTAAACATGCTGGCCGCCAAGGTTGTTATACCGGCCACCAGAATTGGATTATATACAGTCGAACGACGTTGCGTCGTCTGTGGGCGTGTTTGAACTTTTATTCCGTCATATTCAAAAGGATGAAAAGAAGATTTAGTACTGGCCAGGAAAAGATACATCAAAGCAGATAGAACTAATGGTAACAAGCCTATCATAGCCGTAAGGATGCTTTCTCTACCCCAAAATTTTGCCGCAGCGAAATAAGCAGCGCTACTGGCGAGCAGAGAGAAGGAACCAGCTGCTGACATAATCAGCGAAGTCATGTAAGTAGTGTAGCGCTCGCACATATATATTAAGTACAACGTCCATGCAAACGCTAAGAATGAAGTAATAAAAAATAAATGCCAAAAGTAAGGCAGGTTAGAAGGGGCCAGAGCTAAAAAAAGGATCAGTGTCCCTAGCAATATCCAGCTTCCACGCTTTAGCTTATCTGCGTCAATCATAGTAGGCCATCATATTTGTAGTGCTTTTCCAATTTTTTTATCCCAACCATTTTCAACAATTACCCACTGTACGCCTAGGCCTACAATAAAGCCAACGCCAATTACTACTGCAAGAGGCGCTGCAGGCAAAGATAGCGCGCCAGTTACAATGCCTACCGCTGAACCTCCACCAATACTTGCGACGGCTGAAATGACGTTAGTCGGTTGGCTATCCGCAGATTTATTATACAGCTCTTTCCAGGATTTAGAGTTTGATGCGTCGATCGCTAACTGAGGGCCAACTGCTATTGCCATGCCGACATAGGGGCCGCCTAGTCTTTTCAGTATTCCAGTGGCACCGTCAGCATGCAGTCGGGCACTTTGACTCAATGCGGTATTGGTATTAATTAGCGGTATGTGGGCAACTGATTGTCCAACTTTTCCCATTAGTATATAATGCCGAGCTACAGCTGTTGTTGGTATTTCAAAAAATAACTTCCCCTCTTTTGAAATTATTCTAATTGTCCCTTTAAACGTTTTGCTCGCCGATCTGGCGCTTGCCGTACCCCTAGCGTCAGCCCATGAGTTGAGCTTGGCTTTTTGGGCCGCGGTCAAGTCTAAAAGGTCCATGACTTTTTTGGTCTGCGCCGCCGCCATGACTGCCCCTGCGGCGGTAGCAACGGTTCCTGTTAAGTTTCCTGGCGAAAACATCAAAGGACCGATTTCGGGAATATTTTCGGCAGCTTGTTGAAGAGATATTAGAGCCTCTACCGAGATTTTTGCACCGGTCTCCAATCTCTGAAATATCTCACGAAGTAACAAGGCTCCTTTTTTTAATTCCTCCGCACTCAATTGTTCGTCAGGCGAGGACAGCTGATAAATAAGGTATAACGCAGCATTTTAATCGTCCGTTTCATAGGTGCCTGCGAAGTTAGAGAGAGGCATATAATAGCTGCTCGCAGTCCCTCCAGAGGCTGCCTGATAGCCTCCTCCCAGTAAGCCTGTTTGCCTTTGAGTGCAGCTTAAACGTGCTGAAGTTGGCGGGGTTAAATACTTATTCACACAGATATTCCCTTGTCTGGCCATAATCTTGGCGATAACCGCTTTAAGCTGAAATTTTCTGCATAATCATGTGCGATTGATAGATGCTAGTGGTCACTGGCAACGCTTCTAGATCAACTATTGCAACTCTCAACCTGTAGTGCGCATTTTTCGTGGTTATGCAAATATCCTTTAACTCTTGCCGACGACTAGCGCCTGGGATCCTAACCTAGCTTTATGCTCGTGTATTGAATTCATCCGGGTTAGTAAATGCACTGACCCTCACGTCCTTGGAGGTTTTCTCAAGCGCACATAGGGCGACAACAACTGAGCATCGCATCGTGTTTATCCTACTTGAAGAAAGACACCAATGGGAAGGAGGGATTGCGGCCTTCCAATTGGTGGGTGACATTGCTGCTGCATTTTGATGTGTCACCACCGATCAAGTCCCTGATGTCTATCAGGGTTGTCCACTAACGCCATTACCAGGAGCTTGGGCATCTCTTGATTTTGCACCCTTATCGCTTTACCGGCAGGTTGGCCGATACGAGAGCTACTGACCCAGAGAACTGCCCCGTTTTCTAGCCGCCAGTATGAAAGATAGGGCTGCCGGGGTTGCTACCCACACCCCATACTCTTCCCAGCTCATACCGAGGTACTCGTGCATTTCCATACCCGCACCTTCGCGTCCTTCGTGCCAGTCTTCCACGAACCTGTGGATATTTTCTTCCAGCACATCGCCCTTTAGGTAGAGCTCAAGAAATCTCATTTCAGCCTCCTGGCTCGACGTCGCAGATAGTGTGTCAATCTGGATTTTCCAGACCAAAACGAAAAAACCCGCCAAAAGGCGGGTTTTTCGGAGATTTCAAAGGCTGTGAAAGCCACCTTTGAAACCTTATGTGGTGCCGGCACCAGGAGTCGAACCCGGGACCTACTGATTACAAGGAAGGTGCTTTTTACCTATAAATCATGGGGTTACAGATATTCTTGTTACGTGGCGCATGCCTGAAATGCTTGAAATACGGCAGCCTATTGACCTTTGTTACGTGGTTGAATACGCGCCTTATGTTCAATCGATCCCACAAAAAAGCCCGCTCTTACGGGCTTTTTCGGCGTCTGCTGGACGCCAGAGGTACCGCTCGGCAAGTGATGGGCTAGGGCGCAACAAATACTGCAGGTCCTAGGCTCTGTACGTAAAGTGGCTACGCATCGGTAATGCTGCGTTAAAAACAGGCTCGGAATGCTCATTTACAACCCGTAGACTTCGCTTCCTACCCCGTTTTTGCCTTGCCTGACCTTCGCCGGCGGCTTTTCGTACAGAGCCTAGTTGCGTGGAAATGTCGGGCATCGCCCCTTTTTTGAAATACGGATTAGGGATCAATCGAAAGCGAAATAGCGGTATCTGATGCTTTTCAATTGTCGACTGAAAACGGTTGCACTTATCCGCGTAGCTATGTCCATAAATCAGGACGAAACCTACCAACTCAACACTAAGAAACTCTAAACTCGTTTACGCAGTATACGTCGTAATTCAAGTTGTTATAGTGATCGATCAAAGCTTTAAGCATCTGGGGGGCTTCACTACGGGATGATTGAAACTCACCAAGATTGGGATCGAACAATTTGAACCTAGTTCCTTCACAAGAACTAGCGATTGCGTGGCCTTGAACGCTTGCAAAGCGCAAGCTTAGCAAGTGCTTTCTACCTGCCTGAGCCAAATCGTTTGCCAATGTTTGGGCTAATTGCGCACTACCACCTGATGCATGAACAGTTTTAGGTTCTCTGCGTAATGAGAAACCTGCATTCTCGACGACAGCGGTGCTAGCAGTGAAAAACGGCGCTTCATCGTCATTTGAAAGTGCCGAGGCTAAAGCATTGTCATAGACCTGATGCCTCTGTGCTCCGTTACTTTGCCCTTCTCCATTATAGTCAAGGTGGTCCATGCGCGACTCAGCGTCGCCGCTGTTGTTCATTACAAGCCACTCGGTGGAAAGACCTGCGCAGATGTTGTTTCGATTAACATCTCTTGACGCGACCGCAAAATCTTCTAAGTTAACTTGTGTAGTAGAATCATCTCCTAGACTTACACTTGAAGAAGATGCGCAGCCTTTGTCACCCAACATCAAAGCTAGAAACGGATGTATCCCGCGTGCTCTGGGCCTCAATGCTAAGTCCAGAGGCTGTTGCTCATTTGTTTGCCCATGCTCAGGTTGAGGCGCGCTTGCTGCCTGTGGAGCATGGTTTTCCTGATGATGCAAAATAGCTATCGATGGCGTTGCCATATTTATCTTCATACGTACCTCAGATTGTTTTCGACATGGCTCTTGGATCAAGGAGCTGGCTAGCTACCCTAAAATTGATAGGTGAGTGTCCAGATGAGCCATTCGGTTCCACGACGTATGGGTGGGCGCTATTCCTCTCGACATTCCATCTTGCTCTGTCTCCACATATGCATCAGCTGCTGATCACTCTCGCTCGATGCGAAGCAGGCGTGTGAGAAAATCCCTCTGTTACGTATCCATTAGATTTACGTCCGTGAGGCATTAACAAGTGGCAGGCTGAGATCGTAGACATCCATCATGGCCCCGTCCCGGTGACCGCTGGCCTCCTGTTTGTCCGCCCGATTACCTACTGTGTCGGTGATGCCCCGTCGCTTGAGGTCATGTAGGCCAAATCGCTGCTCGGCCATGATGGTACCGTCCTCGATAGCCGAGGTGATGAAGCGTTGCCAGGCTGTGTCCAGACTGGATTTTCGCAAAGCCCCGCCATGGCTGGCCACGATGATGTAACGTCGATCGGGACGAATCGGAACGACCGTCGATTTGCTGGCCCACACCTTGGCCCGGTAGGCCTTGGCTCCCTCCCAAGCTGCGCGTAGACGTGGCGTCCAGCGGACAATGTTGTCACGGCTGCCCTTGCGCCGGTTGGTCATAATCCCTTCGGGCAGTTCATGGGCGTCGGTCAGGGTTATGGTCTCAATGCCCCGCAAGCGGCACAGGTAACCGATCTCCATCACGTAGCTCAGGTACTCCGGACAGCCACCTTTCTCGTTCCTGGCCAGCCGTCCGAATGCCAGGGCGCGGTCGACCAGCGTTTCCATGACCTGGTGCTCCGGTAAACGTCGCCGTTTGCGCTCAACAGGCGCTTCAATGCCTTGTGCCGGATTGCTGTCGAGGTAGCCCCGATTGCGACCCCACTGCAGCACCCGGCGCAGGTAGCGCAGGACATGCGCCGCTTTGGACGGCGTACCTTCGTCGGCCAAGCGATCGACAATCCGCTGGATCAATGCTGCCGTGAATTTCTTCACCAGCAGATCCCCCAACGGTTTGCCCAGCCGGGTAGGGATATCCAGCAAAACGTCTCGCGAATAGCAGTAGTCGCTGTGAGTCTTGTCTACGCCTGTACCTGGTAATGCAGCGGCGTTCACTTCTGGTACGTCGAAAGCGCGGCTGCTACTGAGTCAAATTGCGCCAATTACCCTTGGGTGAAATAAAAATGGTGATAAAAAAGTACCTTGCCTAAAAAACGGTAAAGTTAGACATGTCTTAAAAGAGTGAGAAAGAGTGCAGAGTAGTGAAAAAGCGTGAATAAGGCTGATAAAGAACTCTCCACAGGGGCTGAAAGTTGACATAGATGTCAACTAAGCGATTATTCAGGAGGGGCGTTGTCAATATACGCATTAATAGGGCCTTAATAGGGCCTAAAGATACCTACCGTTCGTCGGGTCGCTTCCTCAAACATATATTGCATATCAAGAAGTGCTTGCTGTCATATTTTATCAATAGGCCCGGTAATCACTGGGCTTTGCGGCACAGGGCAAGCGATGATTCAACGATCTTGTTTCCCATGGGCGTAAAAAAGCCCGCATGAGCGGGCTTTTGATGCTGATTTTCGGCTTGATCTACACGCAACAACCTGTGTACCTTTCCTACCAACCACTGCTGAAAATCATTTTTTCTACTCTGACAGGTTGAAGGGTGAGCCAAGCAACGGGTCGTGTCAACCATCCCAAAATGGAAACAGCACAAAAACGCTGTTGTTGAATGGAGAAGTTGTCGATGCTCACTGGTGAGTTTGACTCTGGAGTGGACGGTCTAATGGCATCGGCCCGGGTGGGAAACTCCCTTACCATTTAGGTTTGGGGTATCTCTACCGAGCGAAAGGTTAGCTGAGCAATGATAAAGATTATTGCGCGTTATCTGCCCGAAGAACTTATTCGGATACTGCAAACGGCCTATTGGTCCGTACGCTTGATCCGCATTGTCCAACAAATGTAAGCAACCAGACAGGGGCCGCCTGGCCCCTGTTCCTACTTAAATACCACTCGCTTGCCCCTTGCGTTCCAAATACGACAGACTTTTAATGCTCAAAGGTCTACCTGGGTTTCAATGGCATATCCCAAAGCTCCGTCCGCAAGCTCAAGCATATCGCTCAAATCTTCACAGCTAATCACCTTCGACTGGTGCAGAGCGTGAGCGACTCTGGACAAGGCTTTATGTTGAGCGCCGAGCTATCGTTCAGCAGCACCTTCCACTCGGAGATTGCGCCAGCCTTGTCGATACTCATTTTTTTTCCACCCTCCATAATTCCCAACCCTCGTTGTGTCGCTGAGACTCTTCTGAGCGCGCCTCATTCCCCAGTCCGGGGATGACTGGCACTGATCCTGTGCGGATCCGCATTTAGGTTCGCAAAATCTGCTGGGATCTTAAATGAGTAGAACGGGAGTAGCAGGTCTGACTCAGAAGGCGGCCAAGTATTCGGGCGTTCATGGTAATGCATCGTCAAAAGTATCTGTATGTGCATACAGCTGACGTTGAAGTCAGGCCATGGTCAATTTGCGACAGATGGGCTAGATCGGCTCAACCAAAAAACTGCATCAGGAATAAAAAATCTGAAGCAAAAGCACTTATCCCCCTCCCGTCGACGGGCTCTGCGTCCGTTTTTTGTGCAAACCCAGATGCGATGAAAGCAATACTCCAGCCTAGGCCAGCCGTGGGGTTGCGCAGGGGAGCGGCAATTGCACAGTGTGCAAACTTATGCAGAAAAATGTCAGCGCCTTGCACTGCGAGCGACAGGGCTGGGCAGATGGGAGCAAACCTCGAAGGCCCGGCCTGCTTAGGCGAAAAATTGGAAAACCGAGGAATGAGGTGGTTTTCCAAATCGACACTGGTCTCAAAGCTGCGCACCAGGGCATCGACGGCCAGATCAGATCCAACCTCTACAACTCAAGCATAACGGGCGCTGTAGCCGCATTCAGGGGGCTTTGGACATTGCACACGATTGCAAGCGCTGGTGACGATCTACAGGCCTTCACGCTTTGCAGTCAGGTTTTCGAAAAAGGGTGTTTTAAATGAGATTAATCTCAGGTATGGGAGGGTGTTTTCAAAAAGAGCGATATTAGCGATATGACACGCGAACCTAGGCTGGAGGCCACGGTTTTACTGGGCTGCGCGTATTACATCGAAAGGTAATATGAAGCGATATGAAAGGTAATATTTTCCTGAAACCCCCGGATTCATTGGGTTTTAGGAAATGAAAATATAGCTTTAGTAAAAGGTAATATTATCGCCTTTGTATCGCTTCAATATTACCTTTGCCCGGAAACGCTGAAAGCCACGGCCTGCAAGGGGTGCAGCCATTTTTCCCGAGCCGTATTACTAATATTACCTTTTTTCTGAACCCCCTCAGATTTTGAGCGGGGCACCCTGTACCGAGCGGTTGGCCAGGGTCTCGCGCTACTGCTCATGAGCGTCTGTAGCTGCGGTTGGAGCTCGACGTGGAGCGCGTAAGACAGGCCCGATCGGTGGCCTAGTTACGTGGCTTATTACGTCTGGGGGAAAAAACAAGGGCCTGCATCGCTGCAAGCCCTTGATTTATATGGTGCCGGCACCAGGAGTCGAACCCGGGACCTACTGATTACAAGTCAGTTGCTCTACCAACTGAGCTATACCGGCGTAATGGGCTGCGAGTATATAGAGTCTGATGCGCTTGTAAAGCCTAGCTGTCTGATTCAGTTGAAAAAAATCGACCGTTGGCGCTTCGGGTCGGATGTGGGCGGGTGGTGGTGCAGGACGTTTCTGTTGGTTTGGACGGATTGGTCTGCGTGGTAGGGCGGATGGCGTTGATTTCGGGCGTTGATTTTGCCTTTGGTGCGCACAGCTTGTGCCTGACAGAACGCTGGATTTTTAACCCGGTCGCGCAAACCAATGCGTCCAGCGTTGATGGCGATTTGGAGTACGAACAGGCACCCATCCGACCCCGCCATTTTTGGGCAGTTGCGGGGCAGGAGGGCTTTGCATAGGCTTGTTCTCAACGGCCCAGGCTACTGAGTCAGCAGCACGGGTCGTTAGCTTTTCAGCCATGCAGATAAAGGACTATCTGATGAGTGATGCGATGGATCGTAACCGGGTTTGGGGTGTTGTATGCCGCAGGCTGGTCATTCGCTGAAGAGTTGTTGAAGGATATTTGCAGGTGCGCCTGGCCTGTTGGCTTTGCGCAGGGTGGGGCTGAGGATGGCTGTCTGAATCGCATGAATGTGCGTCTGGATGCCGACGAAGGCTTCATCGATGTATTAAGAAATGCCCGGATCCTCTGGATTCGGGCATTTTCTTGTGCGCTGGTTGCTGTTGCGTCGGATTTGCACTGGAGCTACCGGCTTTTTGGCCGATACAACTGTATCGAAAATGGCAGTCAGCCATGGACAGCAAGTGCAATGCAGAGAACGCCTACGCATTACGAGCTGCTGAGTGTTGCTCGCGATGCCTCTCCTGAGCAGATCAAGAAGGCTTATCGCAAGCTGGCGCAGAAGCTGCACCCGGACAGGAATCCAGATCCTTACGCCTCGGACATGATGGGCGTCGTCAACGCGTCTCACGATGTGCTGGCTGACCCTTCGCGGCGTGCGGCTTATGATGCGCAGCTCGCTGCCAATGAGCACAAGGCGCGTATGGACGCTGCGCGCCGCAAGCAGGCGCATGCAGCGCGTGGGCAGGCGGTGCATGTGTATGCCGCCACTTCTGCAGCCACTGCTGCTGCGCCGTCTCAGGCGGCTCGTTCGGGACCGGCGCCCAAGTCCTCTTCCTACGCTTCTGCATCCCCTTCCCGTGACAGGCGTCGTCGCAGTGCGTGGCGTTGGGCGCTGTTGTTTGTGGTGTTCTGCGCGGGTGGGGCGTGGATGGGCTACGAACCGGGTGCAGGCAAGTCGTTTGTGCCGTCGGAGCCTGCGCCGGTTGCGCAGACGTGGGTCAAGCCCGCGCCTGCCGCGCCGGTCGAGGAACCTGTAGCGAGCCTGGCGAAGCCTGCAGATGCTGCGGCGTCCGAGTGTGGCGTGCCGGCGCTTGATCCGATGGGCGCGCCGTGGCCGGACAAGGCGGGCTATGTGAAGGACATGCCGGTGCTCAAGGACAACGGCTGGTCGCAGATCACTGTGGATAACTCGGCGGGCGAGTCGGCGGTGTATGCCAAGGTTACGGATGCGGTGGGGCGCCGGGCGTTTCGGCATGCGTTTGTGCCGGCCGGGGCGGTGTTTGTGTTCGCCAAGATGGACCCGGGGCTGTACCTGCTCAAGTACAAGATGATGAGTACGGGCTGTGCCTTTGCGTCGGGGCGGATTTTGCTGGAGGAGACGCCGATGGGCAGTCAGATCAAGTCCAGTGCCTACAAGCTGACGTTGCGCAAGCTGCAGAACCGCAGTGTGCCGTTTGCGCGGTTGAAGGATGATCAGTTTTAGTAGTGGGTCATGACAGGAATGCGGCGCTGCGTATTCAGTCTTCGCGAACAAGTTCGCTCCTACGGCCTTCGGCCAGAATCAAAGCGTCGTACTGTGAACTCAACTTTTGCAACGCTTTCAGGCCGGTTTTTGCAGGCACCGTCTCTTTCTTTTGAAGGACATTTCCGAGAGAATCCCCGACCGCTTGCGCCCCTCTGTCTGGGCTTCTACTCTCCGCTCGTCGCTGCCTATCAGCGATCGGGTTTAGTAGCCCGTAGTGAGTTAAGGCGTAACACAGCCGCGTTTCATTAGGCTTCGTCCTGATGCTATGGCGACTGTGCGCTTGGCACCTTCGGGTGCGCCGGTTCTTAGCTCACCGGTCTACTAACTCGCGTACAGTTGCCGCCTTTTCGTTTAGTAGCGAAATGGCAGCGACTTCAATAGAAGGAGCTAAGCATGGTCAAAGTAACCCCCGATCCGCCCAACAAACCGTCCAGCGCCGCACCGGTCTTCGACAAGGCTGTGGTCAAGCGCGCCACGGAGTGTTATCTGCCAATCTCCCGACCGGCCAAGGAACCCCACGACGGCAAGTTCGACTTCATCAGCCTGGAAGCCACCTTGGTGCACGCGCTGGATTTTCTGCGCTGCGCATCGGCCACCGCTCACGAACTCGGCGATGAACTGACCGGTTCGCAGCGCGATCTGGCGTTCGCTTCCATGCACATGCTGGAAATGGCCAAGGTCATGGTCGAGCGCTCGCTGGAGTGTGTCGAAGAGGTCTGAAATCTTGCGCCCGACAGCTCGTGCACAGGCGTCTGCGTGTGCACGATTGAGCCGCGCAAAACGCTTGCGCCAGAGCCTTTACCAAATCTTTATGCACAATTTGCCGATAAAGATTTGCGCAGCCGGGTAATTATGTGCAGTCGGGTGCATTGAGCCGCAAGGCATTGTTTTTGCGGGTTACGGGAAGGATGGCGGAAAAAAATAAGGGGCTTCAGTAACTGGCGCGCCAAGCTTTAACGCACTCATCCACATTTTCATCAACAGACTTATCCACAGGTTGCTCAACCGATTTCAGTCACGATTTTCGGGCCAGAATCAGCAGGTTGCGCGGTGTAATCCGGCTGTCACAGAAAGTGCCAACGCTCACGCTGTAACCCTGCTCGCGCACGTAAATCGCCCTGTCCAGCACCAGCCACATCTCCAGCGGGCGCCGAAACAGATCGCGAGCCAGTTCCAGGTTGCGCACTTCGGCCAGTCTTCTCCAGCCAGCGGCTTCAAGCGCAGCCCAGTCCTGCTGGCCCGGTGCAGGCAGATGCTTGAGTTTTGCCAGATGGTTGCAGTAGTCCGCGTAGGACGCATCCAGCCAGGACGTCGGCAGCGAGGGTGTGGGCAAGTAGTCATCAATGCCGCGCAGGCGGCGCTGCAGCAGGTCGAAGCCCAGGCGGCGGGCCATCGAGATGTCGCGTTGACGACGTACGCGCGCGCCGGCTGTCACGGTTTCACTGAGCGGCAGGCCGAGCTCGTCTCGCGACAGCTTCAGGCCGGACGCCTTGCCCTCGCTGGACAGCGCCTGATAAAGGTCGTGCCGGGTACGGTTGTAGCAGCACGGCGCAATCGCCATACGCCGACAGCCCGTCTGGCTGGCCAGCTCCATCAACTGAATGTGCAGGTCGCCGCAGGCATGCAGCGCCACAGGCGTATGTTCGGGTTGCAGGTAGCGCCACGTGTCGTCGGCCATGACATCCTGCTGCACATGTCTGGCGTCGATGCCTTGCCGCGTGCTCAAGGCCAGGCCTGCTTCGATCAGCGCCGGATCCTTCTCCAGGCAGGTCAGACGCTGGCCGGGCCCGGTCAGGCGGCGCCCCAGGTGGCCTTTGCCAGCGCACCAGTCCAGCCAGTGAGTCGCGCTGTCACGCATGTCCAGATGGCTGGCGAAGGCTTCGATCTGCTGCCACTTGCGCCCCGGCACATCGACGCTCATGCGCGCCTCGACTGGCTGCAGGGCGTGCACGGGCAGTTCGGCGACGTGGCTCAGCGCGACCGCTTCGGCGGCCAGTTGCTTGAACGGGAAGGGCGCGTCGAGGTGTTCCGGGTGGTTGTGCGCGGCCTCGGCCTGTTCCAGCGTGCGTTGCCGCAGCCAGAGCGCGAGGTCCGGGTATTTGTTTTCCCAAGGCAGGGAGCGGTGCGTGAACGGCTTGGGCCGCCACAAGGCCTGATGCGCGAACAGGAAGCTGTCCAGCGCACCGAAGTGGCTGCCGAGGTGTTCATCCTGCAAGCGAGGTTCAGAGGGCATGGTGGCGGACTCGTATGGCAAGGTGCTGACTGGATCGACGCCAGCACCTTTCATATCAGCGCCCTTGGCTTGCGTCTACACGCAATAGTTTTTCCAGCAGCCGGAAGCCCTGCACCAGCACGAAGGTCATGACCAGGTAGAACATGCCGGCGGCGAAGAAGATTTCCACCGGCAGGTAAGTGCGGGCGATGATCGTGCGTGCCATGCCGGTCAGTTCCAGCAGGGTGACGGTGCTGGCCAGCGCACTGGCCTTGAGCATCAGGATCACTTCGTTGCTGTAGGCCGGCAGGCCGATGCGTGCCGCGCGTGGCAGGACGATATAGAACAGCGCCTTCCATTTCGACATGCCCAGTGCCCGTGCCGCTTCGACCTCACCGGGCGGCACCGCCTGCATGGCGCCGCGCAGGATTTCGGCGATGTAGGCGGCGGTGTGCAGGGTCATGGTCACCACGGCACACCAGAACGGGTCGCGCAGGTACGGCCACAGCGCACTCTGGCGCACCGACTCGAACTGCGCCAGCCCGTAATAGACCAGAAACAGTTGCACCAGCAGTGGTGTGCCGCGGAAGAAAAAGATGTAGGCGTAGGGCAGGGCGCGCACCGGCCAGTGGCGCGATGCGCGGGCGATGCCCATCGGGATGGCAAGGATCAGCCCGGCGATGACGGCAATCGCCACCAGTTCCAGGGTCAGGGTCGCGCCCTGCGCCAGGCGTGGCAGCCACTTGATGATGACTTCCCAGTTCATGACGCGCTCCTCAGAAAGCCGCGACTGGCGCGTTTTTCAAGGAAGTACATGCCGGCCATGGCCAGCACGGTCAGGCCCAGGTACATGAAGGCCGCGACCATGTAGAAGGTGAACGCTTGCTTGGTGAAGCCCACGGCGATCTGCGCGTGACGCATGATTTCTTCCAGGCCGATCACCGAAACCAGCGCGGTGTCTTTCATCAGAATCATGAACAGGTTGCCCAGGCCGGGCAGGGCGATGCGCCACATCTGCGGCAGGACCAGTTTGAAAAGGATGCGCGAGCGTGACATGCCCAGCGCGAGCCCGGCTTCGCGATGGCCTTTGGGGATGGCCAGAATCGCGCCGCGAAACACTTCGGTCGCGTAGGCACCGAAGCAAATGCCCAGGGCGATGACCCCGGCAGCAAAGGCGCTGAGGGCCAGGTCGGGAATGTCGAACAGTTTGCCCAGGGCGCGCATGCCGTTGACGGTGCCGAAGTAAATCAGCAGCACCCAAAGCAGTTCGGGAATGCCGCGTACCAGGGTCGAGTAGGTACTGCCCAGCCATTGCAGCGGCTTGTAGGGCGAGGTCTTGGCCAAGGCGCCGAGCAGTCCGAGCACCAGCCCCAGGCACAGGGCCGAGAGAGCAAGCTGGACCGTCATCAGCGCGCCAGCCGCAAGGGCCGGGCCGAATCCGTGGAGATCAATGTTCATGGGCAGGCTTTGTCAGGGCCGGTCGCCGCGCTTCGACAGCAAGCGGCGGCGACGCGGTCAGGTGAATCAGAGGATGCTGAAAGGGAAATACTTGTCGTTGATCTTCTTGTAGGTGCCGTCAGCGATGATTTCTTTCAGGGCCGCGTTCAGGCGCTCGCGCAGGGCGTCGTCACCCTTGCGCACGGCGATGCCGATCTTGTCGTCTTCCACGACAGGCTCGCCCTTGAACTCGAAGTTCTGACCGGCTTCGCTTTTCAGCCACTCGAAGCTGACGTATTTGTCGGCCAGCATGGCGTCGACGCGACCGGAGGAGAGGTCGAGGAAGGCGTTTTCCTGAGTGTCATAGAGTTTGGCGTCCATGATCCCGAGCTTGTCTTCCAGCCAGGTGGCGGCCAGCGTCGAGCGCTGTGCACCCACTGACTTGCCGGCAAGGCTCTCTTTGGCTTTTTCCATGCTCGATACGTCGATCGAGGAGGTTTTCGGCGCGATGAATTGCAGCTTGTTCGAGTAATACGGATTGGTGAAATCGACCACCTGCTTGCGCTCTTCGGTGATCGACAGCGACGAGATCAGGAAGTCGAACTTGTTGGCCATCAACGCCGGGATGATGCCGTCCCAGTCTGACGTCACCGCTTCGCACTCGACTTTCATCTTGGCGCACAGGGCCTGGCCGATTTCATAGTCAAAGCCCACCACCTGGCCACTCGCGTCCTTGTTGTTGAACGGCGGGTAGGCCCCTTCGATGCCCATTTTCATGGTTTCAGCAAAGGCACTGCCGCTGAAGGCAAGGGTGGCCGCTGCGATCAGCAAGATCTTTTTGTACGATTGCATGGGTGTTGCTCCGTTAGCGGTGACTCGACATGAATTGTTTGCACCTTGCCGACAGCGGGTTTTCGAATACTTGCTGCGGTGTGCCCTGTTCTTCGACCATTCCCTGATGCAAAAACACCACTTCACTTGATACCTGACGTGCAAAATTCATTTCGTGGGTTACCAGCAGCATGGTCCGGCCTTCTTCGGCCAGTGCGCGGATGACGCCGAGTACTTCCTGAACCATCTCCGGGTCGAGGGCCGAGGTCGGCTCGTCGAACAGGATAACCCGTGGTTGCATGGCCAGCGTACGCGCAATGGCGGCGCGTTGCTGCTGCCCGCCGGAAAGTTGCGCGGGGTAGGCATGGCGCTTGTCGGCGATACCTACCTTGGCCAGCAGCTCTTCAGCCACCGCAATGGCCTCGGCCTTGCTCTGACCGAGGACGCGACGCGGGGCTTCGATGATGTTATCGAGCACGCTCATGTGCGGCCACAGGTTGAAATTCTGGAACACAAAGCCGATCTGGCTGCGCAGACGATTGATCTGCCGGTTATCGGCGGCAATCAGATCGCCATTGCGCGCTGCCTTGAGCTTCAATTCTTCGCCGGCCACCAGAATCTGGCCCTGATGCGGGTTTTCCAGCAGGTTGATGCAGCGCAGCAACGTGGACTTGCCGGAACCGGAGGAGCCGAGGATCGATATGACGTCGCCGTCGCGAGCCGTCAGCGAGATGCCCTTGAGCACCTCGAGCTGATCGTAGCGCTTGTGCAGGTTGCGGATTTCCAGGGCGGGCGTGGCCTCGGCCATGTGGGGTCCTCGTTGAAGTGTGCGCGCTGGCTGCCAGCGAACGCCAAGCTAGCACAGCGTTTAAAGGACAACCATCGACGTATTGTGTCCAGCGTGGAGGCGCTCGACGGGTTGTCTCATCTGGGCAGCGGACGGTCGCAAGAAGGCAAGCACGATGCCCTGTAAAACAGGGGCGTGCGCGAAAAAGGCGCGATGTTGCCAGCTTTGGCCGGGTGTTGGAAGTAGCATTTGCTGAGCGGCGGTCTGATTTCTGCACCATGTTTGCGCTTTGAGGAAGGTTTGGGGCATTTTTGGTGCGTGCATGTAGACGAATCTGAGGCGTTTGGTAACAAATCCTACAGACGGCGCAGAAAAGCCATCGTCCTGCAGGCTTCACGGGTCAAGCCACAGGCCTCGTATTCTCTAAGCGACGTCGTTTTCGAAATATTTTGGCGCAATTCTTGCGTCAAATATAAAGAACGGCACCGTAGGTTTCTTTTTACGTAACGCTCCGGTGTGCCTCGCTCGTCTTGCACAGGTGGTTTTATGAGCAGTACCGCTAACTCTTCCGAGCTCGAACAAGGGCTGAAACCTCGACACATTACGATGCTGTCGATTGCTGGCGTGATTGGCGCCGGGTTGTTCGTCGGCTCCGGCCACGCGATTGCCGAAGCCGGGCCTGCCGTGCTGCTGGCGTATGCCGCGGCGGGTACGCTGGTGGTACTGGTGATGCGCATGCTGGCCGAAATGGCCGTTGCCTCGCCGGATACCGGTTCGTTTTCAACCTATGCCGACCGCGCTATCGGCCACTGGGCCGGTTTCACCATCGGCTGGTTGTACTGGTGGTTCTGGGTGCTGGTGATTCCACTGGAAGCCAACGCCGCTGCAACCATTCTGCATGCCTGGTTCCCCAATATCGCGATCTGGGTGTTCACGCTGGTCATCACGCTGGTGTTGACGGCAACCAACCTGTTCAGCGTGAAGAACTACGGTGAATTCGAGTTCTGGTTCGCGCTGATCAAGGTCGTGGCAATCATCGCGTTTGTGGTGCTGGGTGTTGCGGCGATCTTCGGTCTGCTGCCCACCAGCAACGTCAGCGGTGTCAGCCACCTGTTCGATACCGGCGGCTTCCTGCCAAACGGTATGGGCGCGGTGCTGGCAGCAATGCTGACCACCATGTTCTCGTTCATGGGCACCGAGATTGTGACCATCGCAGCGGCCGAGTCCAAGAACCCTGGCAAGCAGATCACCAAGGCCACCAATTCGGTGATCTGGAGGATCTTCCTGTTCTATCTGGTTTCGATCTTCATCGTGGTGTCGCTGGTGCCGTGGAACGATCCGCGCCTGGCCGAGGTGGGTTCGTATCAGACCGTGCTCGATGCAATGGGCATTCCGAACGCCAAGCTGATTGTCGACCTGGTGGTCCTGGTCGCTGTGACCAGCTGCCTGAACTCGGCCCTGTACACCGCTTCGCGCATGCTGTTCTCGCTGGGCAAGCGCGGCGATGCACCGGCCGTGTCCAAGCGCACCAGCAAGGGCGGTACGCCTCACTGGGCGGTGATCATGTCGACTGCGGCGGCTTTCCTGACCGTGTTCGCCAACTACATCGCGCCGGCGGCCGTGTTTGATTTCCTGCTCGCCAGCTCCGGTGCCATCGCACTGCTGGTGTACCTGGTGATCGCGGTGTCGCAGCTGCGGATGCGCCAGAAGCGTATTGCTGCGGGCGAGGCCATCGACTTCAAGATGTGGCTGTTCCCATGGCTGACCTGGGCAGTGATCGCGTTCATCGTCGCGGTGCTGACCATCATGCTGCTGCAGGAAGAGCATCGCCTCGAAATCATCGCCACCGGCGTGCTCAGCCTGTTGGTGATCGGCGCTGGCATGATCGTATCGCGTCGCCGCAAGGACGGTCGCGTCGGCGCTGCTGCGCTGGGTTGATCGCGCCCTTGGGCTCATGACCCTCGTGCCAATGCCGCGCATTGGCACGAGCTTCCATCAGCGTGCGGCCCTGGTTTCCCTCTTCATCAGCAGGTCGGACGCCAGGGTGTAATCCTTCTGGAAGGCAGGGCTTTCGATCCACTCGATCGCGCTGTCTTCGTCTTCATCGTGGTACATCGCGCGGTACACGATAAGCAGGCCCATCATGAAGTCCGTGGCCGGGTCTTCGTCCTCTTCGGAAATCACCAGTGCCAGCACCGGGTACTGCAGGAAGACGACGCACAGCGCGAGCTGGCTGATGGCCTCGGCTTGCTTCATGGCCGTGAACAGGTCGTCGTAGTCGGCCGGGTCAAAACCGTTCTCGACAATGTCGCTGAAGTCGAAGGTATTGAGGTCGAGTTCAACGTCGTCGAACGGCTGGTTGACCAGCGCCGAGGCGAATACTGGATGAACCAGGCTGGTTGCAGCCTTGCCCGAGCGGTTCTGCTTGGCCTTGATCTTTGCGCGCTTGGCACGTTTTTGCTGCTTGTCTGGCGAGGCCATGAGCGGTCCTTTGGCTGGCGTGGGGTGCAATAGGCGCTATTGAAGCGCAGACGGGCCTGATAACCAAGGTTTGTGCAGTAATCTGCGGTCGATAAAAAACCCGCAGCGCGCGGGTTTTTGATTTGCGGTGTGTTACCGACGCGTTACCGTTTGCCCGGCTTCGCGAACGCTTCGGCTTCATCCATGCGGTTGGCGAACATGTTCACAGCTTCAACCGCATCGCTCGCGCCATCGCGGATCTGCACGATCACCTGGCCGGCCTGATCGGCCAGTGTCACACCACGAATGGCTCCTTCCTGCGTGGCGTCCATGCTAGCCACGGCTTCGCGTGTTTCGGCGAGGATCTTGCCAATCATTTCGGCAATCTCGGTGGTCGAGCCGCTGGTACGTCCCGCCAGTTGCCTGACTTCGTCGGCCACCACGGCAAACCCACGGCCCTGATCCCCCGCGCGTGCCGCCTCGATGGCCGCGTTGAGCGCCAGCAGGTTGGTCTGATCGGCGATGCCGCGAATGGTGTTGACGATGGCGGTGATCTGCTCGGAGCGATCGCCCAGCTGACTCACCAGCTTCGCCGATGCACCGATGTTTTCGGAGATCTGACGCATTTCCCGCGCGGTTTCCTGAATGACCAGGGTTCCCTGCTCGGCCACTTTCTCGGTTTCTGCCGAGATGTGATAAGCGCGCGATGCACCGTGCGCGTCCGCTTCCTGTTTTTCGACGCGCTGGGTAATGTCGCTGGCGAACTTGACGATTTTGTAGAGTTTGCCGTCGACATCGAAAACCGGGTTATACGTCGCTTCCAGCCAGACAACCCGACCCTGTTTGCCGATACGTTTGAACTGGTCGCCGATGAACTCGCCGTGGTTCAGCTTGCGCCAGAACTCGGTGTATTCCGGACTGTTGACCAGTGTCGGCTCGCAGAACGAGCGATGGTGTTTACCCTTGATTTCGGCCAGCGCATAGCCCATGACGTTCAGGAAGTTGTTGTTGGCGGTTATCACATTGCCGTTGGGTTCGAATTCGCAGATAGCCATCGCCCGGTCGACAGCGGCGAGCTTGCTGCTGGTTTCGTTCTCCAGCATCACGCGTGTGGTGACGTCCAGGGCGTACTTGACCACCTTGACGACGTTGCCCTGCGCATCAGTCACTGGGTTGTAGCTGGCTTCGAGCCAGACGCTGTGGCCATTCTTGCCGACGCGTTTGAAGGTGCCCGAGATGAATTTCCCGGCCTTCAAGGATGCCCAGAGATCCGCATACTCGCGGCTGCGGAGCATTTCCGGCTCGCAGAAGTCGCGATGCGTCTTGGTCGCCAGCTCTTCAGCCCGATAGCCCATCGCCGCGAGGAAGTTATCGTTGGCCCGGAGGATCTTGCCGTCGAGACCCAGCTCGACCACCGCCATCGATTTTTCCAGCGCGCTTGTCAGTCCTTTGAGTCCATCTACCTGGGCCTTCATGGCCGTCAGCTCAGCTTTGTTCTTATTTCCGAACATAACGTGCCCCTAGGTGTGTTTGCGGACTTACTGTGATGAGGCTATCGACACCAGAACCTGTGGCGTTAATGCATGAGTGCAATAATCCTATAAATAAATCAAGTGATTTTTTGGCGTCAGATATTGTGCGATTTTTTTAACGAGAACGGCGCGTCGGGAATGGGGATCGAATCTGTTCGAAAAGGGCTTTGCCCGTCAAATTCCGGGCAAAGAAAAGCCCGCGATGGGGGAGCGGGCTTAAGGATTCACACTTGGGAGCAGCTCTACAATGACGCGGCCGCTGTGAAAACTTTGTGAAGAGTTTTCACTGTTTTACTTTTTTTCAGGCTGAATGGTGTTGGTCACTTCGGAGGTCGGCACGAAGGTCTTCGACTCTTCGGCAGCCGCTTCCTTGGACTCGGCTTTGTCCTTGGCCGCTTCGGTGTTCTCTTTGGCCGCTTCGTTCACTTTGTCCTGAGCAGACTCCATCTTCTCCTGGGATTTCTCCTGATGCGCCTGAGCGTCCTGTGCCTTCTGTTCGGATTTGCTGTCGCAGGCAGCCAGACCCAGAGTGGCGGCGAGGATGAGGGCGGAGGCAGTTAACTTGAGCACGGAATTTTCCTTGTGGAAGCAAATGTATGGCTTCGAGGGTGGGCAGGGAAAATTAGTTCAATGGGATGGAGGTGGCAGGGCTCTGGATGGCTGGTCTTGAGGCGGTCGAAGCATCGTTTCGCACCTGTGGCCGAGCGCTATCTGGAAGCGATTCTGGTTGATACCTTTTCTTCGCAGATTGACTGTACATGACCTCGGCATGTCGATATTCAAGGATCGGATCAGGGAGGGAGAAATGAAAAGCCCAGCTGCAGGCTGGGCCAGTATTTACCAAGGAAGTTTGGAAATTGTGTATCTCGGCCTGCCATTTCCCACTGTTCTCGCGCTCACGCCAATAGTGAATGTCTGATTTAGCCGGGTGTTAATTATTGCCGGGTTCTCGATTGCGGCAGCAATCCGTCCGTGGATAATTGTGCCTTCCTGGGTTTTGAACTCGAAACGACGTTCGGCAGGAAAGGCGCCAAGAAATTCGCCACTGAACTCGATATCGGTTTCAGTGATGTTTTCCACGCTCAGGCGCGATCTGCTAATGCGAACCTGATCGACGCTGGTAAAGGAAAATACGTGGTCTCTGGTTGTTACGGAGCAGTAGGCTTCATAGGCTATTAGCTTGTCCAGATACTCTGAGACCGTGGCAATAGCCCTTGTACCAAGCCTCGACGCTGGCTCTGACAACTCCTCATCACCCTTGGTGGATGCTTCAAGAAGTTCTGCAACCAGCTCGAAAGCTTGCGAGACGGGCGTAGTCCCCTCCAGCGTGAGCTGAGGGTCACCACTTGGCGCTTCCTCAAATTCAAAACCAAATGAGCCCAGTGCCGTCCCTGTGATCAGTATCTGGTTTTGAGCTTTGTTTGGGATTGGCCCAAAGTCATTCAGAACGCCGCTTATAGAGGCTGCAATAGCCGATACCACATCGGAAAATTTTGTGGTTACCGCGGCCCCGAACTCAGCACCTATACCGTGTACTCCTCTGACTGGAGTTCCGCGGTAAGTAACCACTGCTTTAGCGGGTGAGAATGCGCCGCGGCCAGGCTCTCGAAGACTAGCGCCTACCTGATTCTTCCTGGCTTGCAGCGAAAGGCGTGAAAGGTTGCTCAGACCTGGCTTCTGCGCGATGCGGTCCAGGAAACCGATTTCTGCCTGTGCGTGAGTGAATTCAGTTCTATTCATTCTGGAGCTCCCGCTTTCGAATCCCCAAAAGGTCGGACGCAGCTTGGTCATGCAATGGATCGAGTTTCACGCTCAGAAATCCTTTCCATTGCTGAGATCTTCTGTGCGACCACATACTGTACCAGTACGCCGCAAGCTCAATGAGTGTTTCGGGTGGGTCAGAGAGCAGATTTATATAAAAATCGACTCTATACGATGTCTTGATCCATTCTGTGTCTGTCAGCTTTTGAACATCATCAGCGGTCAATGATTGCTGAATGGCGGCTGACACATCGGCGAATGTCACAACATCCATATCATTGGGCGGACGGCCCTCCAGCATCTCCACGTTCTCCATGAAGCTGCCGTTAAGCCACTGAATGCCCGAAACGATACCCATGCGATGGATTTCAGATCGATGAGACAGGAAGCCCTCAAGCTCCTCGCATCTTTCTAAGGTAGTCGAGAAGCGATCAATCAACCGCTTTACGTCTGTCGGATAGGGCGCTCGCTCAAAAGATGTCGGATTCCGCTCGTTGATCGGCGGAATTACCCCCTGATGATCCCATAGTGGTATCAACTTCACCTCCGTGTGCCATGGTCCAGCCGAGCAAGCCAGCTGCGTTGTCTATTGCAGTTCACACCCGCCGGTTCGTTGGCTTGCCGATACCCTTAGCGCGCCAGATGACTTGGCTTCCCCTTCGGGAGTGCATGTGTGCACTCTGTCATGCAGTGCAAAATGCGAGCAAGCGAAAACGTTGTACGCAAAGTTTCGAGCGCTCGCGCGTCAGCAGACTTTCAGGGCTGGATAGACGATGCCTGCTTCAGCGAGCATAGCCCCCAACGACCATAGGTATCAGCCGCTGCTCAGCAATTTAGCTACGTGCTGAATGATTGGCATCGTTCGGTGGTCGAGCTTGTCACTGGACGGGTTGTGTGCCGAACTTTGGGCATACGATGAGGGTTAGGCCCAGACAACAAAAAGCCCGCACGAGGCGGGCTTTTTGTGTGCTTTCAGGTGTGCCTGGCATCACCTGAAAACGGAAGGTGGTGCCCAGAGACGGAATCGAACCGCCGACACGGGGATTTTCAATCCCCTGCTCTACCGACTGAGCTATCTGGGCAACGGGGCGCATTAGACGTGTTTTTCAGGAGGTCGTCAAGCGTGTTTTTTAAAAAATTTGAATTATTACCGACGCTTACGACCTTCACTGCGTGAAACGCTTTATTTTTCGGGGGGAACGTAGCCTTCGGCCTGGGCGTATTCTTCGCCGGAGAGAAACTTGTCCATCTCGGTCTGGAGGAATTTACGGTCCTCGGCGTTCATCATGTTCAGGCGACGCTCGTTGATCAGCAGGGTCTGGTGTTTCTGCCAGTCGGCCCAGGCTTTCTGCGAGACGTGGTTGAAGATGTCTTCGCCCTTGGCACCCGGATATGGGGCGCGTTCCAGGCCGGGCAGTTCTTCTTTGTATTTGCGGCACATTACGGTGCGGGTCATGACGACTCTCCTGCGTTCAATACGTCGGCTGCGCGTTTGAGCAGCTTTTTCACCGGGGCGGCAAGGCCCAGGCGTGGCGGGGTGGCGAGGTTATACCAGAGCCAGTCGGCCTCGGCCACGTGATCGGCGGACTCGCGGACCTTGACCAGCCAGGGTTCGATGCTCAACTGGAAGTGGCTGAAGGTGTGGATAAGTCCCGGCAGTTCATGGTGCTCGCCCAGTTGCAGCGCGTGTTGCGTGGCCAGATGCTGAAGGTCATCGAAGTCATCCAGTTCCGGCAGGCTCCACAGACCGCCCCACAAGCCGCTGGAAGGGCGGCGATAAAGCAGGATCGCGCCGTCTTCGTTGGCGAGCATCGGCATGAGCGTGCGCTTCTGCGGCACGGTCTTGCGCGGCTTGGGGATCGGGTAGCGCGTTTCCAGGCCCAGCATGTGCGCCTCACAACTGCGCTCCAGCGGGCAGAGCAGGCAGCTGGGTTTGCTGCGGGTGCAGAGTGTGGCCCCCAGGTCCATCATCGCCTGGGTGTAGTTGTTGACCCGGCTGTGCGGCGTGAAGCGTTCAGCGGTGGCCCACAGCTGCTTGGCCACCTTCGGCTCGCCAGGGTAACCCTCTTGCGCGGTGAAGCGCGCCAGCACGCGTTTGACGTTGCCATCGAGGATCGGCGCGCGAATGCCCATGCTCAGGCTGGCGATTGCGCCTGCGGTGGACAGGCCGATGCCGGGCAGCAGAATGAGCTTTTCGACATCACGGGGAAACTCGCCGCCATGATCGGCGACGACGATTTTTGCCGTTTTCTGCAGGTTGCGGGCGCGGGTGTAGTAACCCAGCCCGGTCCATAGGTGCAGTACTTCGTCCTCGGGCGCTTCGGCCAGCGCCTGCACGGTCGGCAGGGCCTCCATGAAGCGGTCGAAGTAGCTCAGAACGGTGCTGACCTGAGTCTGCTGCAGCATGATTTCCGATACCCAGACCCGGTACGGCGTGATGTCTTGTTGCCAGGGCAGGTCATGTCGGCCATGACGGTCGTACCAGTCCAGCACGGCGCTGGAGAATTGTTCGGGTTGCATGGCCTGGAGGGCTCTCGTCGAGATGTGAGTCGGGATATGAAAGGTTGCGTCAGTGGAGCGCCGCGAGGGCGCTCCTGAGCAGTTCACCTTGCCCTAGCGTTTGAACAGGCCCTTGAGGGCGTCCTTGAGCTCGGGGCTGACCTTGTCGCCGAGTTTGTCGTTCAGCTTGTCCTCAAGCTTCTCGCTGATCCGGTCGCCCGCCAGTTTCGCAGCGATCTGGCCGACGCCTTCCTTGTCCAGACGGCAGGCCTTGGCACCCAGTTCCAGCGGGCCACGGCACTGCACCGGCCACTCGATGCCGACAAAGCGCGGGTTGACCTCGCAGGCCGGGTCCGGCATGTCGCTCTTGTCGCCTTCGACGATGATGCCGACGCGGTAGTTCATGCCCAGCACGCGCAGGTCGACGTCGCCGTTACCGTTGACGGCCATGCCTGGCGTGCGGACCTTGAGGTCCGGGTTGCTGGCGACGCCATTGCGTATCACCAGATTGCCGTTGAGCTGCTGGAAAGGAGTGTCCTTGGCGCGCGGTTCGCCGCTAAGCGTCTTGCGGTTGAGGATCGAAATACCCTTGCACAGCTGCTGCTCCAGGTTGGCATTGACCAGTACGCCGTTATTGAGCGCAAAGCTGGCGGTGCCGTTCAGGCTGTCGATCAGGGCTTTTTCGCTGTTGCCTGTGCCGGTCAGGTTGCTGTCGAGGGTCAGCAGGCCGCGCACTGGCGGCGTCTGCCCCTGGCTTTCCAGAACGCGTTCGACCGGCACTTTGGCAATGCGCGTCTGTACAGTGGCCACAGGCGTGTCCGGACGCGCGTCCAGATTGCCCTTGACCTCGAAATTGCCGTTGTACAGGTCGCCACTCAGCGTATCGACTTTGATAACGCCACCGTTGGCCTGGGTCTTGAACGCTGCGTTGTCGATGGGCAGTTTGTTCAGGGTCAGTTTGCCAAAGCTCAGGTCAGCCTCGACATCCAGCGTACGCAAGCGCTCCAGCGGCAGCAGTTTTGCCGTGCTCCAGGCGGCCTTGGTCGGTTGTTCGGGCAGCGGCGAGTCGCCCGCAGCGGCGGCGGCTTCACCGGACTGCACCTCGGATTTGCGCGCGGCCTTGGCGCCTTTGCTTTCTTCGCTTTCAGCCGGACGATAGCGGTCGGCGTCGAAGGTATCGCCCTTGAGCTGGACACGCAGCGCCTGTTTGGCGAAGTCGTCCACCGCGATGCGCCCCGTGAAGCTGCTGTCGTCGACTTTCAGGTTGAGGTTTTCCAGCGCAAGGCTGGTAGGCGTACCTGCCAGACGCGTGACCATTTCAACCTTGCTCAGCGCGCCCTCGGACATGGCTGGCAGCGGCTGGCCGATGTTTTCGAAGAACGCGCGCAGATCGAGCTGGGCAATGGACAGGCCGCCGCTGATCTGCGGCGTTTTGTCCAGATCGCGGGCACGCAGTTCGCCGAGTGCACGCAACTGGTTGGCCGAGACTTTGAGGCTGTTCCATTCGGCGATATTGGCAGCCAGGTCGACGAGCAACTGGCCCTGCGCCGAGAAGGTCACGGTCTTGCCTTGCAGCGGCTCGCCGGCGACTTCACCGGACAGGCGCATGTCTTCGAATTGATAACGCTTGAGCACACGGTCCATGCGCAATGCGCCAACCAGCTCGGTCTTGGCGCGCACGACGGGCTGGTTGGTGCTCAGGAACGCCGTCAGTTTGATCGGGATATCGGACGCCTCACGAATCGGTCCGGTGCTCAGCTGAATGCTCTCGGCCATGAAGGTCCGGCCTTTTCGGGAATCGCTGTAATCCACGCGGGCGTTGTTGACGGTCAGGCTGTCGATATCCAGGCGGATCGGCTGGGCAGGGCGATCCGCTTTGGGCGCGTCCGGAGCCGGGGCTGGCGTTGTCTCGCCAGGTGCTTCAGTGCTTGCCACGGCTGGCTTGCCGATGTCTTCCCAGTTGCCATGACCGTTTTCATCGCGGTGCAGGGTCAGGTTCAGGCCTTCGACGCGAATGTCGCTCATCTGTACCTGGCGACGCAGCAGTGGCAGAACACGAACGGACAGACCGAGCATCTGCACATCGGCGAACGGCTGATCGGGAGCGGTCAGGGTCGCGACATGGGCGTCGTGCAATTCCAGGCCGAGCCAGGGGAACAGGCTCCAGCCGATATCGCCGTTGAGCGTCAGCTCGACGTTGGCCTTGTCGCGTGCCAGCTGGCGAATCTCGTCTTTGTAGTCGTTGGGATCAAACAGGTGGGTCAGGGCGAAGCCGAGAGCCACGATGATCAGCAACAACCCGAGAATAAACAGCCCCAGGATTTTGCCGAACGCTTTCATGGGCGAGTCCTTGTGTCGATGTTCAAAAATAGCCCACGAGTATACCGCTCTGACGAGCCGACCGGGCTGCGGATACCGTTATTGCTGTCTGGCCTCCGGTTCGGGATGCTGGCACCGTGCGCCATTACGTCTGGGAGCAGATGACAAAATGCGAGTCGTCTTGTCGCGATATATCTTCCAAGTCTTTTCAAGCCGGCCGAACGGCCACACAGGTGCTGGCCCAACTAAGCCCAAGGCAGGTTTTCGTCAGTGCTTAATTGATTGCATCTATGGGGCCATAGAGCACGTGGATTAGCGTATGAAAATAGATAATAAAAAGCATGTAGTGAGATGCTTATTTGCCATCAGACAGTGATAGTCTCCGTTTTTGCTGGCCAGGGTGCGTCTTTTTGTCACGTATCCGGAGAACCTGCCGATAAAACAGACATGGCCGCTCGGCACTGAGTCTGTGGCGGACCAGCGGACCATCTGCGAGCTTCACACATTGGGGTAATTATAATGAGCACAAGCACAGCCTTGGGCGGCGAAGCCGTTCAGCCTGCGTTCTTGTCCAAAGAGCGCATTATCGCCAAGCCAGGTTTCAACCGTTGGCTTGTTCCACCTGCAGCACTGGCCATCCATCTTTGTATCGGTATGGCTTACGGCTTCTCGGTATTCTGGTTGCCGCTGTCGAAGGCTATCGGTGTTACGGCACCTGTCGCTTGCACACCGGACATGGGTTTTTTCGCGCAGATGTTCGCGTCGACCTGTGACTGGCAGATCTCCATGCTGGGCTGGATCTACACACTGTTTTTCATCTTCCTGGGTTGCTCGGCTGCCATTTGGGGTGGCTGGCTGGAGCACGCAGGTCCACGCAAGGCGGGTGTTGTTTCGGCACTCTGCTGGTGTGGTGGCTTGCTGATTTCCGCACTGGGCATTTATACGCACCAGATCTGGCTGATGTGGCTGGGCTCGGGCGTGATCGGCGGTATCGGTCTGGGGTTGGGTTATATCTCCCCGGTATCGACCCTGATCAAGTGGTTCCCGGACAAGCGCGGCATGGCGACCGGCATGGCGATCATGGGCTTTGGCGGCGGCGCGATGGTGGGTGCACCGCTGGCTACGGCTCTGATGGGTCACTTCGCTTCGGCTGAAAGCGTTGGCGTATGGCAGAGCTTCGTGGTGATGGCGGTGATCTACTTCATCTTCATGATCGGCGGTGCGCTGGGCTACCGCGTTCCGCCAACCGGCTGGAAACCTGAAGGCTGGACCGCTCCGGCTGCCAAGGCCAAGAACTCGATGATCACCAACCGTCACGTGCACGTCAGCGTGGCGTGGAAAACACCGCAGTTCCGTCTGGTCTGGCTGGTGCTGTGCCTGAACGTATCGGCCGGTATCGGCATCCTGGGCATGGCCTCGCCGCTGCTGCAGGAAGTGTTCGCCGGCAAACTGCTGGGCGTCGACCTGACCTTCAGCCAGCTCAATGCCGATCAACTGAAAGCCATTGCTGCGATTGCAGCCGGCTTCACCGGTCTGTTGAGTCTGTTCAACATCGGCGGTCGTTTCTTCTGGGCTTCGTGCTCGGACTTCATCGGTCGCAAGGCAACCTACTTCGTGTTCTTCGCACTGGGCTTCCTGCTTTATGCGTCGGTTCCGACCCTGAGCCATATGGGTAGCATCGCGCTGTTCGTGGCTGCGTTCTGTGTCGTGCTGTCGATGTACGGTGGCGGTTTTGCGACGGTTCCGGCTTATCTGGCAGACCTGTTCGGTACGCAGATGGTCGGCGCGATTCACGGTCGTCTGCTGACTGCCTGGGCTGCGGCCGGTGTGCTGGGTCCGGTACTGGTCAACTACCTGCGTGAGTACCAACTCGCCCACGGTGTTGCACGTGCCGACGCCTACGACATCACCCTGTACATCTTGTCGGGCCTGCTGGTACTGGGCTTTATCTGCAACCTGCTGATTCGTCCGGTTGCCGACAAGTACTTCATGACCGACGCCGAACTGGCGGCTGAACAAGCCATCGGTCACGACAAGGGTGCCAACGCCACGACTTCACTGGAGTGGAAAGCCTCCGACAGCAGCAAGCCGCTGGTCATCGCCGCCTGGCTGGCCGTAGGCATCCCGCTGGCGTGGGGCGTCTGGATTACCCTGCAGAAAACCGCAGTGCTGTTCCACTAAGAGCCTGCCGGTAACTGAAAAGCGCTTGCACCTCGGTGCAGGCGTTTTTTTTTGCCTGGGTTTTGGGTGCACTGCGCTTTTGATCATCGCGCCCGGATTTTATTCGTCGCGATAGTCATATTCAGTTGACCCTATGTACTCGATGCACTGCCCGTTCCGGTGCATACGCTGCTACATTAGTCAGCCCTGATTTTATTGCCCGAAGGAGTTGTTTGCATGCTAGCCCACGTGGAGTCATACGCCGGTGATCCGATCCTTTCGCTGATGGAGACCTTTGGCAAGGACCCGCGTGCGGACAAGGTCAATCTGAGCATCGGCCTGTATTACGACGCACAGGGCCGCATTCCGCAGTTGGCATGCGTAGCAACGGCACAACAGCAACTGGCCGAAGGCGAACAGGCAGCGTCCGTGTACCTGCCGATGGAAGGCCTGGCGGCGTATCGGCAGGCAGTGCAAACCCTGTTGTTCGGCGCCGATCACCCGCTGGTTCAGGCCGGCCGCGTCGCCACTATTCAAACCGTGGGCGGCTCGGGCGCGCTGAAGATAGGTGCCGATTTCCTCAAATACGCGTTTCCGGACTCGCAGGTCTGGGTCAGTGACCCGACCTGGGAAAACCATAACGCGCTGTTCGGCGGGGCGGGCTTCAAGGTCAATGCGTACCCGTACTTCGATGCCCAGACGGGTGGCGTGAGGTTCGAGGCCATGCTCGACACGGTGCAGGGGCTGCCGGCGCAGAGCATCCTCCTGCTGCACCCGTGCTGCCATAACCCGACCGGTGCCGATCTGACAGTGGCGCAATGGGACCGCCTGATCGAAGTGATCAAGGATCGTCAGCTCATCGCCTTCCTGGATATCGCCTATCAGGGCTTCGGCAAAGGCATCGACGAAGACGTCTATGCCATCCGGGCGATGGCCAACGCAGGTATCACCACGCTGGTCAGTAACTCGTTCTCGAAAATCTTCTCGCTGTATGGCGAGCGGGTAGGCGGGCTGTCGGTGGTCTGTGAGGACACGACGTCGTCGGCCAATGTGTTCGGCCAGCTCAAGGCAACCGTGCGCCGCAACTACTCCAGCCCGCCTGCACATGGCGCGTTTCTGGTCTCGAAAGTGCTCAACACGCCGCACTTGCGCGAGCAGTGGCTGGGTGAAGTCGAGGCCATGCGCCTGCGTATCATCGATATGCGCACGCGGCTGGTCGAGGTGCTGGCGCAGAAGGTCTCCGGCCACGATTTCAGCTTTATCCTCAGGCAGAACGGGATGTTCAGCTACACCGGTCTGACCCCGCAGCAGGTCGACGAACTGAAAGATGTTCACGGCATTTACATGCTGCGCAGTGGCCGGGTGTGCATGGCAGGTTTGAATGAAGGGAATATCGATAAGGTATGTAACGCAATCGCGAGCCTCTTCGCCCGTTAAATACCCTGCTGGTCGTCTGTTTGCTTCATGGCGGGCGCTTCTGGGCCTATAATGCTCGCCTTTTTTTCGCCCAATGATTTTGCGGAGCTGGTGATGGCCGAACGTAAGGCGTACGTCGAGCGCAATACTCTGGAAACCCAGATCAAAGCCTCGATCAACCTGGATGGTACCGGAAAGGCCCGATTCGATATCGGCGTGCCTTTTCTTGAGCACATGCTCGACCAGATCGCCCGGCACGGGCTGATCGATCTGGACATCGAATGCAAGGGAGACTTGGCAATCGACGATCACCACACGGTGGAAGACGTCGGTATCACCGTGGGCCAGGCGTTCAGCCAGGCGATCGGCGACAAGAAGGGCATTCGTCGTTACGGCCACGCCTACGTGCCGCTCGACGAAGCGCTGTCGCGCGTGGTCATCGATTTCTCCGGGCGTCCGGGCCTGCAGATGCATGTGCCGTATACCCGCGCCACTGTAGGCGGCTTCGATGTGGACCTGTTTCAGGAGTTCTTTCAGGGCTTCGTCAACCACGCGAACGTGACGCTGCACATCGACAACCTGCGCGGCACCAACACTCACCACCAGATCGAGACCGTGTTCAAGGCGTTCGGTCGTGCGCTGCGCATGGCGGTCGAGCTGGATGAGCGTATGGCCGGGCAGATGCCATCCACCAAGGGTGTGCTCTGATGCAGACAGTTGCGGTCATCGATTACGGCATGGGCAACCTGCACTCTGTCGCCAAGGCGCTGGAGCATGTGGGCGCAGGCCGTGTGCTGATTACCAGTGACGCCAAGGTGATTCGCGAAGCCGATCGCATCGTCTTTCCGGGTGTGGGCGCGATTCGCGACTGCATGGCCGAGATTCGCCGTCTGGGCTTTGATTCGCTGGTTCAGGAAGTGAGCCAGGACCGTCCGTTTCTGGGTATCTGCGTCGGCATGCAGGCGTTGCTCGACAGCAGCGAAGAGAACGGCGGCGTGGACTGCATCGGCATGTTTCCCGGCCAGGTAAAGTTCTTCGGCAAGGACCTGCATGAAGAGGGCGAGCACCTGAAAGTGCCGCACATGGGCTGGAACCAGGTCGCTCAGGCGGTGGATCACCCGCTGTGGCATGACATTCCGGATCAGGCGCGTTTCTACTTCGTGCACAGTTTCTATATCGATGCCGCCAATCAGCGTCAGGTGGTCGGGCGTGGCCACTACGGCCTCGACTTCGCCGCTGCGCTGGCCGACGGTTCGCGCTTCGCCGTGCAATTCCACCCTGAAAAGAGCCATACCCACGGCCTGCAGTTGCTGCAGAACTTCGCCGCCTGGGATGGTCGCTGGTAAGCGCATGAGCAAAGCCAAGGGTAAACCGCCGATCCTGACCCTCTCGCCCGAGCACGAGCAACAGGCGATCGACAAGCTCAAGCGCCTGTTCGCAGAGCGCTTCGAGCTGGAACTGGGCTCGTTCGAAGTGGCTGAAGTCCTCGAGCTGTTCACTCGCGAGATTGCTCCGCATTACTACAATCGCGCCATTTTCGATGTTCAGCAGCAGCTCAAGGAGCGCTTCGAGAGCATCGAAAGTGACGTGTGGGCACTCGAAAAGAATTAGATAAAGCAGCTTCAAGCGTTGAGCTTCAAGCCGCAAGAATCAGTGAGTACGCATACTTGCAGCTAACCGCTTGCAGCTTGCCGCTCTTTCAGACCAAGGAATAAGCATGCTGATTATCCCCGCTATCGATCTCAAGGACGGCGCTTGCGTGCGTCTGCGTCAGGGCCGGATGGAAGATTCCACGGTGTTCTCCGATGACCCGGTGGCCATGGCCGCCAAATGGGTCGAAGGTGGTTGCCGCCGTCTGCATCTGGTCGATTTGAACGGTGCGTTCGAAGGTCAGCCGGTCAACGGTGATGTGGTCACGGCCATCGCCCGACGCTACCCGAACCTGCCGATCCAGATCGGCGGCGGCATCCGTTCGCTGGAAACCATCGAGCATTACGTCAAGGCGGGTGTGAGCTACGTCATCATCGGCACCAAGGCCGTCAAGGAGCCCGAGTTCGTGGCCGAAGCCTGCCGTGCGTTCCCCGGCAAGGTGATTGTCGGTCTGGATGCCAAGGACGGTTTCGTCGCCACCGACGGCTGGGCTGAAGTCAGTTCGGTGCAGGTCATCGACCTGGCCAAGCGTTTCGAAGCCGATGGCGTGTCGGCCATTGTCTACACCGACATCGCCAAAGACGGCATGATGCAGGGCTGCAACATTCCGTTCACCGCGGCATTGGCGGCTGCCACGCGGATCCCGGTGATCGCTTCGGGTGGCATCCATAACCTGGGCGACATTCAGGCGCTGCTGAATGCGAAGGCTCCGGGCATCATCGGTGCAATCACCGGCCGTGCGATTTACGAAGGCACGCTGGATGTGGCCGAAGCTCAGGCGCTCTGCGACCGCGAACAACGCTGAACAGCTGGAGATTGACCCTGTGGCCCTAGCCAAACGCATCATCCCTTGCCTGGACGTCGACAACGGTCGAGTGGTCAAGGGCGTCAAGTTCGAGAACATCCGCGACGCAGGCGATCCGGTGGAAATCGCTCGTCGTTACGATGAGCAGGGTGCCGACGAAATCACCTTCCTCGACATCACCGCCAGCGTCGATGGCCGTGACACCACGCTGCATACCGTCGAGCGCATGGCCAGTCAGGTGTTCATCCCGCTGACCGTCGGCGGCGGCGTGCGTACCGTGCAGGACATCCGCAACCTGCTCAATGCCGGTGCCGACAAGGTCTCGATCAACACGGCCGCGGTGTTCAACCCCGAGTTCGTCGGTGAAGCCGCCGCGCGTTTCGGGTCGCAGTGCATCGTGGTCGCTATCGACGCCAAGAAGGTCTCCGGTCCGGGCGAAACCCCGCGCTGGGAAATCTTCACCCACGGCGGGCGCAAACCCACCGGGCTGGACGCGGTGCTCTGGGCGAAAAAGATGGAAGACCTGGGCGCTGGCGAGATCCTGCTGACCAGCATGGACCAGGACGGCATGAAGAACGGCTTCGATCTGGGCGTCACGCGCGCTATCAGTGATGCACTGGGTATTCCGGTGATTGCTTCGGGTGGCGTCGGCAACCTCGAGCACCTGGCTGCCGGTGTCATCGAGGGTCACGCCAGCGCTGTGCTGGCGGCGAGTATTTTCCACTTTGGCGAATACACGGTTCCCGAGGCCAAGGCCTACATGGCCAGCCGCGGGATTGTCGTGCGCTGAGTCGCCATAGCGGTCAGACGAGCGCACCTTTTTCATCGTCGGTGCGCTCGTTTATTTCAGCCTTCCGAAGCCTGTTTTTCTGACGCCTGTTCCTGTAGCAGGTCCGTGCGCGGTGCGGACGGATGACCCGCTTCGTCCCTGGCCATCGTGCAGAGCTTGATCGGAAGCAGTTTCGGGCTGATGCTGAAGTTGTAATAAACCGATTTGTAGCCTGATAAATCGGCGCAATCCGTGAGTTCGGGGGCGCCGAATTTGTAGGCGTGATTGGCGTGTGTCGGCAAGCCAGAAATGAAGTTTATCTGGTGCTTGCCGTTATCCAGCCGTTCGATGTTTACATGGGGAGCAGGCGTTTGATCTGCCTCGACCAGTTCGACGGTATGGATGAACGCATTTTCCCTGACACCCGGTGCTGCCCCCTGATTACCATTGTGGCCCGCAATGCACAGCGAATAAATGCCGGGCTCTGTGCCGATAACAGCATTGATATGCGCGGTACGGGCATCTCTGGAGCTTTTATAACCGTCCGGTTCGCGACACTCAGCGGGATTACGCGTGGCCTTGAACTTGAACATCGAGGTATTGACGGTGAACGCCATGTTCCAGCGCGGGGCAATCACGTCCCCGTTCTTATCGCGTTCGAGCCGGATGTAGTGCTTGCGATAGTCCGGATTTGCCAGCGTCAGTTGCGCCGCGGATTGTAGCGTGCACGCGGGGCGGTTAATGTCGAAAACCCCGTCGGCAAAGCAGGCAGACAGCGAGTCTATCGGGCTTGCATAGTTGGTATCGACACGCCACGAAGCCTGTCCGTCATTGACCTCGCACGGCGAGTCGGTGAAGCAACGGCTTTGCTCCGCAGCACCTCGGGTGGTGGTGCCCATGATGCCGATGATCCTGTTTGTATAGCGGTCTACGAGGGGGCTCCCCGAGCTTCCCGGTAACACGTCTTCGCATCGATTGCTCAGGTTGGCATTCCAGGCGTAAGGGTGTTCGACGATGTTTACCACCGATTCCAGTTTGCAGGCGGACAAACGCAGCGTATAGCCGGTGGCTGTCAGAGGGGCGCTGACAGACAGCACGTCCATGCCGACGGTAGGCGCCTGTTGCGCCAGTGCCAGCGGTTTAATGCCGTCCTTGAACAAGCGGGACAACGTTGTGTCCAGTTCCAGCAGAGCGAGGTCTGTACCGCGCAGGCTGCTCCATTTGATTCTCTTCAGCGCATAGCTCTTGCGATTTCTGGACATGCCCTTGAAATAATTGAATTCGACATGCCCCTCTATTTCCAGATCAACACCCGACTGGCCTGGCTGGGTGTAAGTGCAATGGCCACTGCTCAATACGTAGGCGGGTACATCAGGGCTGTCGACCTGAGGGTTGCCACGAGAATCGATGAGCACCGCAGTGCACATGCGGTTTCCCCGACTTTCCATACGGCCTATGCCATTCCAGTGATCAAACCTGCCATCCTCGTTCTCCAGCAGCAAAGAGGGTGTGAAGGATGCCATTCCCTGGCCGTAGTCGATGTGTTGCGCAGACGCGACGTTCGTCATCGAGACCGCAAGTACAGCCAGAAAAACCCGTCTTTGAATATCCATCATCATTCCTTGATAAGTGGTGTCAGGTGCCTGTCATTCAATGAAATTCTGCTGTGCCGCGTGAGGTAAATAGTTATTGAGCCTGAGGGGCTTCACGACGGTGCGGATAGCGCTCATACCGAAGTTGTCCATAAGCGACATCGCGAAGTACCGGGCTAGACAGTGCGCCGGGTTCACGGCACTCTGCATGCGTCGTTCACGATCGAGTGCCGGAACATGTTCAAACGCCTACTGCTTGCACTGATCGGGATCGGTGTCTTGTCGAGTGAAGGTGTCCGGGCCAGCGAGTCGACGCCTTATTCCATGGTGTTGCTGACCGAGAACTTCCCGCCGTTCAACATGGCGGTCGACGGCAAGAATTTCGCTCAGGAAAACAACATCGACGGTATCGCCGCCGAGGTGGTGCGCGAGATGTTCAAGCGCGCCAATATCGGCTACAGCATGACGCTGCGTTTTCCGTGGGACCGGGTCTACAAACTGGCCCTGGAAAAGCCCGGTTACGGCGTGTTTTCCACGACCCGCCTGCCCGAACGTGAAAGCCTCTTCAAATGGGTAGGCCCGGTAGGCTCCTACGACTGGGTCATGCTGGCGCGCGGTGACAGCCCGATCACCTTGACGTCGCTGGAGCAGGCCAGGGATTACCGCATCGGTGCCTACAAGGGCGATGCGATTGGCGAGCGTCTTAAAACCATGGGCTTGAACCCGATTCTGATGTTGCGTGACCGCGACAACGTGAAAAAGCTCGCCAACGGCCAGATCGACCTGTGGGCAGTAGGCGATCCAGTGGGCCGCTATCTGGCAAAACTGGAAGGCGTCACGGGCCTCAAGACGGCGCTGCGCTTCAACAGCGCCGAACTCTACCTGGCAGTCAACAAGAGCACGCCTGACGAGGTCGTCAGACGCTTGCAAAAGGCCCTCGATCAGATGCGCGCCGAAGGCTGGGTCGATGCCGTCAAGGCGCGCTATCAGTAATCGCTCAGCCTGCTGCGGGCGACGGGATGATGTCTTCGCGCAAGGCGGATGGCTGACCGTTGATATCGTGGGCGTAGGTGCAGATCTTCAACGGCAACGACTTCGCGCGTAATGTCAGATCGCGAAATTGTGGCTTGAAGCCTTCAGGGGCAGAGCAGTCGGTGGTTTCCGGCTTGCCCATTTTGACCGTGTAGTAGTCGATCAGCCGGTGCTCGTGCGACCAGACGACCGATGTCGCGCCAGATCGATTTGTGCCGATCTCCATTTGCGGTGCCGGCGTGGGGCCTGCCGGTTGCAGCTCTATGCCAAGCGTCAGTGCGTTGCGCATCAGACCGATGCTGGAGCGTTGTTCGGCCGAAGACACACCTACCATGCACAGCCAGTTGATGCCGATCTGTTTGTCCACAGGGTCATCGATGGTCGCGTCCTGCGAGCTGATGGTATGGCTGTAACCCACCGGGTCTTCGCACTGCATGGCCGAATCGACCTTCTTGTAGCGATACAACGGCGTGTTGACCATGAAGCGCAAGTCCCAGGATGGATAGACATTCCTGCCCTCGGCATCCAGTTGTACTCTGGCATGCTGCGCGGGCTGCCGGCCCAGCGTTTCAAAATCGACCGAGAAGGCTGGAAACAGATCGCAGGTCGCCGGGTCCGTACTCAGCGTGCCGCTGACAAAGCACTTCTTCAGCAGCGTGACCGGGTTGCCATAGTTACTGTCGGCGACCATCGGCGGAAAACCGGGTATTTCGTCACTGAGGTCTTCGCTCGGGTTATCCGACGAGGCCTGATTGGTGAGGTTCATCACCGCATAGAGCTCGCCGCTGTCGCGGGTCAGCAGCGGACTGCCGGACGCGCCCGTACCGACATCCCGGCACTGATTACGGACGGTATGACGCCAGACCCAAGGCGGCTCCATGATCACCTCCGACGTATGGCGAACACAGGCCGCCATGCGCAGATGCCCGGTCTCCTTGCCGAGCGGTGCGCCCACCCACAAGATAGCGCGACCCTGTTCGGGCATTTCCGCGGCGAGCTTGATGGGCTGAATGCCGTCGTTGACGAGTGTTTCAAGCGTGGGCTGCAGCTCGACAATCGCCAGGTCCACACCCTGCATGCTGCTCCAGCTGACCCGCTTCAATGGATAGCTGCGGGCGGTGCTGTCGGTGAAAAAATTGAACTGCACGCTGCCTTCGATTTCACCATCGGTGATGATCACGCCATTCTGGCGATTGATACAGTGGCCGCTGGTGAGTACGTAGGCGGGCGCGTCAGACGGGCTGTCGACGCTTCGGCTATCGATCAGCGTCGCCGTGCAGTTTGACCCTGACCTGCTGTTGATACGGCCGATGCCGTTCCAGTGGTCGCGTGAGCCGTCGGCGTTGAGCAGGGCTATCGAAGGTGCGAGAGCCATCAGCCCTTCGCCCAGGTCTGCAGGTGTGGCGTGGATGGAAAAAGGCAGCAGTGCGGCAATGCAGCACGCCCCCGTCATCATGGTCGGTTTCATCATCAATCCCTGATAAATGTGTCTGGGCCCCCATCATGGGAACACCTTCCTTTAAGCCGGAATTGACACGTTTATCAAGGCTGAGACGGTGGTGGACACGGAAAGCAGATTTGGCTTACGTCTGGTCTTGAACCTGCCGACGCAATCCGGGCGTATTCATGTACTTACCTCTGCCAAGCCGAGCTGATCCATGACAGTCAAACCTGATTCAAGTAAGGCCTGATGGCAGCCAGCCGCTGTGACGGGTAAGGAAATCCAAGGGCGTTCACGGCAATCCATACGTCGGTATCCGTGAGTTTGAGTAAGCCCCAATCGGCAAAAAACTCGGTCAGGTTACGTTTGGCGGCGATAGACGCAGTCAGTACGAAGTATTTAAGACCCAGGGCCTCGCCTGGATGTTCTCTGATGTAACGATGCCAGTCTGGCAGGAAGTCCTCGCCTAATCCCTTGCGAAGCTGTTCAAACATTGCCAAAGGGTCGGATTCAGGCGCCCCGTAGATTTTTTCAGTGCGTGGTAACGCCAGCCAATTCACGGTGCCATTCCACCGCTCTGGAAGTACATAGGTGTATTCGTTGATGTAGTGTCGTCCTACAGCAAGGGCATAAAGATTGACGGTGATTTCGCCAAACAGGCCGTATGAGTTGTAAGAGGTTTGATAATGGTGTCCGTACTCGTGCAGCGTGACCCATCGCTCAGCGGCCAGCCCTCCGAGTAGAGCCTCATTGAACTCACCGATCGCTTCTCTGTAGGGCAAGGCAATGCAACCTGTGGTCGCATGGGGAATTTTGCTGGCGGAGCCTTCCACCGCATAGATCAACAAGCGAGACCTTGTGTGAATGGGTGCAGAACCGTCGAACCCGCTGACTTCTGCCTCCAGCCGCATGACTTCTTCGTGAGAATGCACTATGGCACTGGGTTCGACATCAGAAAACTTGAGCGCCGTGCTTCGAAATGCTGCCACTACTATGTGCGTACCCACTAGCTCGACCTCAGGCGCCTTGGTGAGTAAAAGCATTTTTCGCCACTGGGTCGCTGTAATCCCATTGACATAGTAGGGCATCGGAATGGCGCCACTTCCGAAGATAACCCTTGCTACGCCCGGCCTGGAGCCGATCAGGTTACGGATGTGAATGGCACCTCCCAAGGGGTCTCGAATAATGTTTATTCCTCGGGTCAGAGGCCGCGCTCGCATGTTCTCGGACTGCTCTGACGGATCGTCGCGGTCAGCCAGGCCTTGTGTACCGACCAGCAAGGTCAGATTATCGACGTTGCCCCATACCCGTACCTCGAACTCTTGTCCTGCGAGCGCAAAGTAGCCGGTTGGCTGATAGTCCGCCTTGCGTATTCTCCAGGACATTGCCGCCTGCTCGGCAGCAGCGTCCTGCATTGGTTGAATAAGCACGGAGCGCGGGTGAGGGAACTCGAGCGTTGAATCCAGTGCATAAGAGCAAATATTTTTATCATGGCTGCATATTCGAACACGCAGGGTATCGGCGGTGTGCAGATAAGCAGACGGTACGGCCGGGTTGGAAAAGACCCCGCCGCTGACGATACCGATGCCTTTCCATTCCGAATCGGAAAACGCTTCCACCAGCCCCGACTGCATAGTGGTAGAGCCGCTGACTGACAGGCTGCCGTCGTTGTTCTTGTGCGATGACAGGCGGGTCAGTATCGGACGGACTCGAAACGTGGTGTCAGAGTCTGGAAAGCCGGCGACACGCAGGCGAATGTGGTCAGGGTCTAAGAGATAACTTGCAGGCACATCCGGATTGAGTATGCCCATGGCAACCGAGCCGATGGAGGCCCAGGTGCCATCGGCTCTAAGCGCCTCTACCGTCGCCCCGTTTGCGCCGTAGACCATGACGATGACCTCGACGCGATCATCTGAAACTGCCGTTATGTCGACTGCGACAATTGAAACGGCTTGAGTTGCCTGCGGTTCGGAATCCTCTATGGAGGTGCCGCAGATGAAGCCCTGCAGCGCCCTTGCGCCAGCGACGGCTGAAGTGAAATCGTTCATGGAATGGTTACCCGTTGTTGCCCGGGCGCTTCATGCCCGAGAGAGAAATAGTGGGCAGGTACGGGGTGGGCGGTGAGGGCCACTATGCTCGTGCCTGTGATCTTCTCGTACAACAGCGGGAGTGGTGGATAGCGTCAGACGAGATCTGCTATCGGATGTCCATACTGCCCAAACCGAGTAAGCGCAGTGTGGGCCTGTCCTTGCTTGGAAGGTACTGACAGAACTGACAGGGCGGTGCAGTGGTTTGCTGCGTCAGCGATAAATCCCGTTCTTGCCATGCGCCGCACTCGCCTGATTGCCGCGTTCGCCGATCATGCTGCGCAGGTCGATCCATTCGACGCCTTGTGCCTTGAGGTTGGGCAGTTCGCGTTCCAGTACGTCCAGCGTGACAGGGTAGGGGTGTCCGATCACCACGGCAGAACCATATTTGCGGGCGATTTTTATCGCGGTCTGCAATTGGCGGGTGATGGCTTCTGCGGTGCGTTCGTCGTCCAGGAATACGTCACGCGAGACGCTGGCCAGACCGATGCGCTGCGCTTCGGCGGCCGCCACGGTTTTCGCGCTGGTGCGGCTGTCGACGAAAAACAGGTGACGACGCTGTAGCTCGGCCATCAGCCAGGTCATGGCGACCGGCTCGGCGGTCATCCGGCTGCCCATGTGGTTGTTGATGCCGGCTGCGTACGGCACTTTCAGCAGGGCAGCATTGAGACGGCTTTCCAGCTCAGGCAGTGGCAGCTCGGGGTGCCAGGCGTAAGGACCGGTCGCGGGGTCCATGGGCATGTGCAGCATGACCGTTTTGCCTGCGCGATGAGCCTGGCGGGCAAACTCGGTGGCATGCGGGGTGTCGGGCATGATTGCCAGGGTGACCGGGCCGGGAAGCGCCAGTGTGCGGCTGTCGCGCTGCGGATTCTGGCCCAGGTCATCGATGATCAGGCTCAGGTAGGCCTTGGACGGTTTGCCGCTGTTCTCGGCTGGCGCTGCATGGGCAGCGCCAGTGATCGAGAGGGTCAGCAATAACAAAGTTAGAAAGCGCATCCGTCAGTTGCCGCGGGTGATACTCAGCCCCTTGAGCAGGCTGAGCGCCTGGCTGAGCTGGAAGTCGTCATCCTGCGGACGCGCCTTGGCGGCTGCGCCACTCTTGACGGTCGGTTTGTCTGCGCCGCCGTTGCCATTGCCCAGGTGACCCAGCAGGTCGGCTTCCTTGTAGTTCTCGCCGTCCGCTTCGTTGGTGACCTTGGCCCGACGTACCACGATGTCCGGGTTGATGCCCTGGGCCTGGATCGAGCGGCCGTTCGGCGTGTAGTACAACGCGGTGGTGATCTTCAGGGCGCGATCGTTGTTCAGCGGCAGGACGGTCTGCACCGAGCCTTTGCCGAAGGTGTCAGTGCCCATCAGGATGCCGCGTTTCTGGTCTTGCAGGGCACCGGCAACGATTTCCGATGCCGAGGCGCTGCCGCCGTTGATCAGCACCACCAGTGGCACGCCTTCGCTGGCGTCTGCCGGGTCTGCCGAGAAGCGCAGTTCGGAGTTAGCAATGCGGCCTTTGGTGTAGACGATCAGGCCTTTGGTGAGGAAGTGATCCGCCACCTGCACGGCCGATTGCAGCACGCCGCCCGGGTTGTTGCGCAGGTCGAGAATCAGGCCGCTCATCTTCTTGCCGTTGTCCTTGCGGAATTTGGCCAGCGCCTTGCCGACTTCGTCACCGGTCTTGACCTGGAACTGGGTGATGCGGATATAGCCGTAGCCATTTTCCAGCATCTGCGCCTTGACGCTCTTGACCTGAATGGTTGCCCGCGCCAGGGTCACGTCAAACGGCGTGCCGCCATCGCGGACCAGCGTCAGGGTGATCTTTTCGCCGATCTTGCCGCGCATCTTGTCGACCGCTTCCTGCATGTTCTGGCCCTGGGTCGGCGTACCGTTGATCTTCACGATCAGGTCGCCTGCCTCGATGCCAGCCTTGGAAGCCGGTGTGTCGTCGATGGGCGAAACCACCTTGACGAAACCGTCCTCGACGCCGACTTCGATGCCCAGCCCACCGAACTCGCCGCTGGTGCTTTCCTGCAGCTCCTGGAAATCTTCCGGGCCGAGGTAGGCAGAGTGCGGATCAAGGTTGCTGAGCATGCCTTTGATGGCGTTCTCCAGCAGAGTCTTGTCGTCGACCGGCTCCACGTAGGCCGCCTTGACCCGGTCCATGACCTCGGCAAAGGTGCGCAACTCGTCGAGCGGCAGCGGCGGCTTTGCGGCGGCGTTGGTTTTGGCGGGCGAGACTGCTGCAGGCGTGGCTGGCGCGGTCTTTTCGGCAGCTTGCGCCAGAGGCGCGCCGATAACGATGGCAATTGCCAGGGCCAGCGAGGTGAGGCGGGACAAATGCAGCATGTCTAACGAACTCCTACAGATATTGACGCCGACTTATCCTTGAGTGCGGCACCATTGGGCCGGATCGCTGGGGCGACCCTGCTGACGAATAGCAAAGTACAACGCTGCCGTGTCCTGACCGCCACTATTGCCGACCGTGGAAATCGCTTCACCGGCTTTTACAATGTCGCCTGCCGACTTGAGCAGGCTCTGGTTGTGCCCGTAAAGGGTCAGATAACCGTTGCCATGGTCGAGAATGACCAGAAGCCCGGCACCGCGCAACCAGTCGGCGAACACCACTCGTCCGCCATGCACGGCACGTACCTGGCTTCCGGCTGCGGCGCTGATCATGACGCCGTCCCATTTGGTCCGTTCGTCATCACCGCGGGCTTCACCGAAACGCGCAAGCAGTCGACCATCGATAGGCCATGGAAGTTTTCCCTTGGCCTCTGCAAACGGTCCGCCGTAGGAAACACCGGCACTGGAAACGACTGCGCCGGGGGCTTTGACCGGGCGACGCGGTGCCGGTTCATCATCGCTTTTTCTACTGCTGTTGTTGCTGTTGTTGCGGGCGACGGCTTCAGCTTCGCGCTGACGCTTCTCTTCCGCCTCGCGGGCTGCGACCAGCGCCTTCTGGCGAGCTTCTTCGGCTTCACGTGCCTGGCGGGCCAGGGTTTCTTCGATGGTCTTGAGGACTTTGGCCAGGTCGGCCTGATCCTGCTGCCGCGCCTGCATTTTCTGATCGCGGGCCTTGTAGTCCTGATTCAGCTTGGCCAGTGCCTGCTGACGTTCCTGACGAACCTTGGCCAGTTCTTCGCTCTGGCTGTCCAGGTTGCTTTTCTGCACCAGCAGCTGGGCCTGTTGCAGGTCGATGTCTTTTTCGACATTGGCCAGCTGGCGCAGGGTTTCGTTGAAATTGCGTAGCTGCTCCAGGCGCGCCTGGCTCAGGTAATCGTAATAGGTGAGGGTTCGCGCGAACTTCTCGGGATGTTGCTGGTTGAGCAGCAGCTTGAGGTATTCCTGACGGCCACTCTGGTAGGCGGCGCGGGCCTGGATGGCGATCAGGCGTTGCTGTTCAACGCGGGCGCTGTTGAGTTTCTTTTTTTCACTGTCGAGCTTTTGCAGCTCGGTTTCCGTCTTTTTTAGTTCCTTTTGCAGGACCTCGACCTGCTTTTCCAACTTGCCCATTTCGGTTTCAGTGGTGCGCAGGTCCTTCTGGACGCCTGCACGTTCTTCCTGAAGCTTGCCCAGGACTTTTTGCAGCTCCGCCACATCCTGACGCGCAGCATCTATCTGTTTTTGGGTTTGCACACGCTCGTCTTCGGCAAACGCCGGATTGAGCAGGCAGATCAGAGCAAGGGCAATCAAGGCGCGAAGCATGTGGGTGGGCGATACCGAGGAATTGTGAGAAAAAATGTCAGGCCTAGTATGCCCGCCATGCGCTGCAAAAAAAACGCCTCGCAGCCACTGCTTTGAGGCCTGAAACATAAAAAACCGGCCTTGCCTGATGGCTAAAGGCCGGTTTTTCCGGATTACTCGGCCACGAGGATCGAGTGACCAGTCATCTCTTGCGGTTTCTCCATGCCCAGCAGGTGCAGCATGGTCGGCGCGACATCGGCCAGAACGCCGCCTTGGCGAACTTTCAGCTGACGTTTGCCGACATAAACGAACGGCACCGGCTCGGAGGTATGCGCAGTGTGCGCCTGTCCGGTGGAGTCGTCGGTCATCTGCTCGACGTTGCCGTGGTCCGCGGTAATCAGCGCCTCACCACCGACTTTCTCCAGCGCCTCGGCGATGCGCCCGACACACACGTCCAGGCATTCCACAGCCTTGATCGCGGCTTCCATGATCCCGCTGTGGCCAACCATGTCGCCGTTGGCGTAGTTGACGACGATCACGTCATAACGCTGATGTTCGATGGCATCGACAATTTTGTCGGTCACTTCCGGTGCGCTCATCTCCGGCTGCAGGTCGTAAGTGGCGACTTTCGGCGACGGGATCAGAATGCGCTCTTCACCCGGGAACGGTTCTTCTCGGCCGCCGGAGAAGAAGAAGGTGACGTGGGCGTATTTTTCGGTTTCAGCGATGCGCAGCTGGGTCTTGCCGCTGTCCGCCAGGTACTCGCCCAGCACGTTTTTCAGGCTGCCCGCAGCAAAAGCGGACGGTGCAGGAATGCTCGCCGCGTACTGGGTCAGCATCACGTAGTTGACCTTCGGCTGACGGGCGCGCTCGAAGTCCTTGAAATCGTCTTCGACGAACACACGAGTCAGTTCACGAGCGCGGTCGGCACGGAAGTTCATGAACACCACCGCGTCGCCATCTTCAACGCGGGCGGCTTCGCCGATGCGGGTGGCCTTGACGAACTCGTCGTTCTCGTCGCGTGCGTAGGCGGCTTCGAGCCCGGCAACGGCGCTGTCGGCGTGGAAATCGGCGGTGCTGTCGACGATCAGGTTATAGGCAGAGGAAACCCGGTCCCAGCGGTTGTCACGGTCCATGGCGAAGTAGCGGCCGACGATCGTGGCGGTGCGGCCCTTGCCCAGGCGGGCGAAGGTTGCGTCCATCAGCTCGAGGGATTTCTTCGCGCTGCGCGGTGGCGTGTCGCGACCGTCGAGGAAGGCGTGCAGGTAGATTTTTTCTGCACCGCGTTTGACCGCCAGTTCTGCCATCGCAACCAGATGGTTCTGGTGGCTGTGCACGCCGCCATCGGACAGCAGGCCCATGATGTGCACGGCCTTGCCAGCGCTGACGGCTTTATCCACAGCGGCGCAGATGGTCGGGTTTTCGAAGAACTCGCCATCGCGAATCGCTTTGGTCACCCGGGTGAAGTCCTGATACACCACGCGGCCGGCACCCAGGTTCATGTGCCCGACCTCGGAATTGCCCATCTGCCCGTCCGGCAGACCGACGTCCATGCCCGACCCGGAAATCAGGCCATTGGGCATGGTTTGGTAGAGACGATCCATGACCGGCATCTTCGCGGCCAGAATGGCATTGCCCTTGTGGCTTTCGCTGTGTCCGAAGCCATCCAGGATGATAAGAACCAGAGGTTTTGGCGTGGCAGTCATAGAACCCACTCGATGCTGATTGGATAAAGAGATGAATAAAGTACAAGGGAACGGCATTTTAAGGACAAGTTCAAACGGCGTCACTGCCGTACGGACTTTGGCCGACCTTGGCTGCTGTGTATACTGGCCGACATTTTAACGCCCTGGAACCTACTGATGGTTGCTCACCTGCTTGAATTCGCCACTAACCACTATTTGATCACCGGTGCCTTCGTCATTCTGCTGGGACTGCTGATTGCTTACGAAATGAGCAAGGGCGGCGCCAGCCTGAGCACTCGCGAGCTGACCGCGCTGGTCAACAGCGATCAGGGCGTGGTCATCGACGTGCGCTCGAAAAAGGATTACACCGCAGGGCACATCGTCGGCTCCCTGAATTTCCCGCAGGACAAGGTACTGACCCGTACCGCCGAACTGGAGAAATACAAGGACAAGACGTTGATCATAGTCGATGCAATGGGGCAGCATGCTGGCAGCACCGCCCGCGAGCTGCTCAAGTCCGGCTTCAAGGCGGCCAAGCTGTCCGGCGGTATTTCCAGCTGGCGCGGCGATAACCTTCCTCTGGTGAAGTGAACATGGCTCAAGTCATCGTCTATTCCAGCGACTACTGCCCGTATTGCATACGTGCCAAACAGCTTCTGCAGAGCAAAAGCGTGGCCTTCGAGGAAATCCGGGTCGACGGCAAGCCGCAGCTGCGTGCCGAAATGACCCAGAAGGCCGGTCGTACTTCCGTACCGCAAATCTGGATCGGTTCGACCCACGTGGGCGGCTGCGATGACCTGTTTGCTCTGGAGCGTGCCGGCAAGCTCGATGCGCTGCTGGCCTGATACCCCTTAATCTTTCAGCCTAATCTGACAAGGATCCGAGATGACCGATCAACCGAACAACGACGCCGTTGCCAACGAAGAAAACGGCCCACAATTCTCCCTGCAGCGTATCTACGTTCGCGACCTGTCGTTCGAAGCGCCAAAAAGCCCGGCGATCTTCCGCCAGGAGTGGACGCCGACCGTCAGCCTGGACCTCAATACCCGTCAGAAGCAGCTGGAAGGCGATTTCTACGAAGTCGTGCTGACCCTGTCCGTGACAGTCAACAATGGCGACGAAGTTGCCTTCATCGTTGAAGTGCAACAGGCCGGTATCTTCCTGATCAAGGGCCTGGACGACGGCGCAATGAGCCACACCCTCGGCGCATTCTGCCCGAACATCCTGTTCCCTTACGCTCGCGAAGCCATCGACAACCTGGTCGTACGTGGCTCGTTCCCTGCGCTGATGCTGGCTCCGGTGAACTTCGACGCCCTGTACGCGCAAGAACTGCAACGCATGCAGGAAGCTGGCGAAACGCCGACTGTTCAGTAAGCGTTACCGCTGCAAACAAAAAGCGCCTTTCGGGGCGCTTTTTTGTGCATGGCCGCTCGGTCTAGGCAAATCCATGCTGACGCCATGCTTCATAGACAGCCACGGCCACCGTGTTGGACAGATTAAGGCTGCGGCAGCCTTCGCGCATGGGCAGTCGCAGGCGATGCTCGCTGCTCAGCGAGTCGAGAATATCGGCGGGCAGGCCACGGCTCTCCGGACCGAACAGAAAGGCATCGCCTGGCTCGAAGCTCGCATCATGAAAAGGCCGAGAGCCTTTGGTGGTGAAGGCGAACACCCTCGGGTTGCCGATCTTCTCCAGACAGCTTGCCAGGTCAGCATGTGTCTGCAGCGTGGCATACTCGTGATAATCGAGCCCGGCACGGCGCAGGCGCTTGTCGTCCAGCTCGAAACCCAAGGGTTCGATCAAATGCAGGGTGCAGCCACTGTTGGCGCATAGCCTGATGACATTGCCGGTATTCGGCGGAATTTCTGGTTGAAAAAGGATGACGTGAAACATGCACGGCTCCGAACGAAAGGACGGGATGCATTCTACCCTTGAAGAGGACCCGAGACCGAAGCTATGGCCGCGTGTTCTTGGCTCCATGGCGATTGTCGGGTTTACCGTGGGCACGATTATCGGCCGCCTGCAGCAGCCTGACCCGGTCGAACTGGAGCAGATCGAAGAATTGCCTGCCGGTCTGGCGCTCTGGTTCAACGAAGAACCGAAGTATCGCGGCGCGACAGTCGATGGTGCAGTGGTCCTCAACGTCGATGCCTCAGGACAGCCGTGGACGGGCCAACTGAGGTTCGACAACAGGATTGCGCGCTGGAAGGTAGAACGGGGAGAGAAGGGGTTGGTGCTGACGCTCCTGGCAGCCCGTCCACTTCATGGCGACTGGCGCACTGAGAAGGTGGACGGGCGCTGGAGACTGGAGGTCAGTCTCCGGGAGGAATAAAAGAGGGGAATCCCCGGCCTGCCTGTACCAAGGTCCCCAAAACTGGTGATGTAATACCTATTGCAGGGGGCGTGCCAGTTTTCAAATCGTTTCAGAAAAAACGTGTTCGCGTGAGAAGCGGATCCTCCCTGCGTGAGGCCATGCCTTATTCCTGCAACACATAACTCTTTGAATTATAAATATTTATACATGTTTCTCGTGTGCCGGAAGTGATTTGGCTATAGAGCGGAGTCGTAGTGCCGCGTCGTTCCTCCTTGATAACGCAGTACACGTTCCAGCCTTCCGGTTTTCCAGAAGCGCACTCAATTTGCGCACCACTAGCGTGCAGAAACCCATACTGATGCACTCGTCCATCCGAACTCGATGATGGATCTTCGCCCCTCACGTGCACAAATGAGCCGTTTGCGCATTGGCCAATCGGCTGGCTGCCATGGCGCCCGACACCAGAATTGCCTTTTTGTTCACATGGACTACAGTGAGGGACGGCTCTGAAGGCCGAAAAATGCTTGAAAATGGCCCAAAAAAGCAAAGTGAAAAAAATTTTTTGTGCTTGAACACGGTGCGCCGTCAAAGTGATGACAACTGTCACATTAACTGACTAATCTCCCCGAAGTTCCCGTAATACAAGGCTTTCGCCAGTTTTGCATCAGCACTCTGCTGGCGGGGATCGAGGCCGGTGAAGGTGCATTTTTCCGGTCGGGGGCACGAAAACGATAGATCTGACGAACGGTACCAAAATAAGTTTTGGGAAATGGGTAGTCAGGTCGATACACTCCGTGACGTCTTTGCTGACACGAGTTGTGACAAATGACTGGATGTTCTCAAGATTCCAGCAACGGTTTCTTCAGCGCATAAAAGCATTGCACCGACGTGTTGCCATCGACCAAAGCGGTCTAGTCAAAAGTCAGGGCGAACAGAATCCATTGATCTCGGATCGGGACTGTCGCCTATCGCTAATCCGTGGGTCAGGGCCAAGCCCGGCACCATGGATATAAAAAATTAGATTCACGAGGAGCGTAGTAATGAAGAAGTCCACCCTGGCTTTGGCCGTCACCGTTGGTGTATTGGCTCAGCAGGCCAGCGCAGCTGGTTTCCTGGAAGACAGTAAAGCGTCCGTCAGTTCTCGTACTCTGTATTTCAATAACGACCTGCGTGAAGGGTTTCGTGCTTCCGACCAGCGAGAAACCTCTACCGGTCTGAAATTCGACTACCTCTCTGGCTTTACTCAGGGCACTGTCGGTTTTGGTCTTGATGCGCAAGCTGTAATGGGTCTGCATTTGGGTGGCGGTATTGAGCACCATAATGCCAACACAGCTAATACCGTTGTTCCGACTGATACTGATGGTTCTTCGGTCAGCGACTGGTCCCGTGTTGGTGCCAACGCCAAGATGCGCTTCTCTAAAACTGAATTGAAGGTTGGTAATGCGCTGGCGCCGAACCTGCCGATTCTGGTCAGCAACGATGGTCGTCTGTTGCCTCAGGCCTTTGAAGGCGGCATCCTGACCTCCAAGGATCTGGATAACGTTACCTTCACCGCAGGTCAACTGAACAAGTCCATTGGCCGTGCTTCGAGCAACTGGACTGACCTGTCCGTTGCTGGTGCTACCCAGACCGCCGACCAGTTCCGTTTCGCCGGTGCCGACTGGAAAGTTACCAAAGACCTGACCCTGCAGTACTACTACGCGAACCTTGAAGACTTCTACAAGCAACACTTCCTGGGCCTGGTTCACGTCTACCAGATCGACAACGACCAGTCTTTCAAGACTGACCTGCGTTATTTCAACAGCAGCGCTGACGGCAAAAACAGCGAAGCTGCAGCGGGCTATCGTTTTAACAACAACGGTGGTTACGCCTCACATACCGGCGAAGTCGACAACCAGACCTGGTCTGCCATGTTCACTTACGCCTTGGGCGGTCACTCGTTTATGGTTGGTCACCAGCAAGTGGGTGACAGCGGCGGCATGGTCTATCTTGGCCAAGGCAACGTAGTTGACGGTCGCGGCCGACCTGAAGGTAACGGCGGTTCGAGCTTCTACCTGTTCACTGATTCGATGATCAACGGGTTCAACCGGGCTGGTGAAAACACCACCTTCGGTCAGTACTCGTATGACTTCGCCAAGGTTGGTGTTCCTGGTCTGAAGGCTGCGATTGCTTACTTGAGCGGTGATGACATCCGTGATGTCAATCGCAATCTGGGTAGTCACTCCGAGTGGGAGCGTGATATGCGCGTTGACTACGTAATTCAGAGTGGTCCGCTCAAAGGCTTCGGTACAACTGTGCGCCACGGCAGTTTCCGTGGTGACTCCGCTACTACTGCTGATACCGATCAAACCCGCATCCTCTTCAACTACACCTATAGCTTCATGTAAGTGTATTGAGGCTTAAAGGAACCCCGCCCTGTGCGGGGTTTCTTTTGCCTGTTTTTTGATATTCCTGGCAGGTCTATTGGGTGCATTATTTATTCTTTTTAACTTCTCTCGGCAGGGCGCACAGTGGTGCTATACCAAGGCCTACCCGATACAGACAAGGAGCAACACCATGACACTGCGACTTGGCGACATCGCCCCTGATTTCGAACAGGAATCCAGTGAGGGGCGTATACGTTTTCATGAATGGCTCGGCGACAGCTGGGGTGTGTTGTTTTCTCATCCTGCTGACTTCACGCCGGTGTGCACCACAGAACTGGGCTTCACTGCCAAATTGAAAGACGAGTTCGCCAAGCGCGGCGTGAAAGCCATTGCGCTGTCGGTGGATCCGGTCGATTCGCACATCAAGTGGATCGACGACATCAACACCACGCAAAACACCCTGGTCAACTTCCCGATTCTGGCCGACGCCGACCGCAAGGTTTCCGACCTGTACGACCTGATTCACCCTAATGCCAACGACACACTGACTGTGCGCTCGCTGTTCGTGATCGATCCGAACAAGAAGGTGCGTCTGACCATTACCTATCCGGCCAGCACCGGGCGTAACTTCCACGAGATTCTGCGCGTTATCGACTCCCTGCAATTGACCGACAACTACAAGGTCGCCACGCCCGCCAACTGGGTGGACGGTGATGACGTAGTGATCGTGCCGTCGATCAAGGACGAAGCCGAGATCAAGCAGCGCTTTCCCAAGGGCTATAAGGCAGTCACCCCTTATCTGCGCCTGACACCACAGCCAAACCGCTGATTTTCGATCTACCAAGCGTGGGGTTATTCGGGCCGATTTATCGGCCCTTTTTTATTGCGCCCTCATAGCCGCCTGCTACGTCGCTCAATCAAGCGCGGACGCGGAGCGTCCAGAACGGCATACCCACGCGGAGCATGGGTACGATAGTTACAGGGTTATCGTTCCTCACGCTCCAGCGTGGGAATGCCTGTCGTGACGCTCTGCGTCACAAATCTTCGTCGCGCTGCAGAATCAGGATCGGACGCAGAGCGTCCAGAACGGCATACCCACGCGGAGCATGGGCACGATAGTTGGGATTATCGTTCCTCACGCTCCCGTGGGAATGCCTGTCGTGACGCTCCGCGTCACAGGTTGCCAACGTACAAGCACGAACACTTTTATATATTCATTTATGGAATAACTAAATGAATAAATAAGATTTATAGATATAAAAAAGGGCTGTTAATGTCGTGCCTATTCCCACCTTGCTCCTTCGTAACCGGTCGAGCAGGGGATCACCCCAAATAGGTAAAGGAGCGCATATGCGCACTGTCATTTTGCGTCGAGGCCTTGTTGCGCTGTTTGCTGCTGCGGTCGCTCTTGGTGCGGTCACTCAGGCCCAGGCGGAAGATCTGCGCATCGGTTACCAGAAGTACGGCACGCTGGTGCTGCTCAAGGCCAAGGGCTCGCTGGAGAAGCGCCTGGCCGAGCAGGGCGTGAAAGTCCAGTGGACCGAGTTCCCTGGTGGTCCTCAGCTGCTTGAAGGCCTGAACGTAGGCTCCATCGATTTCGGCGTCACCGGCGAAACGCCGCCGGTCTTCGCTCAGGCCGCGGGCGCGGACCTGCTGTATGTGGCCTACGAGCCGCCAGCACCGACCAGTGAAGCCATTCTGGTCCCCAAAGACTCGCCGATTACCTCGGTCAAGGACCTGAAGGGCAAGAAAGTCGTCCTCAATAAGGGCTCGAACGTCCATTACCTGCTGGTCAAGGCACTGGAAGATGCCGGCCTGAAATACACCGATATCCAGACCGTCTTCCTGCCTCCGGCCGATGCGCGTGCGGCTTTCGAGCGTGGCAGCGTGGACGCCTGGGTCATTTGGGACCCGTACCAGGCCGCTGCTGAAAAGCAATTGCAGGCGCGCACCTTGAAAGATGGCACCGGCATTGTCGATAACCATCAGTTCTATCTCGCCACCAAGCCATACGCACAGAAAAACCCCAAGGTCATTCAGGCCCTGGTCGAGGAGGTCCGTGCGGTGGGGGAATGGTCCAAGGCCAACCCCGATGAAGTGACCCAACAGGTCGCACCTTTGCTGGGGCTGCCGGCCGACATCACCCTGACTTCGGTGAAGCGTCAGGGCTACGGCGCGCAGTTCCTTACCCCGCCGGTAGTGGCGGCACAGCAGAAAATCGCCGACACCTTCTACCAGCTCAAGCTTATTCCAAAGCCGCTCAGCATTGCTGACGTAGTCTGGACACCTCCTGCTGCTGTTGCTCAAGCACAGTGATCGTCAGACCCTTCGAGGAGACAACTCCATGAGCCTCAGTGCTTCGCAACGCATCGTTCACCGACTGGCGCCCTGGGCACTTCCAGTCCTGTTGCTGGCAGTCTGGCAGCTGTCGGTCAGCGCCGGCTGGTTATCCACACGCATTCTGCCCGCGCCCAGCGCGGTCATCGAAGCCGGCATAAACCTGGTCGCCAGCGGCGAAATCTGGACCCATCTGGCAATCAGCGGCTGGCGCGCCGGGATCGGTTTCGCCATCGGCGGCGGCATCGGTCTGGCGCTGGGCTTCATTACCGGCCTGAGCAAATGGGGTGAGCGTCTGCTGGACAGCTCGGTGCAGATGATCCGCAACGTGCCGCACCTGGCGCTGATCCCGCTGGTCATCCTGTGGTTCGGCATCGACGAGACCGCCAAGATATTCCTCGTTGCGCTGGGCACCCTGTTCCCGATTTACCTGAACACCTACCACGGCATCCGCAACATCGATCCGGCGCTGGTAGAAATGTCCCGCAGCTATGGCCTGTCAGGTTTCAGCCTGTTTCGTCATGTGATCCTGCCGGGGGCCATGCCTTCGATTCTGGTAGGGGTGCGCTTTGCACTGGGCTTCATGTGGCTGACGCTGATCGTCGCGGAAACCATTTCTGCCAGCTCCGGCATCGGCTACCTGGCGATGAATGCACGGGAATTTCTGCAAACCGACGTCGTGGTGCTGGCCATCGTGTTGTACGCCGTACTCGGCAAGCTGGCCGATCTGGCGGCGCGAGGCCTGGAACGTGTCTGCCTGCGCTGGCACCCGGCCTATCAAACGAGCAAAGGCGGTGCCGCATGACCAGTCTGAAACAGCAACCTCCACATTTGCTGCGTGGCATCCCGCTGGCGGTACGCAAACTGAAAAAAGCGTTCGGCGCCCGTGAAGTGCTCAAAGACATCGACCTGCACATTCCGGCCGGTCAGTTCGTCGCCATCGTCGGCCGCAGCGGTTGTGGCAAAAGCACCCTGTTGCGCCTGCTCGCTGGCCTCGACAAACCGACGCAAGGCCAGCTGCTCGCCGGCTCTGCGCCACTGGACGATGCCCGCGAAGATACGCGCTTGATGTTCCAGGAAGCGCGCTTGCTGCCCTGGAAAAAGATCATCGACAACGTTGGCCTCGGCCTGAGCGGCGACTGGCGAGCGCAGGCCCTAGAAGCGCTTGAGGCCGTCGGCCTTGCCGAGCGCGCCAATGAATGGCCTGCCGCATTGTCCGGTGGCCAGAAGCAACGCGTTGCCCTGGCCCGCGCGCTGATTCACAAGCCACGCCTGCTGTTGCTCGACGAGCCGTTGGGTGCGCTGGACGCCCTGACCCGGATCGAAATGCAGCAACTGATCGAAAAACTGTGGGGCCAGTATGGTTTCACGGTGCTGCTGGTGACCCATGACGTCAGCGAGGCTGTGGCCATTGCCGACCGTGTGATCCTGATCGAAGAAGGGCAGATCGGCCTTGATCTGCTGGTCGACCTGCCACGCCCGCGTGTTCGTGGTTCGCATCGCCTCGCGGCGCTGGAGGCCGAAGTACTCAACCGTGTGCTGGCCCTGCCGGGTTCGCCACCTGACCCGGAACCGTTTTCGCCACTGCCTACGCAATTGCGCTGGGCAAATTAACCCTGATCCCCAAAGGAAGACATGCCATGACTATCAAAGCCATCAACGTTCGCAACCAGTTCAAAGGCACCATCAAGGAAATCGTCCACGGCGATGTACTGTCGGAAATCGACGTACAGACCGCATCGGGCGTCGTGACCTCGGTCATCACCACCCGCTCGGTCAAGGAGCTGGAGCTGGTCGTCGGCAGCGAAGTCATCGCCTTCGTGAAGTCGACTGAGGTCTCCATCGCCAAGCTGTAAACGATGGGCAAAAAACACCCCGGACGGTTGTAGCCCTCCGGGGTTTTTTGCTGTTTACCTAGCAGTTATGCGAGGTAGGCGGCGTATCAGTATTGCTGGATGCTGAAGGCTGATTCCCTCCGAAGCATCTGGCCATGACCTCTTCAAATCAAGCAGTGTTATGCCGCTACAGTTATGACCCGCTGGACCGTCTGGCGTCCAGCTCGCCGGCAGGGCAGGCGGATGTGCAGCGCTTCTATCAAAAGAACCGCCTGGCGACCGAAATAGAGGGTGCATCACGACGCACGGTCTTTCAGCATGAAGACCTGTTATTGGCTCAGCAGCGGCGTGTTGAGGGTGCGATCGAAACCACGTTGTTGGCGACGGATCAGCAGCGTTCTGTTTTGCAGCTTGTGGATAAAGCGGGTACTGAGTCTATGGCTTACAGCCCCTACGGTCACCATCCGGCTGAAAGTGGCTTGACCAGTTTGCTGGGGTTTAACGGCGAACGACGCGATCCGGTGACCGGGCATTATCTGTTGGGGAATGGGTATCGGGCTTATAACCCGGTGTTGATGCGGTTCAACAGCCCGGACAGTTTGAGTCCGTTTGATGAGGGCGGGTTGAATGCCTATGGGTATTGTGGAGGGGATCCGGTTGGGGTTGTGGACCCCTCCGGTCATATCACAATCGTTGCTATAAGAGCAATAAGCAAGGTTGGTTTCTTGTCTTTTAGAAAAGCCAGGATAAGATCCAGGCCTATTACGAGTAAAGTAAAACATTTAATTTCTCAGAATGTTCAAACAAGTATTGTAAGTCATACGGGTACAATCCCGGTTTCCTTGTCATCCAGTGCTGGTATTTCAACTAGACCGATGGGCCCCGCCCATGCGGCGCTGGCGCCTTATTCGGCTGTCGGCGTAGAATTAACAGTTGTCCCTAGAGCAGGAATAATTGAGAAGATGTCTGATCCGTCTTATCTCAGCCGAATGAGATCTTGGGTTGATAGAAAAGCCAGTCCGGTAGTTTCTCCAGAATTCAGAGCTGCAAGCAAAAGGCTTGAATTGCATAAGCGCAAGGTTGAAGGGGCCTCAATACTTTATGATTTTTACAAAGAAAAGACCAAGTCTGGGCGGCGAATCAAGATGTATTCTGCGTCAAAGACGAGGTATGAAAAAACTTTAAATGAGTACCGCGATGTGCTGAAAGGCTATAAAGAAGAATACAATATAGCTCATGCATCAGAGATTCGGGATATGTGACCGGACCCGCTTTAAGTAATTTCGCTATCTTAGGCGCAAGACATCCTCACCAAAAACATCGGCAAATACAATCCCAAACAAGTATCAAACACCCGCATCCCTTCCTCAGCCATGCGCGGTGTGACCTCGTCATGTAACTGCACTGACCGCGCATACACCCGATCCCCCCAGCCCATCGCCGCCTACATCATTCGGCAATGCAGGCAGCTTGAGGCGGCGATCAAAGACCTCAAGCCTGATGCTTTCAGGCTCGAAGCCGAGCGTTTACCTAGCATTTATGCGAGGTAGGCG